>CAIRTQ010000137.1 GCA_903881545.1 uncultured Elusimicrobia bacterium
CTGGCGGCGAGTCAAAGGAGCATCCTCTATGGATGTTCTGGTCAAAGCTCTCCGTCGAGAAATTGGACAGGAAGGGGAAGCCGGTGTACAATAACAGGGTCTCGCCTCAAGGGCTTTCAACTACGAGCGGGACAACCTCCTCATTCTTGGAGAGGGTGGCGCGCAGAACCTGCAGTTCCTGGTCCGTGTCCCCAGCGGCTTCATGTTTTTCCACGAAGAATCCCGCGGCGTCGTAAGCCCGGAGTCCGGCTTTCAAGAAGGATTCCAACTGCGCCAAGGTGACGCCGTGCCTGCCCGCCGCGCCCGCTGGAGAGACCGGGCCCTTCCAATCGCTCTTGACCTTTTTAAGAAGTTCCCCGTGGGTGATGTTTTTGTCCAGGTCGCCCCGGAGCCGGCCCGAGTTGAGCAGGGCGTTGAGCGCCATGGCCACGGCCGCGACGGAGCAGGAATACTCGTTGGCCTGCGGCACATAGAATGAGCTCAAGCGCCAGTAGTCCGGGGCTGGATGCGCGGGGTCGCTCAAGTAGCCGTGGTCTTGGGACAGCGGAACGGCGATGGGCGCGCCAGCCGGACCGTACTTAGGGTCCGCTGCAAAAGCTGCGGTGCGCAGAAGCAGCAGGGCCGCCAGCGCGTGCCGGACGCGGAGCTTCACGGCCGCCATGTCATTTGGCGAAAGGCACGAGCCAGTAGGCTGTGACGGCGATGAGGGCCGCGGCCGGGATGGTCAATATCCAGGCCGCTACGATCTCCCCCCCCACGCCCCAGTGCACGGCGCTGAGCCGCTTGAGCGAGCCCACGCCCATGATGGCGCCCATGATGGTGTGGGTGGTGGAGACCGGAGCGCCCATGGCCGAGGCCAGGTAGAGGGTCAAGGCGCCCCCGGTCTCGGCGCAGACGCCGTCCACCGGGCGCAGCCGGGCCACCTTCTGGCCCATGGTCTTGACGATGCGCCAGCCGCCGCAGAGCGTGCCCAGGCCCATGGCCGCGTGGCAGGAGAGCACCACCCAGGTCGGGACGTGGAACCGCGGCCCCAGCAGGCCGGCCGAGTAGAGCAGGATGGCGATGATGCCCATGGTCTTCTGGGCGTCGTTGCCGCCGTGGCCCAGGCTGTAGAGCGCAGCCGAGAAAAGCTGGACCCTGCGGGACACGGTGTTGACCCGGAAGGGAGTGGTGCGGCGGCAGAGCCAGGCCACGGCCACGCCCATGGATAGGCCGAGGACGAGGCCCAGCACCGGCGCCAGCGCCATGAAGACCAAAGTGCGGATGATGCCGCTCCAGACCAAGGCGGCCGTGCCCACCTTGGCCAAGGCCGCGCCGATGAAGCCGCCGATGAGGGCGTGGGAGGAGCTGGTGGGCAGGCCCCAGCGCCAGGTGAGCAGGTCCCAGGCCGAGGCCCCGACCAAAGTGGCGGCGATGACGCGGGCGTCCACGATGGCCGGGTCGATGATGCCCTGGCCGACGGTGTTGGCGATGTGCAGGGGAAAGATGAGGAAGGCGATGAAATTGAAGAAGGCCGCCCAGATCACGGCGGCCCGGGGCGAGAGCACCCGGGTGGAGACCACGGTCGCTATGGAGTTGGCCGAGTCGTGGAAGCCGTTTATGAAATCGAAGGCCAGTGCCAAGGCTACGAGCAATACGATGGACAAAGGCATGCGCGTATTTTAGCCATTTTAGACCGTCGCGTGCCTGCCGGTTGGCGGCCTAGAAGATGAAGAAGGCCGAAACCTGGACCCGGTTGTTGGCCGCGAAGCGGTTGGCCGCGTCGGTGTATGTGTCCCGGGTCCGGCTGAACTCGCCGCCGAAGCGCAGCCAGGGGCGGGGATCGTAGAACAGGTTGGCGTAGCCGTACTGGATCTTCGTAGCGAGGAAGGCGCCCGCGTTGGCGGTGGTGAAGTCCGCGAGGTTGCGGGTCTCGGCCTGGGCATAGCCGGCCCCAACCGCCCACTTGCCGCCGGGCAGGAAGTACTGCAGGTGGGTGCGGAACAAGCGGTAGCGGATGAGGCTGATGCCGCCGCTGTTGTTGATGCCGGCCATGCCGGAATCCAGGGCCGTGCCGGCCTGGGCGGCCGTGGGCGCGGCCACGCCGGAAGTCAGCCCCGTGTACTCGAGCCCGCCCATTCCGCTGCCGCTGGCCAATTCGCCCGCCCAGACCAGGTTGTTGGAGCGATCCGCGCCGCCCGAGGAGGCGATGAGGGGCACGAGCCAGTCGAACGCCACCGCGCCTCCGGTGGGATTTCCGAGGCTGGTTTGGATGGGGATGACCGCCGCGCTGACCGCGGCGGAGAGGCCGACCATGTTGGTGGCGGCGCCGTTGCTCGACGCGCCTACTCTCTTGGTCGAGGCCAGGCGCAGGCCCGCGTGGTATTCCGGAGCGCGGGAGTTCATGGACGGCGGACGCGCGATATCCGCGGCACTCTCCAAGGTCCAGGCACCGGAAAAGTCTAAGGTGTTCGTCACCCGGGCCTGGGGGAATCGGCGGTAGAGCGTGGCCGGGGTGGAGAGGACGGCGTTCTCGCCCGGGAAGTAATAGGGCTGCCAGCCCAACAGCGACCAGGTCTGCCCGATCTTCGCGTTCCAGCCTTCATAGGTGAGGCTGACAAAAGCGTGGCGCACGCGCAGCGCGGGGTTGTCGAAGAAATCGCGCTCCGATTGGGCGCCCGGCGTACTGCCGGGCAAGGTGTTGGGCGCGTCGTTGCCCATCATGTCCAATTCGATGACGCCTTGGCTCCGCAGCCCCCCGTCGGTCTGGGGTGTGTTCAGCTCGAATCCTAGCCGGCTGTTGCGGATGCTCATCATGGCGCGGCCGTGCCGGCCGGCGTAGTTCGGCGCCGCCCCCCCGAATGTCGTCCGCGCGGGCAACAGATAGTTGCCCGGCTCCTCGGTGAAGGGCGGTTCAGTGGAGTCCGATATGAAATCCGTCTCCACGAAACCATAGATGCGCAGATTGAGGCCTTGGACCCTGCCGACGCTGACCGTGATGGGTTCGGTCGCGCGGGCCGCGGCGGCCAGGGTGAAGGCTCCGGCGATAAGCAGGATCAGGGCTTTTGAATGCCGCATCTGGGAGATGATATCAAACGAAGGATGCCTCGCGGCAGGGCAAAAAAGCAGAGCGGCGCTGGGGATGTGGCCAGCGCCGCTCTACCGAATCTGCCGTTGCTACGGTCTTTGCTGTAGGAAAGGCTCGATGAGCTGCAGGGTCTCGTCCGCGCTGATATGGTGCGCGGCGGCCTTCTGCATGGACATCATCTGCGTGGACTGGCCGGAGTGGTACGCGATGGTGCTCAGGCCGAAGTTGACCGAGGTGCTCATCTGCGAGTAGGCGATGCGGAAGAAGCCGTTCTCGCCCCAGTTCGGGCCCCAGCTGTTCTTCACGATGAAGTACTTCTCTGCGTCGTTGTAGCCGACGAGCAGGACGCCGTGGCCGCCGAGCTCCTTGCCCGTGGTGTAGGCGTAGACCCCGGACTTGTAGTGCATGAAGTCCTCGTAGACATAGAACGCGATGGGCAGGGGACCGTAGGTGGCCAGGGCGGACTTGATGGCGTCGAGGTTTTTGTCCACTGAACCCCAGGTGCCGATCTTATAGGTATGGGTCTTCCAGCCGGGCTTGGCGGTGCTGCAGGAGCCGTTGGTGGCGGTATAAGGATAGTAGTCGGCCGGCGGCAGGCCGGTGCTCTTGAGGTAGCTGGCATCCAACTGGCCGCCGTTGCAGGAGCCCGCGCCGCCGCAGGAGATGAGGACCTGCTCGGAGAGGGAGAGCTCGGTGCCGGGCTTGTTCTGCGTCAAGAGAACATAGGACTCGAGGGCCCCGGTCAAGGAGAAGGCCCAGCAGGAGCCGCACTGCCCTTGATCCCTGACGCCGGTCACGAAATTGCCGTTGTTGGCGCGCCAGTCGACGCTCGCGGGCGTGGCCTGGGGCGCGGCCATCATGAGCAGGCGTGGGGCCTTGATCGGAGCGAAGCCGAGGCCGACGCGGTGCTGCCAGTCTTTGCGTGAGAGCCGCGAGAGCGAGGTCTCGCCGGCGACCCACTTGGCGCCGCTGCTCTTGATGGCGCTCTGGATCTGGGTGAGGGTGGCGGGAAGGTCCTTGACGGCGGGCTCTTCCGCGCGGGAAATCGTGCCGCAGGTGGCAAGCAACAGCAGGGAGACCCACAGGGTTCTGTTCTGGCGATTCATCACTCCTCCAATCCGGCTTTGGCTTTGGGCAACGGCGCTTCTCATATAAAGGATTATGAGGCGTAGGGCGGTCCTGTGGGAAGGGACATTGGGCCCAGGGCTTTCTGGGTCCAAAGTCCTAGAGCGATAATCTGGGATATTCCGGTTCTATTCAGGTATAATATCGCGGCAGAGCTGGACCGCTTTACAAGGAGACTCCGATGATCGATCTGGTCAAAAACCTCGCCACGGTCAACCGCCGCACCAAGGGTTCCATCATCCGCGAATTGCTCAAGCTGACCAACAAGCCCGAAATCATTTCCTTCGCCGGCGGCCTGCCCGCGCCGCAGACCTTCCCCTCCGAGCAGATGGCTGATCTGGCCCAGCGCATTATAAAGGAAAACTCCAAGACCGCCTTGCAGTACGGCCCGACCGAGGGCCTGCCCGAGCTTAAGGAGCAGATCCTGAAACTGCTCTGCGAGGAAGAGGGCATCAACGCGAGCCCGGCCAACATCCTGGTGACCACTGCCTCCCAGCAGGCCTTGGATATCGTGGGCCGCAGTTTCATCGACCCTTCCGACCCGATCCTGGTGGAACTGCCGAGCTATATCGGCGGCCTGCAGGTGTTCAATTCCTACGGGGCCAAGCTGATGGGTGTCAAGTCGGACGACAACGGCCTGCTGACCGCGGACCTCGACGCCAAGCTGGCCAAGCTGCGCCAGGACGACGAGCATTATAAGTTCATCTATGTCGTGCCGGACTTCCAGAACCCCAGCGGCGTGACCATGAGCGCGCACCGCCGCATGGAGCTGGTGAAGATCTCCGAGCGCTACGACGTGTTCCTGATCGAGGATTCCCCCTACCGGCAGATCCGCTTCGAGGGCTCGGCGCCGCAGACGCTCTATAAGCTGAACAACACGGGCAACGTGATCTCGCTGTTCACTTTCTCCAAGACCTTGGCTCCGGGCCTGCGCCTGGGGTTCATCCTGGCCGACGAGGCGATCATCCAGAAGATGGCGATTTTGAAGCAGTCGCTGGACCTTTGCACCTCGTCGTTGAACCAGTTGCTGGCCGCGGAGTTCCTCAAGAGCGGGATGTTCCGCCAACACGTGCAGGGCATCAAGACGCTTTATAAGAGCAAGAAGGACTTGATGCTGAAGACCTTGGAGCGCGAGATGCCGGAGGGCGTGACCTGGACCAAGCCGGAGGGCGGGTTGTTCTTGTGGGTGCGCCTGCCGGAGCACATGAACGCGGACGAGCTGTTCTACGAGGCTATTAAGGAAAACGTGGCCTATGTGGTCGGCTCGGCCTTCCACTGCGACGGCAGCGGCCAGAACACGATGCGGCTGAATTTCTCTTATCCTTCCTTGGAGCAGATCGAGGAGGGCATCAAGAGGCTGGCCCATGTCATCAAGGCGAATATGCCGAGCCGGCTGAAGGCGCGCGTGGCGAAGCTGGCGGTCTGAGGGGCGCGTCGAAGTAATGCTATAATTTGGGCCTTCGGCGGGATGTATCCGCCGGATGTGACGCAACGGTGGCTGTAGCTCAGCTGGTTAGAGCGCCTGGCTGTGAACCAGGAGGCCGGGGGTTCAAGTCCCCTCAGTCACCCCATTTTCGTAGGACTTCATCTCCCCTGAAGCGCGATCCGGGCATAAAGATCGAGCAGGCCCTGGGCGACGACGTTCAGGGAACAGGTGATCTCTATAGCCGCGCGCGCGCGCCGGCCAATCGCGGCCCTCTCGTCCGCCGTCAGTTGCGCGGCGGCAATCAGGGCCCGTGAAAAAACCGAAGGATCGTCCGTGTTGGGAAGCTTGAAGCCGGTCCGCCCGTCAACAACCGATTCCGTGCCGCTGACATCGGTGACGATCGGGACAAGCCCGCAGGCCATGGCTTCCAAAAGCGCGTTGGACATGCCTTCGCTCTTCGATGAGAGCACGAAGAAATCCGCCGCCCGATAGTAGTCGAGGGCGTTCGATATTTCGCCGGTCATGGTCACATGATCGGACATCCCCGACTCGCCGACGGCTTTCCGAAGAGCCGCTTCTTCCGGCCCCCCCCCGGCGATGATGAGCCGCGCATCCGCGATGCTGGCGCGCACGGCAGGCCACGCCTTCAGAATGCGCCAAATGGCCTTTACCGGCGCCAGCCTCCCGAGGAAGAGGAACGTCATCCCTCTCATTCCGAGGACCTCGCGCAAGGCGTTTTTTCCAGCTTCATTTGGGATGGTAAAGACGTCCGCATCAACGGGGTTGGGAATGTATGCGGCGCGCTCCGGCGGGATGCCGAATTCAACAAGCTCTCTTCTTGACTGGAGGCTTGGGCATATAAAGACCGGCTTGAGTTTCAGGATGATCCATAATTTCACGCTTTGCAGCCTGCCCATCCCCGTGGTGTCGCGTATCCCGCCGTAATCACCGGTGCCTCCGACTGATATGAAAACCGGCTTAGACAGGAGCTTGCCCATGATGCAGGAGACGATGCTCAGCGATGAGAACATGAAGTTGTGGATCACATCGTAATCACGGCGCAGCCGCAGCAGGGAGCCAGCCGTCTTAAGATAAAAGACCGCGTTTGCCAGCCATCTTGCGCCAAAGCGCATGGTCGTCACATTGCGGCTGGATCCAATCGCATCCGTCTTGGCGCCGCATCTGGTCAGGACCAGGACCTGCCGGCCCATGTCGCCAAACCTGGCGGCCAGCCGCTGAGCCTTCTTCTCCGCCCCGCCGACGACAGGAGGGTACTGGGTTATGGTGATGGCGATGCCGCTCATCTTGTCGGCCTGATGGTTTCCTGTCGGCATCGTGTCAAACGCACTTCCCAGGTGATTTTTTGTATAACATCCAAATCCGCGCCGTTCTGTCTGAACAGATGATACCACAGTTTCTACGGACCGAGTCCTACAACAGGGGAATCGCCTATTCCGTCTTCTTCAACATGCTGTCCAAGGCGACCGCTTTCCTGGCCAGCCTGGCCATCGCTTTTTATTTCGGGACCAACGCGCAGACGGATGTCTATTTCTATGCCCTATTTGTCGTCGGCATCATCGTCGGGTTTGTATCCAACCTGAACGCATCCGTGATCATTCCTGAATCCATGCGGCTCTATGAGCAGGAAGGCGTTCAATCCAGCACGGCTTTCGTCAATCTGTTCCTTTACGCGTACGCCGCCATCGGCCTTGCCGCCACCGTCGCGATGCTGGCGAGCCCCGCGGCGTCGTTTGCCCTCATATCGAGATTCGACAAGCACCTCCTGGCCTCCAATACGCGGATACTGTATTGCATCCTGCCCTTGCTGGCGTCCATGCTCATGTTGAATTTCTTGACGGATGTGCTGACCTCGAAGAAGTTCTTCACTACCCCCATGCTGACCGGCATCGTCAACAGCCTCTTTGTGCTCGGTTTTGTCGTCATATTTCACGGCAAGTATGGGGTAAGCAGCGCGGCGATCGGGCTCTCGCTCGCGTATTTCATCCAGGCTGTATTTCTGATCCTGTTGATGCGGCGCATCCTCAATTGGGATTTTGTCTTCAAACGAACAGTCCTTGGCGGCAGGATATGGAAGAACATGTTGTTTACCCAACTGGGGAGCCTTTCCTCGGTTCTAGCCGCATCCGTGCCGATGTACCTGATCAGCGGTCTGGGCTCCGGCGTCATCAGCGCGCTCAATTACGGCAAGCAAGTTTCTGAACTGCCCAACAGCGTAATCACCAGCCAGTTTTCGTCAGTTGCAGGAATCAAATTCAATGAGCAGCATGCGCAAAAGAATTACGAAGAGACAAACAGGGTGTTTCTTGCCGCAGCCAGGTTTCTTCTGTTCATCTTGGTGCCCGTGAGTTTTGCCGGATTCGCGTATTCCCGGGAAATCATGACGCTGCTGTTTAAAAGAGGCACCTTTGATGCGGCGGCGACCGCATTGTCAGCCAAGTTCTTGAGATTCTTCGTGTTGAGCTTGCCGTTTTACGGGATTTCGACCCTGATGGCGCGCATCTTCATGGCCGGGCAAAAGATCAGGGAGTCTTTCTGGTTTCAGGTGCTTTACAACCTTCTGCTTGTGACTGTGATATATGGCTGCGTTTCCAAGTTCGGCGGATTGGGATATCCGCTCGCGCTCTTGATAATGAATCTGTTCGGCGCGCTCTTTTATATTTATCTGACGCGGGCTTTCTTCCCGTATATCCACTATGTGAAAGCCTTGGATTATTTTTCCAAGATCGCCGCCTTGAACCTGGCCCTTATCCTGCCTATAGCTTACGGGACAAATCTGATTGGGAGCCCATTTTTGCGGCTGGCCGTAGGAAGCGCGGTATATGGCGGCTTGATCCTGTATCTTAACCACCGGCTGGGCTTCAATGCGGACATGAATACGGTTTTAAAGAAGATACGCGGCGCGAGTTCTTATGACTTCAGGCCGTCTTCTTGACGCAAGGGCTACTTCTTGCGACACCGGATCGACACGCGATCGGTCATCCTTAGAAGAGCCAAGAGCAACGTCATCCATTCGATTCTTGACGCCCCGAGCCTGAGGACCACTTTGTCCAGCACGGTGCCGCGGCCCGCTGCTGTCCTAAATGTGGCGCTTCGGATGAAATCTAGGGCGCTGGGTTGGTGGACAATCGCGATGTTATCAAAATCCCGAGCCAACATGTCGCGTATGTCGACATCCCTAAAATAGACCAAATGCCTGGGCAAGTCGTATCCAAACCAATACAGACCATACATCCTTGCTTCTATTGAATCTCGGGTTACGGTCGAAAAGAGAAACTGCCCCCCTGATTTGATCTTCTTGGCGACCTTTTGCACGATCCGGAACGGGTTAGGTAGATGCTCTACGACCATGGCGGAGATGATCACGTCGAAATAATTGTCTGGGAATTGGTCGATGGCTGAATCAATGTCACCGGTCGTCACCTCGAACCCTAGTTGGCGTGCGTGGTCGGCCGCTGTTGGCATCAACTCGACTCCGTACATCTTTCCCCACCCAAGTCGTTTCAACCGCAATAATGTGCTGCCGCTGCCGCATCCGATTTCCAGCAATCTTCCGTCGCTGACGAAATTCGGAGTGAGCGCCACATCCGCTTTGTAACGCCGAATAAAGTCAAAAAGCGGCAAGGTCCTCCAGGAGGCTTTGATATTGGCGGACTTCTCAGAAATCTGATCGTACCCGTAGCGCTTGCGCAGCAGTTGGACCATGCCGGGGCTGACAATAGACTCAGATGCTGGGCTATGCGGCAGATAATCGGACGGATAGAAATCTGCGATGAATTCATCGGCCGGTCGCGGACTTTGAAAAGAGAAGCCGCAGGCTGCGCATTCCCCGACAAAGAAGGCCCCTGGCAACCCGTGCCAAAAGTCTTTCCCTTCGCAGGTCACTCGCTGCTCGGAATTCCCGCATTTGGGGCAGTTGATGCGTTTGTAGGACTCCGGAATATTCATAGGGGATCTTGTATCCATAGGGCGTGGGAGATGTTAGGTTGCCGTGCCCGAGCAGCGAGCGGCCCTTTCCGGTCGGCGGTGCAACTGGGCCAGCGCCTCAAGGAGTCGTGGCGTGGCTGCGAAGAAAGAGTAGCGGCGCTGCGCTTCCTCTCTGGCGGCGCGCCCCATCATCTGGCGCCGGGAAGCATCCAGCGCAAGCTCGCGCAGCCTTGCCGCCCAGGCCTCTTCGTCAGCCGCCAGGAATCCCGTCACGCCGTCGTTGATCATTTCTCGGTTCACTCCGACCGGGGATGCGACCGCGGGGATGCCCATCGCCATGTACTGCAGGACCTTGTAGCCGCCCTTGCCGCGCGTCCACTCGTCGTCCGTCAGGGGCATGATGCCGATGTCGAAGCGAGAGAGCTGCGCCACTTCGCTGTCGAGCCGCCACGGCACAACCTCGGCCTCCATCGCCGAGATTGCCGCAGGGCCGGCGCCGATAAGGAGAACCCGTAGCCCAGGGACCTCGGTCTTCAGCCGCGAGAGCACCTTGGCCACCAGGCGCAGATAGACGGTCGTCGACAGGCTGCCGATCCAGCCGATCGTCACATCGGCGGCGGCGGGCCGGGAAGCGGGAAGATAGCGCTCCGTATCGATCGGTCCCGTGATGCGCAGCACCTTCGGGCACAACCGCGCGGCGCGCGCTTCGGTGAATTCATTCTCAAGCACCACGAGGTCGCACCGTGACACTGTCTGCTCGAACTGGCGCGTCAGCGCCCGGGCTTGCCTGGCTGAATCAGGGGAGGCCTCCGGCTGCACCGTGTAGACGGCATCGTCAAAGTCAAAGACCAGGCGCTTGCCGGCCATTCGGAGCAGCCGCAGCGCCAACGCCGGGACGAATATCTTCTGCAGGAATACGACATCGGCTCGGCAGGCCCGCGCCAGAAGCTCAAGCGTCGCGGCGCAGCGATGGAGGTGTTCTGTGATGGGCCCGATGATCCTGCGGCCTAGGAAGGAAGAGCGGCAGCCGTAGACGAACACTTCCACGGCCACACCGGCCCGTCTGAGGTGCGGGAGATATTGAAAGACGCGCGTGCGGCTGCTCGCGAGGGTCTCATCTCCGAGTGTCGCGAACAGAATCCTCATCAGCGGATCCCATTATTCATCCAAGTGCTCTATTGGCTTCAGTATGAGTCTTTCATCAGTGCTGACGACCCTGATTTTTTCCAATACTTCAGGCCATTCCCAAATAATAAGCGCCTTTTTTGTGACATTCAATGTGTTTTCTATGCTCTTCTTGAGCCGTGCTTTGTTCTCAACGATAGACGAAAACACCCCGCGACAAAACAACACGTCCCATTTGGCAAGTTCTTTTGGGCAGCCTTCCTTGACAATATCCCAGCAAAATATCTTCAAATTGCTTCCCGCCATCTTCATCATGTCCGTTGAGCAATCACAACCTTCGATATTGAAATCATTGGTCAGGCCTTCCATAAGCCTTCCCCATCCACATCCGATCTCTAATACTGAAGATGGATTGTATTTTGCGATTTCCATTCTGATCTCATCCATTGTGGGATTCGCCACCAACGGCTTTGATCCATCCTTTTTTTGCCTTTCGCATACTTTTTGTCTATAAATCTTCCCTTCGTCCGAGATCCAATCTCTATAGTAGTCTCGTTGCGGAGGAGTAATGGAAAGCCTTCTCAGAATTTTTCTAAGTATTTCCTTGATCTTCATAGCGTCCCTCCAATTCCGTTTTCAGCAAGTACGGGGCTGGCCTGTAATGTGACAAGTGTCGAATTCAGTGCGCGCGCAAGTGCGCGACCACGGCAGCAGCTACTCGGTCCGCCTCCTCGTCGCTGAGGTCCGGGAACAGCGGCAATGTGAGCAAGCGCTTCCACACAGCGTCGCAGACTGGGGTGGCCCCGCGGAATTTGCGGTACATCTCGTAGTGGTTGTTCGGTATATAGTGAACGCCCGTGGATATCCCTTTTGCTTTGAGCGCCTCATGCAGTCCGTCCCGGTCGGAGCAGCGGATGACGTAGTTGTGGCTCGCGGGCATCGTCATGTAGTCGCGGCGGACAGGTGTCTCCACCTCCGATAGGCCGGCCAGGGCGCGGTTGTAGCGCTCCGTAAGCGCGCGACGGCGCGCGTTGGCGGCGTCAAGCTTGGCCAGCTGCACCAGGCCTATGGCCGCGGTGATGTCGTTCATATGGCACTTATAGCCGAGTTCCTCGACGTTGTAGTACCAGGAGTAGCCGTGGGAGTCCCCGCTTTCCCGGCTCCAGGTGTCTTTCGTGATGCCCAGCCAGCGGAGTTTCATGAGGCGGCGGTACACGGCCTCGTCATTGGTCGTCACCATGCCGCCGTCTCCGGTGGCCAGGTTCTTTACGGCGTGAAAACTGAAGCACCCGATGTCGCCGATAGCGCCCAGCTTGCGGCCGCGGTGCTCGCCACCGCAGGCATGCGCGCAGTCCTCGATGACGAGGAGCTTGCGGCGGCGGGCGATATCCAGGATGCGGTCCATGTCCGCGGCATAACCGCCGTAATGGACGACCATCACCGCTTTGGTCCGCGATGTGACGAGCGCCTCGATCTTCGCTGCGTCCAGGTTGAGAGTGTCCGGCTCGATGTCGCAGAAGACCGGTTCCGCCCCGACATAGAGCAACGCGTGGTTCGTCGAGACGAACGTCATGGGAGTGGTCACGACCTCGGCGCCTTCCAGGTTGAGCGCCTTCGCCGCCAGATGCAGCGCGGCGGTCGCGGAATTGACGGCGACCGCGTAGCGCACGCCCAGGTAATCAGCGAAGCGCTCCTCGAATTCCTTCGTGCGAGGGCCGAGCCCTATCCACCCTGACCGCAGCACTGCGGATACGGCGTCGCACTCCTCGTCGCCCATGCTGGGCCGGAAGACGGGTATCATCTGACTCTCCTTAAAAGAAAAACATTATAGAACTTATCAGCGCCAAAAGGATGCGATTTCGAGTTGAATTCGGACAGCGGATAGAGTTGAATATCGGCAGCAGCGAACTTGGCAGACAATGGCTTCCGATTCCCCTGAGAACAAGGCGCGCAGCGCTGATATAGCCGCGTACATCCTGATTGCCCTGGCGACCTTCCTTGTATTCTCCGGCTCCCTGCGCAACGGCTTCCTGACCTGGGACGACGACGTCAACTTCCTGACCAGCGCCGGCGCGGTGATACATCTTGCCGCCATAACCAACGCGGCAGGCAGTTTTGACAACCAGGCGCAGGTGGAACTGGTGAATTACAAGGGAACGTAGCGCGTGGCCGCAGCCTGCGCCGAGTGCGGCTGCAGGCTGGTTTTCCTATCCACGACCAGCGTGTACGGCACCCAGGATACCGTGGTTGATGAGAATTGTTCCGCCGGCCAGCTTAAACCGCAAGCCCGTATGCCGAAAGCAAGCTGCGCGCCGAGCGTCTGCTGACGGAAATGGGGCCGCGCGAGGGGCTTAAGTTCGTTATTTGCAGGTTCGGCACCATTTACGGCACGTCCATAGGGATGCGCTTCCACACGGCGGTGAACAAGTTCGTCTGGCAGGCCGTCAACGGCCTTCCGATAACGGTCTGGCGCACGGCGCTGGACCAGAAGCGGCCTTACCTGGACCTCGGGGACGCCGTGCGCGCCGTCAGGTTCATACTTGAGACCTCCCGATTCGACAACCAGATTTATAACGTCCTGACAGACAACTCCTCCGTGGGAGAGATCGTCGCGATCATCAGGGAATTCGTCCCGGACCTTAAGGTGGAACTGGTGGATTCGCCTATCATGAACCAGCTGTCCTATACGGTCCTGTGCGATAAATTCCGCGCCCTTGGATTCGCGTTCAAGGGGGATATGCGGGAAGGAATCGGGGAGACGGCGCGGCTTCTGCGCGGCTTGCGCGTGCGCCCGGGCGGCGGCAGGTACTGATAATGGCGGAGGAAAAAATCCTCATGCGGAAGGGATGAGCCCCGTCTTGTAAGACCGGCCGTGTGATTGAGTTTATTGACAGCGCGGCCATGCGGAAAGACAGCCGGAGAGATGCGACCGCAAGGTCAAAACGTTTCTAGAGGTCGCGGCCTGGGCTTGCCACTACCGGCTGGTGCGGTGTTGCGCAAGCGGAACTCGTTGCAGCCGGAGCCGCCGTCGGCGGAGAGCAGTCTCTCGAGAGAGAAGCCCCTCAGAGAGAAGAACGAGATGACCTTCTCCGGTTTCGCGGCCTCGAAGGGATAGCCGCCCACCCAGTCCACTACGTCGAACCAGGGGCTCATCCCCCGCCCCCCGTAATGGCGCCATGTGTGGAGCGGGCGTCCCCTAAAAAGGTCCTTGATCATCGTCGGCCCCCATAGCCGGATGAGCGCGGGGTAAAACACAAGGAAGCGCAGCGGCGGCGGAAGCAGGTTGTAGGCCCTTTTGACGAGCCGCCACGCTTGCGTGGCACGCCCCTGGTCGTTGTATATCGCCAGGGCGAGGATGCCGCCCTCTTTGACGGGGAGCGCGGCGATCGCCAGGGCCTTCCAAAGGTCGCCTGTGTGATGGAGGACCCCCCAGGAATAGACGACGTCGTATTGGCCCAGCGAGCGCAGAAAGTCTTCATCCAGGGCGGAGCCAGGCTCGATGGACCATGTCGCGCCGGGAGGGCCGAATTTCGCTTTCAGCGAGCGGGCGCACTCCACGCATTTCGGATTGAGGTCGAAGGAGCGGACTTCGGCGCCTAGCAGCGCGGCGGCCAAGCTGGCGATTCCGCTGCCGCAGCCGATGTCCAGGAACGTCTTGCCTTCCAGGCTTTCCACGCCCAGAAGCCCGGCCAGCGCTTCCCGCGCCCGGGCGATATGCCCGGCGTCGAGGCAGGCCAGATACGCCCGCCAGTTATCACCGAAATCGAAGCCTTCACTCATCGATGCGCCATGCATGATATCATAAACTAGGTCGCGGAGGGTTTGACGACGAGCCATCTGGCAGCCGCGCGTTCGGCCCGCTAGGCCTAGGTCGGCGATAGATGTTGATGCTGCGCCCTCGGTCCCCAAACCAGTTGAATTTGCACAGCGGATAGAGTTGAATATCGGCAGCCGCAAACCTGGCACATGAAGACCTCGGATTGTCCTGAGAACAGGGCGCATAGCGCTGAGCGCCGCGCAGATATTCTTGCGTACATCCTGATCGCCCTGGCGACCTTCCTTGTATTCTCCGGCTCCCTGCGCAACGGCTTCCTGACCTGGGACGATGACGTCAACTTCCTGACCAACCCGCATTACCGCGGCCTGGGCTGGGCCAATCTGCGTTGGATGTTCACCACCTCGACGGTCGGCCACTATCAGCCCTTGGTCTGGCTGACTTGCGCCGTAGACTATCTGGTCTGGGGTATGAACCCCTTCGGCTATCATTTGACCAATGTCCTTCTGCACGCCGCCAATGCCACGCTGGTCTATGCGTTGGCGGCATGGTTCATGCGCCGCTCGGCTGTTCCGAGCAGTATCTCCCCCCGCCTTTTGGCCGGTCTGGCGGCCTTGCTATTCGCTGTCCACCCCCTGCGCGCAGAGTCCGTGGCTTGGGTCACCGAGCGCAAGGACGTGCTCTCCGGCTTCTTCTGCTTGTGGGCCGTCTATGCCTATCTCAGGCGGCACGGGGACGAAGGCCCGTCCGGAAAGAAATGGCCGGTGGTTTGCTGGTCAGCTTTCACCATGGCCCTGCTCTCCAAGAGCATGGTCATGACCCTGCCCGCGGTGTTCATCATCCTCGATTTTTACCCATTGCGGCGCCTGCCCGCGGAGGCCAGGCATTGGTTCGGCGTCGGCTATCGCCGGATTTGGCTGGAGAAGCTCCCGTTCCTGATCCCCGCCTTCCTTGTCGCGCTGGCCGAATACGCCGGCGAGCAAAAGCAGGGAGCGATATTCGTGGAGAATATCTTCGCCCATTGCGCGCGAGCGTCCTTTGGGCTGGCCTTCTATCTCTGGAAGACGATATGGCCGGTTCACCTCTGCCCTCTGTACGAGCTGCCCGTCCCGTTCGACGCATTCGCTTGGCCGTTCCTGGTCAGCGCCGCGGTTGTGGTGTGCATGATTGCGGGCTTGCTCCTGACTTATCGGCGCTGGCCCGCGATAGCGGCGGCCTGGGCCTGCTATGCCGTCACATTAGCTCCAGTCCTCGGCTTCGTCTCATTCGGGATTCAACTCGTGGCCGACCGCTACAGCTATCTCTCTTGTCTGCCTTGGGCGCTGCTGGCCGCATCGGGTTTCGGCTGGGCTTGGCGCAGCGCCAACGCTTGGGGCCGGAGACTCCTCAGCCTGGGGGCGATCCTTGTGGTCGTCGGGTTGGCCGGTTTGACTTGGCAACAGGTCCAGGTCTGGCGCGATTCCGAGTCCTTGTGGAGATATGTCATCGCATTGCGGCCCGGGACCAGCGTGGCTCACAACAACCTGGGCGTGGCATTGGCGGCGGAAGGCAAAGCGGAGGAAGCGATAGCGCATTACCTGGAGGCTCTGCGGATCCGGCCGGACTATGCGGATGCGCACTGCAACTTGGGAGCGGTGTTGGCCGGGCAAGGGAAATTGGATGATGCCATCGCGCAGCTTCGCGAGGCTTTAAGGCTCAGGCCGGACTATGACTATGCCCACGATTGTTGGGCCTATGCCCTGCTGAGGAGCGGCCGGTTGGAGGAAGCCGTTTGGCATTACCGCGAGTCTCTCAGGATCAAGCCGGACTCCGCGGAGGTGCACGGCAACCTGGGCCTGGTCTTGGCGGGACAAGGCAAGGTCGAAGAAGCGATCGCGCATTACCGCGAGGCCCTGCGGATCCGGCCGGACTATCCCGAAGCGCGCTACAACCTTGCCGCCGCTCTGGCGAGGCAGGGCAGCCTGCCCAACTCGCGCTAGCGGATCGGCTGCCTGGTTTTCAGGAGCGTATCATGACGAGCGCCATCTTGAAGCGCGCCACGGCCTGCAAAGCGTGCGGCTGGTTGGCCGGCAGGATGATCATCTCCCCGGCCTTGACGCGGCGCGGCGCCCCGGCGATGCGTATTTCCGCTTCCCCCTCCAGGAGGAAGACCAGCGCGTCGAAAGGCGCGGTGTGCTCGCTGAGCCCCTGGCCTTGGTCGAAGGCGAATATCGTCACCGTGCCGGTCTCCTTCTTGATCACGGTCCGGCTCACCACCGCTCCGGCCTGATAATCCACCAGGCCGGCGGCATTCAGGACTTGGCCTCTCAGGTCCTCGGGTCCGGGCTTCGCTTCGCCTTGGTTCATAAATCCTCCGTTCATCGCTCCTCCGGAGGCGGCCGGTCCAACGGCCGCCCCCGAAGAGAGGTCGCTTAAGCCTTGCTGGGCGCGCCCAGTATGGCGTCCAGGTCCTGCTGGGCCGTGGTGATGGGCTTGAGCCCGAAGTTGTCCACCAGGACCTTCAGCACGCCGGGCCCCACGAAGGCGGGCAAAGACGGCCCCAGCCGCATGTTCTTGATGCCCAGGTGCAGAAGGGTCAGCAGGATGCAGACCGCTTTCTGTTCGTACCAGCTCAGGATGAAGGACAGCGGCAGGTCGTTGACCCCGCAATCGAAGGCCTTGGCCAGGGCCAAGGCGATTTGGATCGCGGAATAAGCGTCGTTGCACTGCCCCACATCCAGCAGACGCGGTATGCCGCCGATGTCGCCGAACTCCATCTTGTTGAAGCGGTACTTGCCGCAGGCCAGGGTCAGGATGACGCAGTCTTTGGGCACGGCCTGGGCGAAGTCCGTGTAGTAGTTGCGGCCCGGCTTGGCGCCATCGCAGCCGCCGATGAGGAAGAAATGCTTCAGCTTGCCGGCCTTGACCGCCTCTACCACCTTGCCCGCCACGCCCAGCACCGCGTTGCGCGCAAATCCCACGGTGATGAACTTGGCCGCAGCGTCCTCGGTGAATCCCGGCGCGGACAGAGCGGCCTTGATCACTTCCGAGAAGTCGCCGTTGGGCACATGCGCGACCCCCGGCCAGCCGACTAGGCCCGTGGTGAAGATGCGGGCCTTATAGGTCTCCTTCGGCCTCTGGATGCAGTTGGTGGTCATCAGCACCGCGCCCGGAAAGGCGTCGAACTCCTTCTGCTGGTCCTGCCAGGCGCCGCCGTAGTTGCCCACCAGGTGCTTGAACTTCTTGAGCCCCGGGTAGGCCAGGCAAGGCAGCATCTCGCCGTGGGTGTAGATGTTGATCCCCTTGCCCTCGGTCTGCCGGAGCAGCTCGTGGAGGTCCTTGAGGTCGTGGCCGGAGACCAATATGCACTTGCCCTTGACCGGAGTGATCCGCGCCTGGGTCGGCTCCGGATGGCCGTAGGCGCCGGTGTTGGCGCGGTCCAGCATCTCCATGACCTTGAGGTTGAACTCGCCGACCTTCAGGGACATCCCCACCAGCTTGTCCACCTCGGCGGGGTTGGAAGCCAGGAAATCCAGGGCCTCATGGAAGAAAGCATAGACCGCGGGGTCTTCCACGCCGAGGACGCGCGCATGGTCGGCGTAGGCCGCCATGCCCTTGACCCCGTACTTGATGAGCTCCTGCAGGCCGCCCACGTCCTTGCCCAGCTTCTCGAGCTTTCCCCCCACCGAGGCCGCGCAGGCTGGCGCCGGCACCTGTTCGACAGGCCGTCCCGCCTTGCGGCAGGCGTCCTCGTAAAGCTTCTTCGCGCGCTCCTTCATGGCTTGGGCGCGGCCGGTCCATTCCGCGAGCCGACTGGAATCGAAATTGACGTTGGTGACCGTGGTGAAGAGGGCCTCGACGACGAAGGCGTCTATATCGCGGTCCGCGGCGCCGAACCGGCGCGCACGGTGCGCGTACTGGGACACGGCGAGGCACTCCTGGACGAGTTCGTCCATATGCCCGGCCGCGACAGGGTCCTTGCCGCAGACTCCCATCTTCTCGCAGCCCTTGCTCCCCGCGGTTTGCTCGCACTGATAGCAGAACATGTTCATGTTGGTTTCTCCTTGGATATCCGTTTTCATGATCTTGGTCCTTCTCCTATATTATGGAACGGAGCGCGCGGAAAGGCATTGACTTAGGTCAAGCGGGAAAATGGGCTAAGCGTCATCCGCGAGCTTGCGCAGTTCCGCGGGCTTGAGCGCGGTGATCTCCGGGCCGCGCACCGCGATGAGGCCCGCGTCCTTGAGCTTGCGCAAGGCGCGGCTCAAGGTCTCCGGGATGGTGCCGAGCTGCGCGGCGAGCTCTGCTTTGGACTGCCGCATGCGGAACCTCGGCGCGCCGGCGCGCCGCGTTTCGTCGAGCAGGGCCCCGGCCAGGCGGGCCGGCACCTCCCTGAGGGTCAGGTCCTCGATCAGGCGCACGAACTCGCGCAGCTTCTGCGACAAACCGGCCATCATCCCGATGGCCAGCTCCGGGTCCGCGGCGAAGGCGTCGCGCAGAGCGCGGCGCGACAGGGCGAAGAGGGCGGCCGGTGTGACGGCCTCGGCATAGGCGGGGTAGCGGCCGCCCGACCACATGGCGGCCTCGCCGAAGGTCTCGCCCGGGCCGAAGGCGTGGAGGACCTGCTCGCCGCCGCGGGCGGAGATCTTGAAGACCTTGACCCGGCCGGAGACGATGAGGAAGAAGCAGTCGGCGGGCTCGCCGGCCTGGACCACGGTCTCGCCGGCCGGGCAGCGCCGCAGCGAGCCGCGGCGCAGGACGAAGTCCAGCGCGCCCGGCTTCAGCGCGGAGAAGAGGGGCGAGGCTTTCATGGCGGCCAGGAGGGCGGCCCGGCTCGGCATGGGGTCGCGGGGCATGGCCATACTATACCGCTTTGAGAGTCAGCGGGCAGTCCGGGGCCGGCGTCATGGCGCCGGCGCGCCTTGCAGCCGCGCGAGCTGCGCCTTGGCCCGCTCATTGCCTTGTGCGGCAGCCTTGCGCAGCCAGTAGATTGCCTCGTCCCGGTCGCGGGCCGTGGCTTCGCCCCCGGACAACAAGCAGACCCCGAGGTTGTATTGGGCCATGTCGTCATCCTGCTCCGCGGCCTTGCGGAACCAGCGTATGGCTTCGGGGATATCGCGCGCCAGGCCTCGGCCCGTGACATGGCAGATGCCCAGATTCTTCTGCGCCATGGCGTTGCCCTGCTCCGCCGCCTTGCGGTACCATCCCGCCGCAGCGCTCCATTCGCCGCGGTTCATGGCCGACACTCCGAGGCTGTTCTGTGCCTCCGCGTAACCTTGTTCGGCCGCCTTGCGCCACCAGCCTTCGGCTTCGGCATGGTCTTGCCGGACGCCTAGGCCCTGCTCATACATGTTCCCAAGGTTGTACTGCGCCTGCTCCGATCCCCGTGCGGCCAGACGCAGGGTCCACTGCTCCGCGCCGGCCTGACGGTCCGTGCCGAGCAATCGTTTCATGTATTCGGATCCGGAAGCGTCCGGCGGCGGCAATTCTATAGGCGTTGGGACGCCGCCCGGCCGCGCCAGCGGGGCCCGGGGGTGCTTGAGCCAGACGAACGGCCAGGTCTGCTGCGTGACGGCGTAGCTCTCGCGGGCCAGAAAGGTCATGACGCTGTCCCGCGCCGGCGTTGCGGTCGACATCCAAGGGCCGCTGAGGTCCAGGAGCACATAGTCCGGCAGGAATGCCTTACCCCGAGAATCGTCCCCAGGCAAGAGCTGGAGGAAAGACCGGCAGGCGACCCAGGATGACATGAATTGCGGGGCCCACAGGCTCGCCTCGGCGGGGATAGCGGCGGCAGTCCGCGGCCCGTCGCTGAAATAGGACGACGCCCATTTGCGCAAGAGGATGTCCGGCCCGCAGCTCAGATTGACCGCGCCAGCCGCCAGGACGAAGGCCAGCAGCCAATGCGCCTTCTGCCTGCGCGCCAGCCAGGCGTGGGCTTTGATGAGCCCCAAGACCGCGGCCCACCAGAGCGGGCCGATGAAGTAGCCCGCGTATTGGAGCCGTCCTTCGTGGAAGATGTCGCCGGCGCCGGCCAGAAATCCGGGCAGATAGTTGATCGCCCACGGCACCAGGCTCGCTGGCGTCAAGAGGGGCAGGAAACCGGTGGAGACAAGCATGTCCCAGGCGGGCTTGAGCCTGGCCCAAGGCCAGAACAGGAGCTGCAAGGTCTGCAGCGGGGCGGCAGACGCGGAGGCCAGCGCGGCCTTGGGCGTGGGGCCCCAATGGCTGTACATCTCCCAGCCCCTGAACCCCGCGGCCGTGGGGAAGGAGAATCTCAGCTTGAGCTCGAGGCAGAAGAGGCATGCGGAGGCGAGGACTATCGCCGTCCCAATCAGCCAAGCCCGCCTGTTGGCGCCCAGACGCAGGACCAGATACGCCCCCAGGCCGAAGAAAGCGATGCAAGATTGCTCTACGGACAGGGCCATGAGCACGAAGGCAACGGAGGCCAGGCGCCAGGAGCCGGTTTCCGCGCAGACCAAGGCCCATACGAAGAAATAGCTCATGTACTTGCCCGGATAGACGCTGGCGCCGGCCAGGTAGAAGAGGAATGGGCTGGTGAACACGAGCCAGAGCGCCGCGAATCCCGCGGAGGACGACCCGGTCTTGCGGTAAGCCAGGTGATAGGCGGCCAGCGGCACGGATGCCGCCAGCATGGTCTCGATGATGATCAAAGGCAGCAGGCTGTTCCATATCAACAGGATGGGCGCCAGCACGGCTAACAGCGGTACGAAATGCACCGCGAAATAGTTGTCTATGCCCAAGAGCGGGCAGGCGAAGCTCAAGCGATGGGCGATGTTGTAGCAGATGTTGCCGGTAGCGGCCGAGTCCAGGGGGAGCTGGAAGCCCCGGTATTGGCAGTACTTCAGCCAGAAGAGCAAGGCGAAAATCCCTAGGTAAGCGATGCCCAGCCAAGCGGCCTTGGCGCCGCGGCTCGCGCCTCCCAGCCGATCCAGGTGCTCGCAGGTCCAGGTGCGTGCCTTAGGCCAGGCCACGATGATCACGGCCAGGACGCCGCTGGCCCCGATGGCCCCGGCCATGAGCCTGAGGTGGATGTCTACGGCCTTGTCGGTGAACCAAAAATGGCGCAGGGCGGGCAGTATCTCGGCGGGAGCCAATAGGAGGAGCAGGAGGCTCGGGATCCAGAGCCGGATCTTGCTGGGAGCTGGTCCGGGACCTGTGGTTTCAGGCGGCATCAAGATGGGATGTGGCCCGGAGTCTAGGCGGCCGGGAATGCTATTATACACCACGCAGGTCCTGAGTTGCATCCAGTGAGCATTCTCGTCGATACCCATGCCGAAGGCCAGGCGCCTGCCGCGCCCGCCGGCCCTATGGAGCGGGCGGCGCTTCTGGCTTTAGCCGGCCTGAATTTCGTCGTCGTGCTTTGGTTCTTCCGGACGGCGCTGACCGTGATTCCCAATACGGGCGATGAATTCGCCATCCTGTTCCAGGCGCGGATATTCTCCAGCCTGCGCCTCTCCGCGCCGGCGCCGCCCCATCCGGAGCTGTTCATGACGCACTATCTGGCCGTCCAGGACGGCCGCTGGTTCGGCACCTATCCGGCTTTGTATCCTTTGCTCCTGGCGGTCGGGCTGCGGCTGGGCAGCGTGCCGGCTCTCGTGGCGCTGCTCTCGTCGGCGACCCTGCTGCTCCTGTTCCGATTGGTACGCGATGTCTACCGGGATCCGGCTTTGGCTTGGCTGACCACATTGCTACTGGCCGTTGCTCCATCGTTCCGTTTCTTCTCGGCTTCTTACTCCAGCCATGTCGGCGCTCTGTTTTTGGCCGTGGTCTGCGCCGATTTGGGTTTGCGGTCGCTGCGGCGTGCCGAGGCCGGCTGGGGCAGGACCTGGCTTTGGCTCGGGCTCGCCGGAATACTGGGTTTAGGGATCCGGCCTTTCGAACTCTTTTGGGTTCTGCTGCCTTTGGTCGTCCTGGTGGCGGCCAGGAGCCGCGGCGGCAGGCACTGGGCGGCCCGGGACATCCTCCCCCCTCTGGCGGCCGCGGCCGCGGCGGTCGTCGCGCTGTTGGTCTTCGACGGCGTCATCGCCGGGAACTTTTATCTCAAGATGGCGAACTCCGGCGGCCGCCTCGCGGTGTGGCGCAACCTCAAGTGGGAGAGCGCCGTGCGGCTCTGGGCCATGCTGGCCGACACCGCGAAATGGCTATTCGCCTACGGCGTCTTCCGCAGCGGGAACCTCAAGGACGTCGGCGCGGGCGATTGGAATCTGTCTTTGCCCTTGCTCCTCGCGGGGCTCGGTTTCGGCGTCTTCGAGGCGTGGCGCAATCCGCGCTTGCGGCACCCGCATTGCGCGTTGCTCGCCATTGTCGGCAGCGTCGTCATCGGCCACTTGTTCTACGACAAGCAGCATGGCCGCTTTGGAGAGAGGCGCTTCTACGAGGCCAGCTTCATCTTCTGCTTGTTCGCGGCGCGGCTGATCCTGGCGCTGCTGCGGCGCTATTCCCGGAAATGGGCCTGTGCCTTGATCCCCGCTTTATTGGGCGCGAATCTGGCCTTCTACCTGCCCGGCACGATAGCCTGGATCCGGGAAGATAACGAGTACCGGATGGACCCTTTCCTGCAAGCCGAGCGCTTGGGCATTCATGACGCGCTCATCTTCGTTCGGGATGCGCTCTGGTCCAGACCGGTTCTGGGCCGCCTCGTTTTGATGAAGATGACATTCTATGCGCGCAACGATCCAGACCTGAAGGGCAACGTCTATGTGGTGGCGGGAAGGGATGAGGACGAGGCCGCGCGCCTCTTCCCCCGCCGGCCGAGGTACGAGTATTTCTTGGACCTGAAATCCCGTGGCTATGTCCTGCGCAGATTCTGACGGCCCCGGCCCAAATGGTATACTGGCGGGCGATTTGAGCGGCTTGATCAAAGACGGTGCCAAGCGTTTCGAGCGGGCCGGCAGCCGCGTCCTGCGCGCGCTCCTGTGCGCTGTCCTGCCCCGGCCTACGCCTCCCGCCGCGTCGCTCGACCCTTCCGCCGTGCGCCGCGTGCTCATCGTCCGGCAGGACAGCCGCCTGGGAAACCTTCTCTTCCTGACCCCGCTCTTGAAGGTCATCCGCGAGGTCTTCCCCGCGGCCGCCACGGATGTCCTGATCTCGGACGCCTATGGCGAGGTCTTCCGCCATAATCCCAATGTCGCGGGCCTCCTGGTCCTGCCCAAGGCCATGTTCTGGCCCGACCCCAGCCTGCCCTGGCGCCTGCTCGCCGCGGTGCGCCGCAGCCGCTACGACTTGGCCATCGACGCCTCGGCCGCGCAGTCCTTCTCCTTGAGCGGCGCGCTCATCACGGCCCTCACTGGCGCCCCTCGGACGGTGGGCTTCGACCGCGGCGACGCGCGGACGTTCCTTAATACGCTGGTGCCGCCGCCGCAGGGGCCCCTGCATATCACCGATAATCTGCTCTGCTTGCTGCGCCATGCCGCCCCCGGCGCGGCGGCGGGCGCCGTAGCGGCCCAGCCGGAGTTCTTCCTGAGCCCGGCGGAGCGCGCCGAGGGCCGGGCGCTGTGGACCTCTTGGGGCCTGGCGGAGCGGGATGTGGCTATCTTTGTGGGCGCGCGCGCGGAGAAGCGCTGGCCCATCGGGAATTTCCTGGAGCTAGCGGGCCGTATCCTGGCCTCGGGGCGGCGCTGCGCGCTCTTCGCCGGTCCCGCGGAGAGGGCTTTGATCTCGGGGCTTAAGGCGCCCGCGGGCGCCTTCTTAGCCCCGGCCCTGCCGCTGCGCGGCTTCGCCGCCGCGCTGGCGCAGGCCCGTGCCTTCATTACGGGCGATACCGGGCCCATGCACCTGGCCGTGGCATTGGGAGTTCCGACGGTCGAGATATTCCAGGGGACCGAGCCGTGGAAGTTCGGCTACGCGCATCTGCCCGGCCATCGCCTCATAGACGCCGGGGGCCGCGAGGTTCCGGTGGACGAGGTGTGGCGGGCCCTCGACGGATTGCTTCGGACGCTCTAGGGTCTTGGTCGAGCTGAAAGCAGCTTCAGCAGGCCGTCAGCGTCGTACTTGGAAATGAAGCCCACGGCGTGGCGCCCCGCTACTTCCGCGTAGCGCCGCCCGGACTCTTCCCGGCCGATGCGGATGCGCTCGCTGCGCCCGCCGCCGACGGCCACCAGGTCCGCGGCCGGTCGGTCCAGGCCCATCTTCGCCGCCGGCGCGTCGGCCGGAGTGAAGCTCAGGAAGCGCAGGCTGGTCGCCGCCAGGACCAGCGCTTCGGCTTGGTCCGTGGAGAGATTGCGCCCCGACGCGGTCCAGGCGCCGCTCGACCTCGTCAAGGCAAATCGTCCCGTCTTGGAGGAGAACTCGAGTCTTTCCAGTTCGCCTAGGGACATGGGTACCAGCGCCTTGGCGCGCAGGTCCTGCGCGTCGCGGCCCAGCAGGGAGGCCGGGACGCCTTCGGCCAGGAACACCGCGGCTTCGCGGTTGGGGCGGTAGTAGACGGAGCCACCGAAGGCCGCCTTGCCGAAGAAGGCGTCCAGGACCGGGGCGGCGCTGGTTCGGGAGAAGACACGGATGCGCGTCGCGCTTGCTTCATTGACCTCGTAGGCCGCGTAGCCCGCGGGATCGCGCGATACTTCTGAGCCCAGGCTGAGTCCGCGCAGGCCCCGGGCCAGGTCGTCGGCCGCTTCGCCATCGGCCTCGTCCTGGACCGGCGCGGTCAGCCGCCAGCGGCCCCCGGCGCGCTCCAGGGCGATGTGCGCGTTGTCGCGGTCGAGCTCGATGCGCGCCAGGTCCGGCGCCGCGAGTTTAGCCAAAGGACGGGAAGGCTCCGCGGGCTGCTCGCGCCAGAAGAGCAGGGCCGCCGCGGCCGCCAGGGCGGCGGCCGCCAAGATCGTGGCCAGGAGGATCTTAGGCTTCATCGAAACAGCGCGCCAGTTCCCGCCGCAGGGCTTGCCGGCGCGCGTAGCGGCGCCAGCCCGCGGCCACCAGGGCCAGAGGCAGCAGCAGGATGATCGAGTATTTGACGAGGAAGACCGCGGCGCCAGGCAAGGGCCGCAGGGGCCGGTAGGACGAGCCCTTGGAGCGGATGGAGAGCAAGGTCTCATCCTGTAGGGACCATTCCAGGAGGTTCATGAAGAAAGCCATGTCCGAGGCCTTGCCCGCGAATTGGGGTTGGAGCTGCTTGGCGGTGCCGACCAGGATCAGATGGCCCGGCGTCGCGGCGGTCGCGGTCGAGGCTTGGGAGAAATTCCCCTCCAGGACCCCGGCCAAGGAGAAGGGGCCCTGCTCCTTGGTCATCAGGGACTCCAGGGGCGTCCTGGGATTGACCGAGGGGCCGGCGCTCAGCCAGCTGGCCCGCGACGAATTCGCCAGAGAGATGTAGCGTAGTCCGGCCTGGGCGCCGGGCTTGCGCCGGATGGGGCTCGCGAACGGGAAGCTGACGGCCTGCAGGCCGCGCATCGCGGGATTCTTGCGGTCGAGGTCGGTCGCCACCGGCAGGAAGGGATAGTCCACGATGACTATGGAGCGGAAAGGCCCGTAGGGCTGCTCCATCTGTATCTTCTGCGCCTGGGCGTCCACCACGAAGCCGTCCGGGACCTCCAGCCCCCATTGGGCTAGCCAGGAGTCCAGGCCCGTCACCTGGGGCCGCGCCATGAAGGAGCGCAGGTCCACGTCGCGCTTGGAGAGCAGCAGACCCAAGGACCGGCCCGAGGCGAGCCAGGTTTTGAGGCGTTCTAGCTCCGCGGGCTTAAGCGGCATGGTCGGCCCGCAGACCCACAGGGCGTCCACCGAGGCTGGCACGGGCTGGTCTAGGGTGACGGCGACCGCGCTGACCTGGTCCGACACCGCCTCGAAGAGTTGCTGGTACTGCCTGTTGTCGGGCGCGGCCTCGCCGTGGCCGGTCACGAAGCCAACGGTTCCGGCCTTGGCCGAGGCGAGCTTTTTGATGCGGCGGGTGATGTCGTATTCGAGGTCGGAGGTGCCGTTGAGCACCGGGATGACCTCGGTCTTGCCCTGGTACAGGAAGACCAGGCCCATGAAGGATTCCTTGATCTCGAACTTGTCGCGGCCCATGACGCTGAGCTGTAGCGGGGCGACGCCCGCGTCCAGGGCCTCGCGGCGGCGTTTCTCCTGGCCCGGGTCGAGGAATTCGACCCGGACCAGGCCCCGTCCCGCGCTCTTGTATTCGGCCAGGAGGTCCTTGAGGTATTGGCGGTCCAGGCCGTAGGGCGCGGGCAGGCCCGCGGTGTAGTAGACCTTGACGGTCAAGGTGTCGGTGAGGCCGCGCAGGAGCTGCTTGGTCCCGCGGGAGATGGAGAAGGCGCCGCCGGCGGAGAAGTCCCCGCGCAGGAACAGGAGATAGGAAAGGGCGTTGGCCGCGACTAGCGCCGCGATCAGGGCCGCGCCCCCGCTCCAGGAGAAGAAGATCGCGCGCCGCCGCAGCTTGGCTTGCATCCTAGAATCTCCGGGCCCGCAGGCGCTGGACCGCCAGATAGAGGAATGCGGCGATCAAGCTCAGGAAGTAAACCAGGTCCCGCGTGTCCAGCACGCCCTTGGCCAGGTTCTCGAGGTGGGAGTCGATGCCGACGTATTCGGCGATGGAGCCCAGGGCGCCAGGCAGCAGGGAGGCGCTCTTGCCCAGGATGAAGAGGACGAAGCAGGCCAGGAAGGCGGCGACGAAGGCGACGACCTGGTTTTTGCTCAAGGAGGAGGCGAAGATCCCCGCCGCTCCAAAAGCCAGGCCTACCAGCGCCAGGCCCAGCAAGGTCCCCAGCATCTCGCCCCAGTCCAGGCCCACGGAAGGCGAGACGCAGCCGGCCAGGACTAGGACATAGAACAGCAGGCCCGCCACGCAGACCATGTGCATGGCGGCGTAGCCTAGGAACTTGCCCAGCACGATGTCCCAGTCCTCCAAGGGTAAGGTCGCCAGGGTCTCGAAGGTGCCGGACTGCAGTTCCTCGGAGAGCAGGCCCATGCTCAGGGCCGGCGCCAGGAAGGCCAGCAGCAGGGGCGCGAATTCTATCAGCGTGCGCAGGCTGGCGATCTTGAGCAGGAACAGCGGCGCGGCGAAGAGATAGCCGCTGAGCAGATAGAAGACGAAGAGCGCTACATAGGCGGAGGGCGATTCGAAGTACCAGCGCAAGGTCCGGCCCGCCAGGGCCCGCACCGCGTGGGGCTGGAAGATTCCGTTCTTCATGAGTTCTGGGTGAGGGCGCGGAACACCTCTTCGAGGCTGAGGCGCTCCAGGCGCAGGGACAGGATCGGCCAGTCGTTGCGTACCGCCAGGCGGAACGCCGCCTCGCGCAGGTCCGTGCCGGCGGCGGACTCGACCACGAAGCTCTCGCCCTCCGCCTCGGGCGCGACGACCCGCACTGCGCCGGGCAGGCCGGCCAGGGCGGCCGCGGCCTCCGCCCGGGGGGCGCGCAGCTCCACGTGCAGGCGGCTTTTGTCCGCGAGCTGGCCGGCTAGGTCTGCGGGCGTCCCGTCGGCCACCAGCCGGCCCGCGTTGATGATGATGACGCGGTCGCAGACCGCGGCCGCCTCGGGCAGGATGTGGGTCGAGATCAGCATGGTCTTCTGGGCGCGCAGTTCCCGGATGAGGTCGCGCACCTCGATGACCTGGTTGGGGTCGAGCCCCGAGGTCGGCTCGTCGAGGATGAGGATCTCCGGGTCGTGGATGATGGCCGCGGCCAGGCCCAGCCTCTGGCGGAAGCCCTTGGAGAGCTCGCCGACCTTGGTGCCGACCTCCCGGCGCAGGCCGCAGGACTTGACCACGGCCTTGACCCGCGCGGCGCGGGCCGCGTCGTCGGCGAGGCCGCGCAGCCGTCCGAAGAAGTGCAGGGTCTCGGTGAGTTCCAGGTCATCCCAAAGAGGGTTGTCCTCGGGCAGGTAGCCGAGGCGGCGGCGCACTTCCAGGGGCTTGTCAGCCACGCTGAGGCCGGCCAGCTCGGCGCGGCCCTCGTCGGCGCCCAGGTAGGCGGTCAGCAGACGCATGGTCGTGGTCTTGCCGGCTCCGTTGGGACCGAGGAAGCCGACCACCTGGCCCCGGGGGATGTCGAAGCTCACATGGTCGACCGCGACGCGCTCGCCGAAGCGCTTGGTGAGGTTTACCGCTGTTATCATGGCCGTGCTGAAATTGCGGATGATATATATATCAAATCAGGGCGCGGTATTGTCAAGAGGACGCTTCAACTCACGTAAGATGTTACCGAAATCCAAGCCGTCAACTCATCTAAGATGTTACCGAACGGCCCCAGCGGGTTTGGGGCAGTTTTGGGGGCATGGGGATGAGTCCGAAGGCCAGGAGAGAATACGTGAGAGAGA
>CAIRTQ010000138.1 GCA_903881545.1 uncultured Elusimicrobia bacterium
GCCTTCGGACTCATCCCCATGCCCCCAAAACTGCCCCAAACCCGCTGGGGCCGTTCGGTAACATCTTAGATGAGTTGACGGCTTGGATTTCGGTAACATCTTACGTGAGTTGAAGCGGGTGATGTGGCTTCGGCGCCCAATAAGTTATCATTAGGCCGTGGAGCCGGAATCCGCGCTCATCGCGCGCAGCAAGCAGGGCGACAACGCCGCGTTCTCCGCGCTGGTCTCCCGCTACGAGGACCGCATCTTCAACCTGGCCCACAAGGTCTGCGTCGGCATGCCCGCCGAGGCCGAGGATGTCTACCAGGAGACCTTCCTGACCGCGTTCAAGAAGCTTTCCCGCTTCAGGGCGGACTCCGACCTGGGCACCTGGCTCTATCGCATCGCCTCCAACCTATGCTGGATGCGCTTCCGCAAAAAACGCGCCGAGCCCGTAGTCCCCATTTTAGACCGCGCGCATCACCATGAGGACGGCACGGAATCGCCGGCCGGGGACATGTTCCGGGATTGGTCCGACGGTCCCGAGGAGTTCGCGCGCAAGAAGGTCCTGCGCGAGGCCGTCGAGGCCGCCCTGCGGGACCTGCCCGTGGACTACCGCCTGGTCGTCGTCCTGCGCGACGTCGAGGGCCTTTCCAACGAGGTGACCGCCAAGGTGATGCGGCTGTCCCTGGCGGCGACGAAGTCCCGCCTGCACCGAGGGCGGCTGTTCCTCCGGAACCGCCTGGACAAGGTGGCGGCCTCATGAAATGCGGGCGGTTCCTGAAGCGCCTTTCGGATTACCTGGACCGGGACCTGGATCCGGCCATCTGCCGGCACATCGACGCGCACATCAAGAGCTGCAAGCCCTGCCTGGCCTTCGTCAACACCCTCAAGAAGACCGTGGGCGTCCTGCGCCGGCAACCCCGCGCCGTCCCCTCCGCCAGCCTGCGCTCCCGGCTGCGCTCCCGGCTTTCGGGCGCCCGCTAACGCGCGACCGCGGAAGCGAATACAAATTCAAAGCCCTCGGCCTGAAGCTTCGGCACCTCTTCCCTGAGGCACTGGTAGGTCCCGTGAAAATAATGATGGCCGATGGCCACGGCGCTGCCGCGCTTGCGCGCCAGGCCCGCGGCCATGCGCAGATAGTGTTCGCAGACGGCCTTGTCCTTGGCGATGGCCTCGGCCAGCAACTGGGCGCTGCCCGACCGGCGGCCCTTAGGCTCGTGGGTGCCGTCCAGGAAGATACTGTTGACCGCCGCCGGGATGCCGGCCTGCCGCGCCTCATCGAAGGCGACGCTGCGGCCCGAGACATGGCTATCGAGAAAATACCCCCCCCGCTCCCGCAGCAGTCCCATGAAGGCCCTCATCATAGGACGGTTCTTGGTCGCCCGATAAGATTGGTGGTTGTTGAGCCCCCGGGGGCCCGGAATCTGCGCGAAGGCCTTGCCGAGCAGATCCCACACTTTCTTCAGGTCGTCGGGCGCGACGCTCTCGTTGGGCAGACGGAGCTGCAAATACTTGTCGAAGGGAAAATGAATGATGAGCTCATGGCCCGCTTCCTTGGTCCGGCGCGCCGCCGCCGCGGTGCGCGGCGAAACGGGCATGACCGCAAAGGTGACAGGCCAAGGGATACTCATCCAGTCCTCATCGGGCTGGTCCTTCGGGTAGGTCAAGCCGAAGTCGTCTATGACCACGGCGATCCTCGGCCGGACCGGGGCGGCTGGCTGAGCCGCGGCGGGAATCGCAAGGAGGACGCCCAGGAGCGCAACCAGATGGATGTTCATGACCCCGAGTAGCGATTCAACGCATCAAGGCCGGCAGGCTGCCGTCCTGCACCTGCAGGCAGGCTACGAACTCGCGGAAGCGCTCGTCGAGCGCCGGGCGCTTAAGGTTCTCCAGGCGGCGGGTGCTGAAGTCCTCGACATTGAATGACGCCAGCGCCGAGCCATAGATCATCGCGCACTTGAGGTGCTCGATGTTGTCGTAGGCTTGCACCGCGGCCAAGTAGCCCATGAAGCCGCCCGCGAAGGTGTCGCCGGCGCCCGTGGGGTCCTTGACCGATTCCACGGGATAGGCCGGGAAGGGGAAACAGCGCCCCCCCACCCGCATGAGCGCTCCGTGCTCGCCCTGCTTGACCACCACGACCTTGGGCCCCCAGTGGGAGATGACCCGCGCCGCCTGCAGCGCGGTGGGCTGACGGGAGAGGATCTTGGCCTCCTCCTCGTTGACGAAGAAGATGTGCACCCGGCCCAACAGCCGCCGCAGGACATCGGGCTTGGATGTGATCCAGTAGTTCATGGTGTCGCAGGCCACCAAAGCGGGGCGTCGCATCTGATCGAGGACCCCGGACTGCAGGTCCGGGTCGATGTTGGCCAAGAAGACAACCCGGGCAGCCCTTTGCGCGGCCGTCAGCTTGGGCCGAAAATTGGCGAAGACATTAAGGTGCGTGGCCAAAGTCTTGGCGTCCGAGAGGTCGCGACCGAAGCGGCCCACCCAGCGGAAGGTCTTGCCTGGCAGTTCTTTAAGGCCCGTCAGGTCGATGCCCTTCTCGGCCAGCATGTGGCGGTGCTCCTTGGGGAAATCCCGCCCCACCACGCCTACGACCGAAACCCGGGCGAAATGCCGCGCGGCCAGGGAGAAATAAACGGCGGAGCCGCCCAGGGCCTCCTGGCTCTCCCCCCACAGGGTCTTGACGGAATCGAGCGCGACCGAACCTACGACGACGATGGAATCCAAGCTCACCTCCCGAAGCCGGCCCTCAGGCCCCGCTCTCCCGCTGCTCTAGGTATGTCCGCACCTCGACCTGGCTCAAGACCTGCTTGATGATGAGGTTGAGCAGGTCCAGAGCGCGCGCCTGTTGGGCCCGGGGTGCGAACGCTTTCTGGTCTTTCTCGAAGCCCTTGAGCGAGCCCTTGTGCGCCTGGGCGTAAAGCTGCCGCAATTCCGCGGGGGTGAGCGTGGCGGACTGGTACACGAGCTGCCGGAGGCGGCTGGTCTTGAGACCGCGCCGCTGCATGTCCTCGTAGCCCTGGACCGTGTCACGGAAGTTGGAATACACCGCGCGCCGATAGGCCTGGGGGCTGAATTCCCCGCCGACCTGGAAGGCCGGGTAGGCGCGGATGCTGCGGGCCAGCTCTTCGTCGGTCACGGCGAGGCCCAGCTCGTCGGCCTTGATGAGCAGGATTTCCTCGACGACCATATCGCGCAGGGTTTCGGCCTTGATCTTCTTGAGCATGTCGTCGGACACATCTTGATTGCGGCTGCGCAGAGCTTCGGAGTACTGGTTGACGCGCGTGAGATAGCGCGAGTAGGGGATGCTGGTCGAACCGACCGTGGCCACGGCCTGGCTGTTCCCGCCTTTGCCGAGCAGGTAACCGCCCAGGCCGACGAAGGTGCCGGCCAGGAATACCGCGATGGTCGCGATGAACAAGGTCCGGCGATGCCGGCTCAGAAGACTGATCATGAAGCTCCTCCCCCCCCGCCGGAACTCGCGGCCGCGGGAACCGCCGGGGTCGACGCCGCGCCCATGGCGCAGGCGCCCTCAAAAATCCCCCCGTCCTCGATGCGCAGGCTCGGCGTGCGGACATTGCCGATGAGGCGGGCCTGGGCCAGTATCTCCACGTGGCGAGAGGCGACGACGTCGCCCACCAGCTCGCCCGCGACCGACACCGACTCCGCGGCCACATTGCCCTTGATCCGGCCCTTCCTGCCGATCTCCACGGACATCGCGTCCGCGATGTCGCCCTCCACCGTCCCTTCCACGCGCAGGGAGCCCTTGGCCGATATCTGGCCGTGGACATACGCCTCGTCTCCGATGAGGCTCATGGATTCGCCGGAGTCGAATTTCCCGCCCTTCTTCATGTCGAACATGTCACCGCCCCCGCGCGCTCGCCAAGGATTGGGCGTAGCCCAGAAGGTTCTCGTTGGCGCGCACATTAAGGTGCATCATGGGATCGACGGTCTGGCCGTTGCGCCGGATCTCGTAGTGCAGATGGGCGCCGGTGGCGCGGCCCGTGCTGCCCATGTACGCGATGACCTGACCGCGGTTGACGCGGTCGCCGGCCTTGACCAAAGTCTTGGAGGTGTGTCCGTAAGCCGTGGCGATGCCGTAGCCGTGATCGATGACGACAAGCTGTCCGTAGCCGGAGGACCAGCCCGAGAAGCGCACGGTCCCGTTGGCCGTCGCGAAGATGAGGGTGTCCGGCTGGTTGGCGATGTCCACGCCCGGATGGAACTCGCCCGATTCGTCCTCGGCATTCTGCATGGGAGAGAGGCGGTAGCCGAAGAGCGAGGTGATGCGGCCCGCGGTCGGCCACATGGAAGGCGTGGCGTTGATGAGCGTGCGCTGGTTGCCGATGTACCAGGCGATCTCCTGGAAGCTGGCCAGCCGCTTCAAGGACTCCTGGCGCAGGGCTTCCAGCTGGCGGTGCCAGTCGGACTGCCGGACGCTGCCCGGGTCTATGGCCAGCAGGCGCCGCAGGCTGATGCGGTCGGCGCCGGTGGGGCCGCCGACGGCGGCGTCGCCGGACATGAGGTCCTCGCGGCGGGAGAGGCCGAGCAGGACCCGCAGCTGGCGGTCCGTGGACTTGGCGATGTCCAGGGATTCGCGCGCCCGTTCCATCTCGGACGCCAGGTAGCTCATCTTGGCCACCATCACGCGGTTGTCGGCCTTGGTGATCCAGTAGTCCGCGTGGCGGCCCACGATGTAGCCGGCCCAGATGGTGACGCCGGACCATAAGGCCAGGAAGAACAAGCCGAACGCGGTCGTGCCCTGCCAGCGCCGCGGCTTGAAGGCGGCGTGGGGGATCACCATGATGGTGACCTTTCTATTCAGAAACTCCCGAATTTTATAATGCAATTGGATTATTATATAGAAAAGATAGCCAATTGTTATAACAGAACACGTGCGCGGTGTCAACCAAAAATTGACATCATCGCTCGGAGAATTGTATATTCGCCACCAGGAGAAACATAAAAATGAAACTGATTTCCTTCGTTCTAACGGTGACGCTGATTCTAGGGTTGGGCTTGGCGGCCCGCGCCCAGGAACACGTTGCTCCCGCGGCCGCGAACGCCTCTGCGGCCGCTCCGGCTACGGCGCCCGCGCCTGCGACGCCCGCCCTAGCTCCTGCGGCACCCGCCCCGCTTCCTGCGGCACCCGCCACGGCTCCGGCGACTGCGACGCCGGCCCCGGCGCCCGCGGTCACGACCCCCACTCCCGCTCCGGAAAAAGCTCCGGCTACGGCTCCGACCGTCGCGCCCGCGCCGGCACCGGAAAAGGCTCCGGCCGCCCCGGCCCCGGCACCGGTGCCGGCACCGGCACCGGAGGCTGCGGCCGCGGCGCCCGCTCCGGAGAAGGCCAAGGCCCCAGCGCCCGCCGAGACGCATGCCGCCGCGCCCGCGGAACAGAAGGAGGACGCGGTGAGCTTCACCCACCTCGACGCCATCGGCAAGCTCTACCTCGACCTCAGCAAGGAAGCCGGGGAGTTCTCGGCCAAGTGGCAGGTCTCGGTCGGCGCCCTGCAGAAGGCGGAGACGGATATCCAGGCGAAGTTGGACAAAATCAACAAGGCGATCGCGGCCAAGAGCCAGGATGACTCCAAGGCGGCGCGGCGCGAGCTCAAGAACCTCCGGGCGGACGCCAAGCAGTTCGCCAAGGACCTAGCCGCGGCCCAGAAGCGGAGCAAGCAGGAGATCGAGACCGCCATCGTCCGGATGGCGGACATGGAGGAAGGCCAGCTCGAAGCGATTCGGGCCAAGTACAAGGAGGTCGTGGGCCTGATGCGCAAGCCCAAGAGCTGACCTGGCCCCGAACCCGCGATTGACTCGGACGAACGGACAATAGTATATTCCTTAAATTGAATTCACTATTTGGGGGACACATATAAATGAAGAATATCAAGATGATGGCAAGTCTTCTTCTTCTGGTAATTGCAGCCGGGATTGCTGGTTGCGCGAGCGAGCCGATATTGTCTGACCAAGGCAAAGAGGTCAGATGGTTAAAGGGAGACGCGCCCAAGGAATGCAAGGAGCTTGGGCCGGTCAACGGTTCCCCGACTCACGGAAGGTTTGAGATTGCGAAAATAAATATCCGCAACGCCACCGCCGCATTGGGCGGAAACTTGGTGGTGGTTGAGGACGTTGATAAAGAATCCAGGCATGGACACGTTGTCGCGATGAAAAGCCTGCATATGATTGGCACTGCCTACCAGTGCCCTACCGACATCAAGTAGCTATTGCAGCACTTGTTGTAAGCTAAGAGCCCGTTGCATGAATCTGCGTTTCCGATGAAAAATGATTATGTTGATTTTTCCGAGCAACGTAGTGAGAATTTCCCAATAATAGGCTTTATGCAACAGGCTCTACGACACTTCGGTTTGGGATGCGTTCATGACTCATTTGGAGGTTTAAAAATATGGCAAGAGGCTTAGTGTTAATGATTTTGAGCGCTGGCTGGTTTACGGGTTGCGCCACCTACACCCTGCGGATGAAAGCAACTGTGCTTCCGAAAGACTCCAGCGCGGTTTCGCCGCGTCTGGCTACCAGCAAGATTGGGAAGATTATGATTTTGCCTCCGTCTGGAACCAAGCGCGGCGAGTTCGATACCCAGGTTTCTGCATTCGAAAAGGAGCTGATAAAGCAGGGCCTAACTCCCATCAGCGGTGCCATAACCGGGCGCGTGGTATTGGAGGAGTCTACAGACAAAGAAAAGAAGACGGAAGCCGCGCAAAATCTGTCCGACATGGAGCGCGCCCTCATCATGGCGAAGAAGAGCGGGGCAGATGCCATTTTGCAAATCGGGCAGTTCGATTGGCTGCCCCTGGATGAGACCCGCTATTTCATACAGGATACTAACAATGCATATACTGAGGTTGATCGCGGTGCATATCAAGCATGGGCAGGAATAAAACAATCTTTCCTAAGCCCGTGGCTCAAATTCGTTGGCCGCTTAGCCGAAGTAACATCTGGAGAGGTAGTGGCATCCTTCGATGTGCAAAGCGCGCCGAACTGGAACCTCCCTGCGGATTATGAAGCCAGCTATAGCGGCGACGGGGTCCGACAATCCGAAAATTTCGACTATGGCGGCATGGTTTGGCAGGACGCGAAAATTAGCCATCATAAGAAATTGCCCGTTCGCGACCTAAATCTGCGCCGCAACTTAGAAGCCCGCGGTCTGAAATTTGAATTCGGCGGTTGGTACACCGAAGCCATGAATCAAACAATTCAAAAGGTTATCGCGGCCGTAGCCAAGAACATTGCGAGCGGCAACAAATAGACTCCGAATCTGCCGCTGGGTCATTAAATTCCGTCTGCCGGGGATAAGGTCCGTCGTTTCAATGTTGTATAATCCTCGCCTATTCCCATGATAACCAGCATAGGATTAAGGCAGGATTTCCTTGAGTTTTTCCAAGACCGCGGCCATGTCGTGCGACCCTCGACTCCGATCATTCCGCAGGGCGACCCCACGCTCATGTTCAACTCCGCGGGCATGGTCCCGTTCAAGCCGTATTTCCTCGGCCTCAAGCAGGACCTCTCCCGCGCCGCCAGCTGCCAGAAGTGCTTCCGCACCACCGACATCGAGCGCGTGGGCCGCACCTTGCGGCACCTGACCTTCTTCGAGATGCTGGGCAACTTCTCCTTCGGCGACTACTTCAAGGCCGAAGCCATCCCCTGGGCGTGGGAACTGCTGACCAAGGACTTGCGCCTGGACCCGGCCCTGTTGCACCCGACAGTGTTCAAGGACGACGACGAGGCCGAGGCCGCCTGGGGCAAGCTGGGCCTCAAGAACCCGGTCATACGCCTGGGCGAGGAAACCAACTTCTGGGCCATGGGGCCCACCGGACCTTGCGGGCCTTGCTCGGAGATATACTTCGACCGCGGCGCGCGTTTCGCTTGCGCCAGCCCCTCTTGCGCCCCGGGCTGCGACTGCGACCGCTACATCGAGATCTGGAACCTGGTCTTCACCCAGTTCGACCGGCAGGGCGACGGCAGCCTGCGGCCCTTGCCGCGCAAGAACATCGACACGGGCATGGGCCTGGAGCGCCTGGCCTTCGTGGCCCAGGGCAAGCTCTCCCCCTTCGAGACGGACCTCTTCGTCCCGATCCGGGACGCCGCCAAAAAACTCCTGCCCGGAGCGGACTCGCCGAGCCCGGAGGCGGACATGGCCCTGCGCGTCATCTCAGACCACGCCCGGGCTGCGACCATGCTCTTGAGCGAAGGCGTCATCCCTTCCAACGTGGAGCGCGGCTACGTGCTCCGGCGCCTCATCCGCCGCGCCGCGCGCTACGGCCAGCTGTTGGGCTGCCAGGAGCCGTTCCTGCACAAGCTCGTGCCGGCAGTCCTGGACACTTTCCGCGCGACCTATCCTGAGGTGGCCGCGGCCGCGCCGGTCGCGGCCTCGGGCCTCAAGATGGAGGAAGAGCGCTTCCTGGAGACCTTGACCGCGGGCGAGCGCGAGCTCAAGGTCGTATTGGAAAAAACGACCGGTACCCTGCCGGGAGACCAGGCATTCAAACTCTACGATACCTTCGGCTTCCCCTTGGAGCTGACCAAGGAGATCTGCGGCCAGCGCGGCCTCCAGGTGGACGAGGAAGGCTTTCAACAGGCCAAGGCCGCGGCGGCGGCGCGGGCCCGGGCTTCCTGGAAGGGCTCGGGAGAAAAGGACCTCCTGAGCCAGGCTCTGGCGGCCCGCGAGAGCGTCTTCACCGGCTACGACAGCCTCTCCGAGAAGACCACGGTGGTGGACTCGCGCTTCAAGGACAGCGAAGGCATCGTGGTCCTGGAGCGCACCCCCTTCTACGCCGAGGGCGGCGGACAGGTCGGGGACACCGGGGAGCTGCTCTCCGCCGACGGCAAGACCCTGCTGGCCGATGTGATCGATACGCAGAGGCAGGGGAAGTTGACCGTCCTCATCGTGAAGAACGCGGCTCTGGGCAAACCTTTTCTACAGCCAGGCTACGAGGTGCTCGCCGAAGTCGACGCCCAGCGCCGCCGGCGCATCCGGCCCCACCACACCGCCACGCATCTGCTCAACCAGGCCTTGCGCCAGGTCTTGGGACTGCATGTCCGGCAGGCCGGCTCCTACGTGGACGACATGCGCCTGAGGTTTGATTTCACGCATCCCAAAGCCCTGACGCCCGATGAAATCCACCGCATCGAGGGCATCGTCAAGGAGCAGATCGAGAAGAACCTGCCCGTAGAAACCCGGGAGATGCCTCCGTCCCAGGCCCGGGAAGCCGGTGCCGTCACCTTGCTGGGCGAGGATTACGGGGACAAGGCCCGCGCCGTCCTGGTGGGCGCCCACGGCTGGCGGGACCCGCATAACAGATTCAGCTTGGAGCTCTGCGGCGGCACACATGTATCCAACACCGCCGAGATAGAAGCCTTCAAAATCGTCAAGGAGTCATCCGTGGCCGCTGGCATCCGGCGCATCGAGGCCGTGGCCGGCCCGGCGGCCAGCGAGTGGACCTTGAAGAAGGAAGAAGCACGCAAGGCCGCTCTGGTCGCGTTGGTGGCCAGGCAGGACGAGCTGCTCCAAGAGATTCGCGGCCTGGGCGGCGCGGCCGCGCCCGGCGAGGCGCGCGAAGAGGCCGCCTTGCGCTTACATATCAAGAATCTGGAGAACGCCTTGGGCGGGCTCAAGGAGAAGAAACTCGCGGGCTCGACCGAAGGGCGCCGGGTAGTGGAGGTGAAGGGCCTGAAGCTCTGCGTACAGCGCCTGGAAGGCGCGGATCCCAAGTCCTTGCGCGGCATCAGCGATCAGCTCAAGGCAGAGTTGGGCTCGGGAGTGGTGTTCCTGGCCGCGCCGCGCGCGGGCAAGATCTCTTTCATCCTGGCCGCGACCGCCGACCTGGCGGGCCGCGGTTTCGACGCCGGGGCCCTGGCCAAGAAGTTCGCCGCGGTACGCGGCGGCTCGGCCGGGGGACGGCCGGATTTCGCCCAGGGCGGCCTGCCGGACGGGGATTGGGAGCAGGTCGTGGCCGGTCTGTGCGGCCTGCTCTAGGCGCCTAGCCGGAGACTCCGCCGGCTCACGGATACGGCGGCGGGCTTTAGAGGTCCGCCGGTGGATTATCGTCCACGAACTTCTTGATCTCGCTGATGTGCTCGACGATGAGCCGAGCCTTCCCCAGACCGAACTGGAACGGGTACTTATCATCAGGGGTGCGTTTGAGAACGATCATCTTGTTACCCTTGAACTCGCCGAACTCGACTATGGCCATTTGAGCGCCTCCCGTTTCGTTTCTTGGACTATCGCAGGGATGATACCATATCAATGGAAGAGGTTCTTGCCCAGGTCCCGCAGGGCCTTCTGGACCGGGGCCGGGGCCTGCTGGGCGGCGTTGTCCAGGAACTTGGCGGCTTGCTGCTTCGCGGCTGACTTGGCCTTCTCCCTGGCCGCGTCCCCCATGTTGGCGAACACCACCGAGGCCAAAGCCTCAGGGACCTCCGCGTACTTGTAGCAGGGGGCGGTCAAGGTGCAGCCCACGCTCACCGGAAAGGTGACCGGATCGTTGCCCCTGGCCAGGACATGCTCGGCCTTGAACCCGCCCGCGGATATCGCGAGGTCCCGCGCGTGGGTCAGATTGTACCTGTCAATCACCTGCCAGCGCGCGTTCAAACCGTTGTCGATGATATTCAGGCTCGTGCTGCCCTTAAGGTCTATGCCTTGGTTCGGCGCGGCCTCGGCCGCGAAGTCCGGGGCCTCGAGGCGCCCGCCGGCCAAGGAGAAATCGGATGAGATGGACTTGTAGGCCGCCTTTTGTCCAGCCATCCCCTTGACCAGCATCCCCTTCAATGCCGGGATCTTGTCCGCGACCTTTCCCAAGGAGCCATTGATCGCTTCTACGGCCATCTTGCCCACGTCCAAAGACGCGAAGGTGGCATCTGCGACCTTGAACTTCCCCTTGAGCCGGAGGTTCTTCTTGGCCGGCCCGGCGTCGAGGCTCGCGCCGCTCCCGTCGGCCTGGAGCGAGAGCTTCCCGAAGAGCGTGTTCTTGAGCAGAGCCATCTGCGAGGAGGCCGCCGCATTGAGGTCCAGGTCCTTCACCTCGGCCTTGAAGGCGTAGGACGGCGCGACGGGCTTAAGGTCCACGGACGCCTGGGCCTGCACGCCGCCGCCGAATATCCCCAGCCGCAGGGCGTTGACCGAGGCCACGAGCTTCTTGAGGCTGAGCGTGGTCTGGATGTCCGTGACGCGCACGCCTTGGGCCTGCAGCGACCTGATGGCGATCCTCAGATCCACCGCGGCCTTGGCCAGCACCGGGTTGGCGCGCAGCGGAGCCAATTGCGCATCCAGGCTGGCCGCCGGCCCGCCCCCGGTCCCGGCCGGCGCTGATGCCGCCGCCTTGGGAGCGGTATTCAGGAGCCGGTCTAAGTCCAGACCGCTTGACTCGACCGAGAATTGCGCCTGCGGAGCGGAGAAGGACGCCAGTTGCCCTGAAACGGTAAGGTCGTTGCCGGGCGCCTTCATGGTCAGCCGAAGGCTCTTCACCCGGTCCGGCGCTATGGCGACGTCGAGATTGAAGACCGGCTTGGCCTTTAGCGCGGGCGCAGCGGCCGTCAGTTCCTTGATGGAAAGGCTGGCATCGTAGTCGAGCTTGTCCACGGGGCCGCGCGCCTGCGCCTTAAGCCGCAGGGTCCCGCCCAATTCCAGGCCCTTGAGCGCTGGGACCAGCTCGGTCCAGGGCGCCAGGGCGATCTCGTTGGACTCCAGGCTCGCCTGCACGACGGGCGAGGCGGCGCCCAGCTGCGTGACGCCGCCCTTGATATCCACGCGCGCGTTGTGGAACTGCAAAGCCGCGTCCTCGATGCGCACCTGCTTGGGGTCGCCGTTGAGGCGCGCGTCGAAATGGAACGGCACTCCCGCGCCCTTATGGAAGGCCCCGCCGGCCGAGATGACGAGCCGGTCCAGGTCCACGGTGAGGCGCAGCTTGAAATGCTTGAGCTCCGCTCCGGAAAACTCCGGCGCGAAATCCGCCTTGACCTTGCAAGGGCCGGCCACGGAGAAGGCCCCAGCCAACTGCGTGTTGATATCGTCCGCCCAAAGCTCCAGGGCCAGGGAGCGGCTTAGGGAGATGTCCTTGACCACCAGGTTCAATCCGGAAACATGGTTCTTCAGCCCCGTGGCTTCGTCATGATAGCTGAAGTCGGCATCGCGCAGCTCAACGCTCAGGCGCGCCTTGGCCGCGAGCGCGGGAACGGAGGGCGCGGCCTTGGCCGACGTCGCTGGCGCCGAAGCGGGTTGGGAGACAGGAGTGGCCTTGACGAGCGTCAGCAAGTTGAGCTTGCCGTCCTTGGCCTTGACCACGGCGACCGCGGGCCGCTCCATCTTGAAGGTCAGCGCCGGGGCGCCACTCAACAGCGAGGAAAAGGGCATAAGGAAATAGGCGTCCTTGACCGAGAGCATCTCCTTGCCGTCGGCGCCGCGCAGGCTCACGCCGTCGACGCGCACGAGGATGCGGCCCCAGAGCGAAAGGGAGAGCTTGCCCAGTTCCACGCGGCCGTTGATGCTTTGGTTCGCCTTGTCCACTACCAGCGGCCGGTAGTGATCCACGTCCACGAAGAACGGCAGAAGGGCCGCCGCCACGACCAGCAGGCCCAACAGGCTTCCCAGGATTAGAGCAATTTTCTTCATATGGTCGTCATCTCCTGCCTAAGCTACGGCAAAAAGAAGCCCCGCCCCCTCTCCGCGCGAATCTAGTATTTTCCTGAGGGCGCTGGGCATGTCAACAATAGAAAATTGCGCCCGGCAGGAATCGAACCTGCACTTACAGCTTCGGAGGCTGTCGTGATATCCATTTCACTACGGGCGCAAATCGTTTCCGTTAACGGCCCTGTGCCTGCCAAAGGCAGGCGCGGGCGCTTGAATTTTCCTTTACGGCTAGGCGCGAATATTCCCTTTTCATCGGGACTACCTGAATTCAATTTTACTTAAATGCGAAGGCAAAGAGTGGCCCAGATGCGGGACTAAGGCCTTGCCGGCAAGCCTGAGCTTCTGAAAATCGACGCTCATCGGCGCCCCGCTGGCCAGGAAAGCGAAGGCCAGATCCTCGGTGGCGACATTGCCCCCCACCCCCGGCGCGTAAGGACAGCCGCCCACTCCCCCGCAGGACGCGTCGAAACCAGCGACGCCGTATTCGGTCCAGGCCGCTAGGGCGTTGGCCAGAGCCATGCCGTAGGTGTCGTGGAAATGCAGGAACACCTGCTCGGGGCCCACGCGCTTGAGCAGCAGGTCCAGTAGCGCCCGCACCTCCTGGGGCGAGGCGCTGCCCACGGTGTCACAGAGCGAGAACTCGGCCACGCCCATGGCCCGCAGGCGGTCCACCACCGCGACCACGGCTTCGGGCTTCACCCCGGTCCCTTGGTAGGGGCATTGAAAAGCGGCGGCCACGCCCGCGCGCGACGGCAGCCGCTCCTTCCAGGCGCGGTTCACGATGGGCCGCAGGCGCTCCAAGGTCTGCGCGATGGGAGCGTCCAGGACCTTCTGCGAATAAGCCTCGGAAGGCGAGCACAGGACCTCGACCTTGTCCACCTCGGCCTCCAGGGCGGCGTCGAGGCCCGCCTCGTCCAGGACCAGGGCCAGGTACTGCACCCCCTCCTTGCGGCGTATATTCTCGAAAACCTCCGTGGAGTCAGCCAGCTGCGGTCCGAGCAGTTGCGCTCCGAAGGCTCCAGCCGATATCTCCCGCACGCCGCTGCCGGAGAGGGCGTCGATGAACTCGACCTTGGCCTCGGTCGGAACCACCGCGGTCTCGTTCTGAAACCCGTCGCGCGGCCCCACCTCGGTCAGTCGGGGCAACGGCAAAGTGGTAACATCAAGCACGCGAGCATCTTATCAAACTTCGGTCTCCAGGGAACATTCCCCGCTTCAACTCACGTAAGATGTTACCGAAATCCAAGCCGTCAACTCATCTAAGATGTTACCGAACGGCCCCAGCGGGTTTGGGGCAGTTTTGGGGGCATGGGGATGAGTCCGAAGGCCAGGAGAGAATACGTGAGAGAGA
>CAIRTQ010000139.1 GCA_903881545.1 uncultured Elusimicrobia bacterium
CTGGCGGCGAGTCAAAGGAGCATCCTCTATGGATGTTCTGGTCAAAGCTCTCCGTCGAGAAATTGGACAGGAAGGGGAAGCCGGTGTACAATAACAGGGTCTCGCCTCAAGGGCTTTCAACTACGAGCGGGACAACCTCCGATGCCCGCGCCCTCTCCCTCGGCGACGGCGTTGCCGCCCTGGATAACGGCGTCAACTCCATGGCGGACAATCCCGCGGGCTTGGCCCATCTCTCCGGCAAGGAGCTGGGCACCCTGTACGGCGCGCAGATGGACGGCATGAATATGGGCTTCCTGGCTTATGCCCAGAACACCCCCTTGGGCACGCTGGGCGTCAGCTATCTGACATTGCTCTCCGGGTCCATCGATGGCCGCAATGACGCCGGAATCCAGACGGGGTCCTTCCATGCGCAGGATTCCGCCATCGGGCTCTCTTACGGGCGCGGCTTCGGGGGCGCTGCGGACGGAACCGACAGCCCGGTGCGGGTCGGGGTCAACGCCAAATATGTCAATTCGACCATCGGGTCTTACAGCGCCTCGGCCTTTGCCGCGGACCTGGGCGCGCAGGCGTCCGTCAATTCCGGAGACCTGCCTCTGACCTGTGGCCTGGTCATGCGCAATATCGGCAGCGGGCTGCGCTATGCGGACGTGACCGAGCCCTTGCCCTTGTCCACCACTTTGGCTCTGTCGGCCAAGCCGCAGAAGATGTTTCAGTTGTCCGCCGGCGTGACCCAGTCCTGGCGCGACCACCAGACGCAGGGCAGCGTGGGCGTGGAAATAACGCCTTTCAACGGGGTGGCTCTGCGCGGGAGCTGGGGCCTTTCCCGCGCTGGGTTGTCCGGCCAGACGCAGGTCAATCTGGCGGGCGGCATCGGCCTGCGCTTGAGCCTGGTGACCGTGGATTATGCGATGGCGCCGATGGGCGACCTGGGGATGGAGCAGCGTCTTAATCTTACATTCCGATTCGGGGGGCCGCGCGCGGGCGCCGAAGCCCCTACGTTGGGAACCAAGTAAACAGGTGGACCAGATATGGATCTCTTGAGAGCGCAGCGCGGGATCGGGATGTGCGTCCTTGCCGCAGTCCTCATCCTGTCAGCCGGGGGTGGGGTTTTGCCGGCGGCCGCCGAGGGCACCGAGGGCGCGGACGGTCGCCTCGGCGGCAAGGTCGTCATTACCAATCCGGTGCACCATTCCATAGTGCATGGCATCGTGGACGTGCGGGCCATGGCGTTGGGCGGCGTCCCCGTCTCCAGCGTGACTTTCTACGTGGACGGGATGCTGCAGGCCATGAATGATTCCCCTCCTTATGGCTTCTCTTGGGATGTCTCCAACCTCAAGAACGATACAAGACATCTCCTGACCCTCAAGGCGTTCAGTCTCGCTGCGAGCCTGCCGGCGCAGTCCATGCTGGTGACGGTAAAATCCGGTGTGGCGAGTTCTAGCATGACCGTGAAGGTCAGCCATGCGGCCGCGGAACTGGTCGCCAGTTCCGACACGGCGTCCGGAATGGCCCTGAGGGTTGCCCTGCAAGGCAGCGGTTTCATGGCTGGCGACCAGGTGTTCTATGACGGCCCTTCGGCCGGTATTGTCCAGACCGTGGTCGAAAGCGATCAGTCAATGCGGTTTATTCTGCCGCTGCCTTCCGCGGCTGCGGTGGAAGCGACGGCAGCCGACTCCTATGTTTTCGTGGTCCAGTCGATCACGGGCGACCAGGGTGTCTATTCGGGCCTGACCTTCGGCGTGGAGGCCGGTTCAGCGGCGCCGACCTTCGGCAGCGTCTATGTATTCCCGAATCCTTGGGTGCGTGGTCATGGCAAGCCTCTGACTTTCCACGCGGATGTCCCCAGCGGCGCCTTGGTGGGGGCAAACGTCAAGATTTTCAATGTGAGAGGCTTCATCATCCAGCAGAAGGAGATGTCTCCGGCTGCGGTCGGCGGGGGCTATAATTTCGCCTGGAGTGATTTCGACCTCGCCAGCGGAGTCTACCTCTACGAGGTGGAGCTCCAGTTCGCCGGCGGAAGCCACACCATCACCAACGGCAAGCTTGCCGTGATCCGGTAGGACCGGCGCCCGGGCGGGCGCTATTCTTCCTGACCTTCCAGGTCCACCTTGGGATGGACCTCGTGAGACCAGAACATCGCCCGGATGTACTCGCGGTTGAGCCGCGCGATGTTGGCGAGCTTGACTTCCTTGGGACAGACCGCCTCGCACTCGCCTTCATTGGAGCAGTTGCCGAATCCTTCCAAGTCCATCTGCCGCTGCATGGCCAGGACCCGGCGGTCGCGTTCGGGCCCGCCCTGGGGCAGCAAGGCGAACTGGGAGACCTTGGCCGACACGAAGAGCATGGCTGAAGCGTTCGGGCACGCGGCCACGCAGGCGCCGCAGCCGATGCAGGCCGCCGCGTCCATGGCCGCCTCCGCCTTGTCCTTGGGAACCAGGATGGCGTTGGCTTCTCCGGCCGATCCGGTGTTGACCGAGACGAACCCTCCGGACGCCATGACGCGGTCCAGGGCCGAACGGTCCACGACCAGGTCCTTGATGACCGGGAAGGCCCGGGCGCGGAAGGGCTCGATGGTGATGGCGTCGCCGTCTTTGTAGGCGCGCATGTGCAGCTGGCAGCCGGTCGCGGCCTGGTCCGGGCCGTGCGGCTGCCCCTCGATGGTGAGGCAGCAGGTCCCGCAGATGCCCTCGCGGCAGTCGTGGTCGAACGCGATGGCATCCTCGCCCTTGGCCACCAGTCCCTCGTTGATCGTGTCCAGGGCCTCGAAGAAGGACATTTCCGGAGTCACGCCCTTGGCCGCGTAGGATACGAAGCGGCCGGGCTGGTCCGGGCCTTTCTGCCGCCAGACCCGCAAGGTGACGTCCATGGTCTTTTCTTGAGCGTTCATGCGTAGCTCCTCTGGGACGGCACGACGTCCTTGAATTCGAGCTTCTCGCGGTTTTCGATGGGGGGCTTGCCCTCTCCCGCGTGCTCCCAGACCGTCGCGTGGCTGAAGTTCGCGTCGTCGCGCTTGGCCTCGCCTTCCGGGGTCTGCGACTCCTCGCGGAAGTGCCCGCCGCACGATTCGCGGCGCTCCAGCGCGTCGCGCACGAGGAGTTCCGAGAACTCCAGATAATCCGCGACGCGAGCGGCGCGTTCCAGGGTCTGGTTGAACTCCGCCCCCGAGCCGGTCACGACCACGTTTTTCCAGAATTCTTCCCGGATGGCCGGGATCTTGGCCAGAGCCTCCTTGAGGCCTGTCTCGCTGCGGCCCATGCCGCAGTTGTTCCACATGAGAGTGCCGAGCTCTTTGTGGAAGCTCACCGGAGTCCGTTTGCCTTTGATGGACAGCAGGCGCTGGGTGCGCCCGGCGGCGGATTGCTCCGCTTCCTTGAAGGCCGGATGGCTCGTGTCCACCTTCGCCAGCTTGCTGGATGCGAAGAAGCCGCCCAGGGTATAAGGAATGATGAAGTATCCGTCAGCCAGGCCCTGCATCAGGGCCGAGGCGCCCAAGCGGTTGGCCCCATGGTCCGAGAAGTTCGCCTCCCCCAGGCAGAAGAGGCCCGGTATGGTGGTCATCAGGTTGTAGTCCACCCAGAGCCCGCCCATGGTATAGTGCACGGCCGGGTAGATGCGCATGGGCGCCCGGTACGGGTCCTCGGCGGTCAGGTGGTGGTACATGTCGAAGAGGTTGCCGTATTTTTCCGTGATCTTGGCTTGGCCCTGGCGCTTGATGGCGTCGGCGAAGTCCAGATAGACGGCCAGGCCCGTGCGGCCCACGCCGCGGCCCTCGTCTATCATCTGCTTGGCCGCGCGGGAGGCCACGTCGCGGGGCACCAGGTTGCCGAAGGTCGGGTACTTGCGCTCCAGATAGTAGTCGCGCTCCGCCTCGGGGATCTGTCCGGGCGCCCGGTTGTCGCCCTTCTTCTTGGGCACCCAGACCCGGCCGTCGTTGCGCAGGCTCTCGCTCATGAGGGTGAGCTTGGCCTGATGCTCGCCGGACTGCGGGATGCAGGTCGGGTGGATCTGGGTGAAGCAGGGGTTGGCGAAGCCCGCGCCTTTCTTGTAGGCGAGCCAGGCCGCGCCCACGTTGCAGGAGTTGGCGTTGGTCGAGAGGTAGAAGGCGTTGCCGTAGCCGCCGGTGCACAACAGGACCGCGTGCGCGGCGTGGGACTCCAGCCGGCCGGTCGTCAGGTCCCGCGTCACGATGCCGCGGGCCGCGCCATCGACGACGACCAACTCCACCATCTCGCGCCGCGGGAAGACCTGCACCTGCTTCTTGCCCGCCTGGCGCATCAGGGCGGAGTAAGCGCCCAGCAGGAGCTGTTGGCCGGTCTGTCCCCGCGCGAAGAAGGTGCGCGAGACCTGGGCTCCGCCGAAAGAACGGTTGTCCAGCGCCCCGCCGTAGTCCCGCGCGAAGGGCACGCCCTGGGCGACGCACTGGTCGATGATGGCGTTGGAGACCTGGGCCAGACGGTAGACGTTGGCCTCGCGGGCCCGGTAGTCGCCGCCCTTGACCGTGTCGTAGAAGAGCCGCCAGACGGAGTCGCCGTCGTTGGGGTAGTTCTTGGCCGCGTTGATGCCGCCCTGGGCCGCGATGGAGTGCGCCCGCCGGGGGCTGTCCTGGATGCAGAAGACCTTGACGTTATAGCCCAGTTCGGCCAAGGAGGCCGCGGCCGAGGCGCCGGCCAGCCCCGTGCCTACCACGATCACGTCGAACTTGCGCTTGTTGGCGGGGTTGACCAGCTTGAGCGCGAAGCGGTGCTTGTCCCACTTCTTGTCTACGGGTCCGTCCGGGATGCCGGCGTCGAGTTTCAGGCTCACTTTGCACCTCCGAGGAAGCAGGCCCAGATCGGGATGGCCGCGAAAGCGCCGGCTACGGCCACGGCAAAGAGCACGCCGAGGACCTTGATGAACGGCGTGTATTTGGGGTGGTTGACGCCCAGGGTCTGGAACGCGCTCTCGAAGCCGTGGCTCAGGTGCAGGCCTAAGCCGATCAAGGCCAAAGCATAGCCGCCCGCGATCCAGGGGTTGCGGAAGAAGTCCATGACCCTCTGAAAAAGTTCCTCATCGTGGAACGCGCTGCCCCAGCCGTACTTGAACATCGCGACATGCAGGATGAGGAAGGCCAGGACCAGGAAGGCCGTATAGGTCATGGTCCGGGAGCCGATGGTGCGGCCGCCTTTGGAGGCGACCGTGTCGTAGCCCACCGGCCGTGCGCGCCAGTTCTGCCAGCGTGCCCAGAGGGCCACGGTGCCGTGCAGGAGGAACAGGGCCAGCAGCCCAAGTTCAGCTGCGGGGGTGAGGGGGTTGGCCTGTAGGAAGTGGGCGTAGGCGTTGAATTGGGCCATGCCCACGAACAGGAGCAGATTGCCCAACAGGTGAGGGACGACGAAGCCGCATAGGAACAGGCCCGCCAGTCCCACCGAGATCTTCTTGCCGATGGACGAGTTGAGGAAGTCGCAGAGCCAGCGCATGCGATTCATTCTCCTTGCCGCGTGAAAGGCGGTGTCCAAGGATTTTATATTTATTGAATTCTCTTATACAATGACAACCATCGGTTTCGGCTGCCGCTGGTGGTGCCGCGCCTTGGCATTTTGGTAGATTGTCTTCCCGGCCGCAGGCCGGGCCGGGAGTACGCGACATGAAGAAGAATCCGCCCGCACCCGCCGTGAAGACTCCAGCCGCCCCGCCTCGGGCCGCCAAGCCTGCGGGCCTGACCGCTGTAGAGATGGGGTCCCGCCAGCGCGAGATATCCGTGTCCGAGTTCTTCACCAAGAACCGGCACCTCCTGGGCTTCGACAGCCCGCGCAAGGCATTGCTCACCTGCGTCAAGGAAGCGGTGGACAACGCCTTCGACGCATGCGAGGAGGCGGGCATCCTGCCCGAGGTCCTGGTCAAGGTGGAGGCCGTGGCGACGGATGGCGCCGAGGTCTCGGCCGCCCAGGCGACGCGTTTCAAGGTCACGGTGGTGGATTACGGCCCGGGGATCGTTCGCGAGCAGATACCGCGCATCTTCGCCAAGCTGCTCTACGGCTCCAAGTTCCACCGCCTGCGCATGAGCCGGGGCCAGCAGGGGATCGGGATTTCGGCGGCCGGCATGTACGGACAGCTCACCACCGGCCGGCCCGTGCAGATCATCTCGCGCACGGGGGAAAAGGCTCCCGCCCACTATTTCGAGGTCCAGATCAACACCAAGACTAACGAGCCGCGCATCTTGGAGAAGAAGCAGATCGAATGGGAGAATCACCGCGGGACCCAGGTCACCATCGAGTTGGAGGGCCGGTATCAGAAGGGCCGCGCTTCCATAGATGAGTATCTGGAGCAGACGGCCATCGCTAATCCCCACGCCAAGATCACTTATGTGACCCCGGAGGGGGAAACCAAGGTCTATCCCCGGACCTACCATACCCTGCCCACCCCGCCGCGCGAGATCAAGCCGCACCCTTACGGCATCGAGTTCGGCATCCTGCTCAAGATGCTGCACGACACCAAGAGCCATTGGCTTTCCGGCTTTCTTTCCGGAGATTTTTCCCGGGTCTCGCCCCGCGTCGCCGACGAGATATGCCGCACATCGGGCCTGGAGCCCAGGATGAAGCCGCGCAACATCATGGGTTCTGACGCGGAGCGGCTCTACAAGGCCATCCAGGCGACCAAGATCATGGCCCCGCCGACGAACTGTCTATCGCCCATCGGGGAAAAAGCGATCTTGACCGGCCTCTACAAGCAGATCAAGGCTGACTTCTACACCGCCGTGACGCGTCCGCCGGCGGTCTACCGCGGCAACCCCTTCGTCATCGAGGCCGGCCTGGCTTTCGGGAAGGGCCCCGCGGCCGCGCCGGTGGCCGTGGAATCCGCGCCTTTGGCCGAGGGAGAGCATAAGGAGGCGGACGCGGAGCTGGCGCGCGTGATGCGCTTCGCCAACCGCGTGCCTTTGCTTTATCAGCAGGCGGCCTGCGTCACCTTCCAGGCGGTCCTGGAGACATCCTGGCGCAACTACGGCGTCGCGCAGTCTCGGGGCGCCCTTCCCGCGGGCCCCATGGTCATTTTCGTGCATATGGCCTCGGTGTGGGTGCCGTTCACCAGCGAGTCCAAGGAAGCCATCGCTGACTACGATGAGATCCGCAAGGAGATCAAGCTGGCCATGCAGGAGTGCGGCCGGCGTTTGGGCATCTTCCTCAAGCGCCAGTCCCAGGCCAAGCACGAATACCACCGCCGCAACATCTTCGAGCTTTATATCGCGGAGGTGGCCGAGGCCTGCAAGCGTCTAAAAGGCGGCCAACTGGCGGCCGAGAAGCTCAAAGGCCAGCTCATGAAGATCGCCATGAAGCGCACCGGCGGCGAGAAGACCGACGAAATCTTGGGGAAGAAGGGCGGGCCCGAGGGCTTGCCGGACTCCATCATCGTGACGGCCGAGGGCGTGGAGGGGGACGTCCCGCAGGAGGTTCCTGAGGCGGCAGAGGCGCCGGCTCCGCTGGCGCCGCCGGAGCCGGAAGCCGGGAAGAAGGCCCAGCCGGCCTTGCCGCCTAAGAGGGCCGCCGGGAAGAGCCGCAAGAAGTAGTCCGGGAGAACGCCATGGCACGAACGCAGGGCAAGCCGACGCCAGTCGAGAAGAAGCTCGTGGGGCTCGCGGATCTCGTGATCCGCGCGGCCGAGCGGGGCAAGGACCCCTCCATCGAGATACCGGTGCGCTCGCTTTCCAATGTGAAATTCAACCAGAGGAGCCGCATCATCGAGATGGGCTCCAACACCCAGGCCCGGACTTTCTTCAACGTGGGCATGGCCAAGAAGTTCATGCAGACCATGCTGGTGGGCGACGCCCTCGCCGAACTGCAGCGCGCGGACCTGACCACCTCCTTGCGCGAGATCTACTACCGCGCCAAGCACACCATCGCGGACTCTAATGAGAACACCCTCGACGGCCAGAACGAGTCCGACCCGCTCATCGAGGACTTGGAGGTGGCGCTGGAAGCCCTGCGCGAGGAGCTGCATGTGCGCGCGGAGAACGCGGGCACCGTGATCGGCCCTCTGACCGTGATCGACGACGGCGACACCGTGGACTGCGCGAAGCTCGGCAAGGGGGGATATTCCGTGCCCTCCATCGTGGAACCGGAGTATGTGCAGATCAAGAAGTGCACGGCGGACTTCGTGCTCCTGGTCGAGAAGGGGACGCAGTGGAACCGGCTGGCCGAGGATAAGTTCTGGAAGAAGTACAACTGCGTGCTCCTGACCGGCAACGGCCAGCCGCCCCGGGGCGTACGCCGCCTGGCGCGGCGCCTCAACGACGAGAAGAAGCTGCCCGTCTACGTGCTCGTGGACAACGACCCGTGGGGGTATTACATCTATTCCGTGGTCAAGCAGGGCTCCATCAACCTGGCCTTCGAAAGCCAGCGCATGGCCATCCCCGATGCGAAGTTCATCGGGCTTTCCAGCCGCGATCCCGAGCGCTACGGCCTGCCGCGCAACGTGGGCATCAAGCTCAACGACAAGGACATCGGCCGGGCCAAGGAGCTCCTGAACTATCCTTGGTTCCAGAAGAAGGAGTGGCAGAAGGAGATCCAGCACATGCTCCAGGTGGGCTTGAAGTTCGAACTCGATGCCTTGGCCAACAAGGATTTCCAGTATCTGACCAAGAGGTATCTGCCCCGCAAGCTGCAGGAGAAGGATTGGCTGGACTGACGCTGATGGTCCAGTCCCGCCCGGCTTCCGTCTTCGGCAGGTTCCTCGTGCTCAAAGGCGCCGTGCGGGAGCTTTGGATCATATTCGGCGCCAAGCTCCTCGCCATCCTCGCCTACGGCATCATGAACTCCACCTTGGTGCTCTGGCTCTCCAGCGACCTCGGCTATTCTGACACCCGCGCCGGCCTGATCGTCGCCGCATGGTCTGCGGCCATGACCCTCTTTACCGTCCTGGTCGGTTCTTTGGTGGACGCCATCGGCCTGCGTAAGGCCTTTTTGCTGGGTTTCGGCGTCTGCATCTTTGCCCGCGGCGTGCTCACCTTCGCCATGACCCGATGGCTGGTCCTAGGCGCCGGGCTGCTGCCTCTGGCCCTGGGCGAGGCCCTTATGACTCCGGTCATGGTGGCAGCGGTCAGGCGCTATTCCACCACGGCGCAGCGCTCCATGTCTTATGCGATCTTCTACGCCATGATGAACGCGGGCTTCCTGGCCGGCGCCTGGATCTTCGACTATGTCCGAAAAGGCCTGGGCGAATACGGCCGCTTCACCGTGCCGTTGCTGGGCGTGCAGTTGAGCTCCTACCGGACGCTCTTTCTCCTGAGCTTCTTGATCACCGTCCCCAACCTTGTCGTCATGTACTTCGGCCTGCGCGACGGCGTCGAAGCCACCGACGAGGGCGTCCAGATCAGTCCCGACCAGCCTAAGCACCCGGGCGCGGGCCTGCTCCAGTCCGTCGGCCTTATGGTGCGCGATTCCTTGCGCGACGCGGCGCGCATCTTCGGGGGCCTCTGGGGGCAGCCCGCCTTTTGCAGGTTTTTAGCGTTCCTCTCTCTGGTCGTGGCGGTGCGCCTGGTCCTTCTGCACATGTACTACACCTATCCCAAGTTCGGCATCCGCGAACTGGGGGAGGGCGCTCCCATAGGCCGGCTCTGGTCGCTCAACTCGATCGTGGTCATCCTCCTCGTGCCCTTCGTCGGCGCGCTCACGCAGAAGGTCTCCGCCTACCGCATGGTGCTCTTGGGCACCAGCATTGCGGCCGGCTCCGTGTTCCTCATGGCGGTCCCGCCGGCCTGGTTCCAGCCCCTGGCCGACGGCCTGCCCGGGCATCTCATCGCGCAGTCCTGGCTCGGAGTGCGGGGCGGCGTGAACCCGTATTATGTGATGATCTTTTTCTTTGTCTGCGCCTATTCGGTGGGGGAGGTGTTCTGGACGCCGCGGCTCTACGAATACACCGCGGCCATCGCGCCCAAAGGCCAGGAAGGTTCCTATATGTCCCTCTCCTATCTGCCCTTTTTTGTAGCCAAGCTCTTCGCCGGGACGCTCTCGGGCCTGCTTTTGAGCCGTTACTGCCCGGCCGTGGGCCCGCGGCACTCCCAGACCATATGGCTTATCATCGGGCTCATGGCCCTGATCACCCCCGTGGGGTTGGTGGTGTTCCGCCGCCAGATACAGGTGCGCGAGGCCGGCCGGGAGCAATGATGGGGCGGAAAGCGAACATGGCGGCGATACTCCGCGGCTTGCGCAAGCTTTACCCTGACGCGCACTGCGAGTTGGACTACAAGAATCCCCTGGAACTCTTGGTCGCGACCATCCTTTCCGCCCAGTGCACGGACCGGCGCGTCAATCTCGTGACCAAAACTCTTTTTCTGAAGTACCGCACGGCCCAGGACTATGCCGGCGCCACCACCTCGGAGCTGGAGGGGCTCATCCATCCTGCGGGATTCTTCCGCGCCAAGGCCAAGTCCATCCAGGAAACGGCAAAGATCATCGCGGCCAAGCACGGCGGCAAGGTGCCGGACCGCATGGAGGAGCTTCTGGAGTTCAGAGGCGTGGCGCGCAAGACGGCCAATGTCATCCTAGGCACGGCCTTTGGCCAGGCCAGCGGCATCGTGGTGGATACGCACATGAAGCGCGTGGCTTTCCGCCTGGGCCTGACAGATCGGATCGAGCCGGAGAAGGTCGAGCAGGACCTCATGAAGCTCGTTCCTAAGAAAGACTGGATATTTTTCAGCCAGGGCATGGTCTGGCACGGGCGCCGGGCCTGCTTCGCCAGAAACCCGGATTGTCCGAGTTGCGCTTTGAGCGCCGTCTGCCCCAAGAGGGGAGTTTAAAGGAGGAATGATGAAAACCGGCCCGCTGTATCTGCCCGAAGACCGCATCCCTTTGGCCCAGCTCATTCCCATGGGCCTTCAGCATGTGGTGGCCATGTTCGGCGCCACTGTTTTGGCGCCTATCCTCATGGGCTTCAATCCGCAGGTGGCCCTCTTCTTTTCGGGCATCGGCACGCTCATCTTCATTTTTACTACGCGCGGCAAGGTGCCCAGCTATCTGGGTTCGAGCTTCGCCTTCATCGGCCCGGTGCTGGCGGTGACCGGAGGGCATTCGGAGAACATCCCCCTCGCGCTCTGCGGCATCGCGGCCGCCGCCCTGCTTTACGGTTTGGCCGGGATCGTGACGATGAAGTGGGGTTCGGGCTGGGTGGACCGGCTCATGCCTCCCGTCGTGACGGGCACGGTGGTGGCGATCATCGGCCTCAACTTGGCCTCGTCCGCGGTGGCCAACTCGCTCAACGAGGCTTGCGCTATCCGCGGCTGGGATGATTTGATGCGGCTCTCCATAGCGGGCGCCACGTTCCTGACCGCGGCCTTGGTCTCCGTCTATCTCAAGGGCTTCATCCGGCTCCTGCCGATCTTGACCGGGGTGATGGTGGGCTACGGCCTGACCGCGGCCCTGGGCCGCCTCGATCCCGCCGCCGTGGCCGCTATCCACAACGCGGCCTGGATCGGCATGCCGCCTTTCCAAACCCCTTCCTGGAATTGGCACGCGGTCCTCATCATCGCGCCGATCTTCGTGGTGCTGGTGGCGGAGAACAAGGGGCATATCGCGGCGATCTCCACCTGCATCGACCGGGATCTCAGCCCGCACCTGGGCCGCGCCTATCTGGGAGACGCGCTGGCCAGCTTGGTGTCGGCGCTGGGCGGGGGGACTCCGCAGACGACTTACGCTGAGAACATGGGCGTCATGGCCATCACGCGCGTCTTCAGCGTCTACAACTTCGTCATGGCGGCCTGCATCGCGATGGTCTTGGGGGTGAGCCCCAAGTTCGGCGCGGTCATCCAGTCCATACCGAACCCGGTCCTGGGCGGGGTGACGCTAGTGCTTTACGGCCTGATCACAATCATGGGCGCGAAGATCTGGGTGGACGCGAAGGTGGATTTCTGCCGGCATCGAAACCTCATCGTGGCCGGCTCATCCATCATAGTGGCCACCGGTCTGGGCATCAAGGGTTTCTCGGTCCGCGGCCTCAACATCGCGGGGATTGCTTTCGGCACGGTGCTGGCCCTGGCCTTGAACTGGCTGCTGTCGCTGGGTGAGCCGGAAGCGGCCGCAACATGCACTCCGCTGGAGCATGCCGCAGGCGTCGATGATCCCGCTTCCGCCTGATCGCCCATGGCCAACACGGAAGTCGTTTTGATCGCAGACGACGAGCCGGAGGATCTCCGCTTTCTGGTCGACATCGTGCGGGGTGACGGGTTCGAGGTTCACTCGGCCATCAACGGCGTCCAGGCCAGTGAACTCCTGGACCAGCACCGTTTCGACTTGGTCATAACGGACCTGGTCATGCCGGGGATGAGCGGATTCGAGCTCATGCGCCTGGCGCACGCGCGAAATCCGGAGGTCATCTGCATCGCCTTGACCGGCTTCGGCTCCTTGGAATCCGCCGTGGACGCCCTGCACCATGGCGCTTATACCTACCTAGTCAAGCCCTGCGACCCAGGCACCTTCCGAAATCATATGCAGCGGGGCTTGGAGAAGCAGCGCTTGACCAAGGAACTGCGTCTGCGCAACCAGGAATTGGAGAATCTCAACCGTGAGCTCGACAGCCGGGTCCAGAGCGCGACCCAGGCGCTACAGATCCTTAATCTCCGCATGCGCACCGAGATGGCCAGCCTCCAGGAGGTGGGCCGGCTCAAGTCTGCATTCCTCGCCAATGTCTCGCACGATCTGAAAAGCCCCATGACCACGGTCATGGGCTATGCCGAATTCCTGCTTGAAGACCAGGCCGGAGCTCTGCCGCCGCAGAAGAAGGCGTGCGCCCAGAACCTGACCAAGGCGGCCGAGCATATGCAGTATCTGGTCAACCAGCTCGTGGAAGCCGCTCGGCTGACTTCGGGCAAGATAGACCTGAAGCTCCAGCCCGTCGGCGCCGCCGAGTTGATCGAGGAGGCCGCGGCCCTCGTCCGCGGCCAAGCCGATTCCAAGGGATTGCGGTTGGAATCCTCCTGGGAGGGCGGTGCAGCGCTCGTCCTTCAGGTGGACCGGGGCCGGATCATGCAGGTGCTGAGCAATCTTCTGGATAACGCCGTGAAGTTCACGGCGCCGGGCGGCCGGGTCCGGCTGCACGCCGCTTCGGAAAGCGGCCAGGTGCATTTTTGCGTCGAAGACACGGGCGTCGGGATCGCGCTGCAGCATCAGGCCCGCATCTTCGAGAGGTTCTATCAGGTCGACCCTGCGCCCGGAAAAGCCTTCAAGGGGCTGGGACTGGGGCTGGGCATCGCCAAGGACATCGTCGAGCTTCATGGCGGCCGTATCTGGGCCGAGAGTGAGCCGGGAGGCGGCTGCCACATCCACTTCACCCTGCCGGGGAGCGCGGCCCCCGCGCGCGATTCCGCAGCCTAGTCCCGCAGCTTCAGGCGGGAGAAGAACTGCGCGAGGGCTTCTTCATAAGCCGGACCGGCATCCAAGAATCCTTCGTTGTGGCTTCCCGTCAACTCAACGAAAGTCTTGGGTTCGGGCGCCGCCTCGTATAGCCTGCGGCCCATGTCGAAGGGCACGACATCGTCCTGCGGGCTGTGCATCACCAAGATCGGGACCGAGACCTTCTTTACCTTGGCCAGATTGTCGTAATGCCACCGCGCCAAGAGCTTGATGGGCAAGAACGGGAAGAGGCGCCGGCCTATCTCCACGATAGAAGTGAAGGTACTTTCCAGGATCAATCCGCCCACTTTTTGCCGCAGCGCCAGTTCCATCGCCACCGCTCCTCCCAGCGATTCTCCGTGGACGATGATGCGTTCGGGCGGGACCCTCTTGTCCTCGACCAGCCAACGATGCGCGGCCTCAGCGTCTTGATAGGTCCCCTGCTCGTCCGGCCGGCCCGGGCTGAGGCCGTAGCCGCGGTAATCGAACAGGATCATCGCCGCCCCGGCGCGGCGCAGGATGAACAGCTTGTCCATGCGGTGGCTGATGTTGCCCGCGTTGCCATGGCAGAAGATCACGACAGGGCTCTCCGGCCGCAGCGGAACGAACCACGCATGGACCGTACCGCTGGTTCCGGAGGGGAGGCGTAGGTCTGTGAAATCCAAGCCCAGGAGGCCGGGATCCCCTTCCATCCTGCGGCTGGGAAAGTAGACGTTGACGCGCTCGAACCAGCGTAGGCCCAGCCAGAGCAGAGGGATGCCCAGCAACCACCACGGCGACGGAAGGTGCGCGATCAACTATTCGCCCTAGGACTTTTTCTTTATCCTGACCTTGCGGGCGGCGTGCGCCGGGGCTTTGTTGGAGGCGGTCCCGGCGGCTGCGCGGCCCGCCGAGCGTCCGGCCTGCTGTTTGGCGCGTTCAGCCTCGAGGAATGATTCCACGCCGGCCACGAGGGACTCCGCCAAGATGCCGCGGAAAGCGGGCTCGTTGAGCTTCTCCTCCTGCTCCGGGATGATCATGTAGGCGCTCTCCACCAATATGGCCGGCATGGCTGAAAGGCGCGCCACCAAGAGGTTGCCGAAGCGCAAGTCTTCGCCAGGCAAGGGGACGCGTTTGGAGTAGGCGGCGTACATTTGCCGCGCCAGCGCCAGGCTGTGGGGATGGTAATAGAAGACTTCGAAGCCCCGCGGCCGAGAGAAGGGATTGTCGCCGTCGCCCAGGGCATTGTTGTGGATGCTGACGAATATGTCGCCCTTGCGCTCGGTCGCCAGGCGCGGCCGTTCCGCCAGCCCGACCTCGTCATTGCCGCTGGCGCGGGTCAGCACGGGATGGGCTCCGCGCCGGGCGAACAGGCCCGCCGCCGCGGTCGCGATGGCGTAGTTGGCGTCCATCTCACGGGTCCCCAGGGGGCCGGTGGCGCCGGGGGCCGAGGGCATGTGCCCTGGGTCGAGCACCACGCGCAGGCCTTTGAGCGGGGACGCCGGGGCCGGCGCCAGATCCGGGGCGCGGCGCAGGTCGAGCCGGAGCGTCGTGCCCTCGTAAGAGGCCTGCCAGCCCCAGAGGGTGCGGGCGGGATCGAGGCGGATGGTGACTGCCACCACGCCCGAGGCTTCCTGTTTCCAGCGTAGTTCCTGCACGAAATGGTCTTTGGCGTCGTAGACGATCCAGTTGGTGTGCCCGATGCAGTTGTACAGGCGCAGGGTCAGCGCGTTGAGCCCGCCCTCCTCGTCAACTGTGTATGCCACCCGTTCGGTCAAGCCGATGTGGACCTGGGCGCCATGATCCGTAGCCGAGGTTCGCATCGAGCCCGTCACGGCGCGCGGCAGGGGGGCGTCCGGGGGCAGCAGTTCCACGTCCTTGGCGTCGATCCAGCCTTCCAGCGTCGGGCTCAGGCTTACCTTGTATTCCCCGCCGACGCGGCCGGCCAGGGCTAGGCGCGTCCCGGGCCAAGGGAAAGCCATGTAGCCGCCGCCGGGTCCGGAATGCAGGGTGGCATTGTTTTTCACCACTGCGACGGGCGGGGGGCCTGAAGACAGGGAAACTCGCGCCCGGCTAAAAGCCCGGACCGAGCTCCAACCGGACCGCAGGCGGCACTCCACGGCGGCCGGCGCGGCGGAGTCTCCGGAGCCGACCGCTTGCATGGCTTCATAGAGGCCGGGTCCGGCTTCCCGCAAGTCCTGCCAGTCCCGCTGGCTGAGCCGGCATTGCGCCCGGCCTCCGGGGCTCGCACGTATTTGGAAGGCCATCCAATCGCCGGGCCGCAATTCCGTGTCTGACTTGGGCCACAGGGAGTCCGTCTCGATGGCCAAGGGCTTTGCCGGCAGGACGGCAGCGGGCGCGGTCACGAAAATGTGGCGGGCGAAGGATGTGGTCCCGTTCTTCAGGTCCAACTGGCATTGGAAGGTGAACGACCCGATGCTGATGGGCAGCCAAGCCAGGAAAGCCCCATTGGAGCGCACGGTCACGGTGGCCGCGTTGATCCGCAGCGGCGCGGAGGGGTCCGAGACCGAACCGAGGATGAATTCGCCTTCCGCAAGCGGCATGACCGCGCCTTCGGGTGGAGAAATCACGATGATGGGGGCATTGGGGCGTTGCGGGTAGAGGGAGCCGTCCGCGGCGGCGGCCTGGCCGAAGCTGACGAACGCGGCGAGAACAGGCAAAAGGATGTGTGACATGCCGCTATTCTACTAAAAGCATGAACCGAAGAAGATTCTGCGGCGCCGCGGCCGGGCCGAGGTATTATCCGTCACGGTTTGCCCGGATTCCAGGCCGTTGAGCGGGACGCCGAAACGGTCGGCGAATGTGCAGCTTAGGACCTTGCTGGCGGTCTGCCGGCTTTCGATGAGTCCATCGCCGCCCGAGTAGATCATGACGTGCGTGATCCGCTGCGAGCCGGGGCCTGCGCTCAGGAATACCAGGTCCGCGGGTTTGAGCCCACGCCGGCTGACGGGGCGGCAGCGCAGGTGCTGATCGTGAGCGTCGCGCGGCAGGTCCAGGCCGGCGGCCCTGTAGGCCAGGTTGGATAGTCCGGAGCAATCTATCCCTTGGATGTTCGATCGTCCGCCCCAGCGATAGCGCAAGCCAAGGAACGACTCCGCGGTCTTGAGGATGAGCCGGCGCCGGGCGGGGCCGGCGAGGGCCGGCGCGGCCGCCGGGGCGGCCGGCGCCAGGGCTCCCGAGAATTCCGCGGCCCGAGCCCAGCCGGGATAACCGCGCCAGACGCCGTCGCGGTCAAGATGAGCCTGTTCATCGGCGCTCACCCGTATCCAGCCGCCTGCGGCCGCGTGCGCCGTGGTCTTTTCGCCGTAGAGTAGCTGGGACACGCGGCCAGGGCTGCCGCGGCCGCGGCGGAGGTCAGCGGCGGGGACGCCTACGGTGAGCCGGCAGCCCTTGATGAGGGGGCAGAGCAGGTAGGTGAGGCCGCGCTTGTTGACGCGCCAGGCGCGATGAAATTCGCTGCGGCGGTAGACCCGCCGCGTTTGACGGGCCGTGCGGCCCGCCGGGTCCATGACGACGATGTCTCCTTGCGCGGTGAACCCGGTTACGACCATGAGGTGGCCAGCCGTCTTTTTTATGGGCGCTCCGCGCAGCTCCCCGGGACCGAAGCCGACGCTGACCACAATTGGTCGGCCGGCCGCGACTTCGGCCGCAAGGTCGCCCAGGGATTCTAGGCGCGCTACGAATCCTTCCAGGCCCAGGGCGCCGGCGGCGGCCATGTTGAAGGTCCAGTTTCCGAAGTCTCCAGTGGTCCGGTCGCGCACGCGGTCGGCCATTTCTATCGCAGATTGGTGCGAGCCCCAGTAATCCAGGACCGCGGACACGGAGGTGGGACTGCAGATATCGCGCTTGTATGCGGCGGGAGCGGTCATCTGGGACCGCCGGGGCACCGGGAGTTCGCGGATCCAGGGGCCGGGCTTCCAGGGCGGCGACTGGGGCGGGCTTTCGCGGGAATCCGAGACGGTGGCGGCCGCCAGGAGCAGGGTCGCGGGCCGGCTGGGGGCCGTGAACTTCAGCCGGTACTGGAATGCGCGGGCGGGGGACTTGAGGATGAGTGTGTCCTTGTCGACGTGGCCGTATTTGTCTGCCTGGGAATCTGGCGAGCTGAGCTCAAGCCTTCGGCCCGGCCTGCCTGCGGCCGAGCCGAGGAGATACCAGGGCGTCCAGGTGCGGCCTACGAGGGCCCGGGCTTCCATCACCAGCGTGGCACCGGGCGGCAACAGGGCGTTCCAGGAACCGACGAGTTCGTTGAAGGGCGCTGGGGGGAGGAGGATGGGGGATTGGATGGCGGCGCTTTTGCGCGTGGTCCGGTAGACGCCGGACGCGAAGGGGAGGCGGCGCACGCCACGGCCTTTGAATTCTGCGGCGTCGAGGGGGGTGCGCAGGACTGAGGTGTGGTTCATGGGCGGGCCGCCAAGGCAGTCATCCTATGCGGGGCGGTGGCTCAGTCGTTCAGAAATCCAGATCTTGATGATGGACTGCCGGGTGACGCCTAGGCGGCCAGCCTCTTTGTCCAGAGAATGAATCATCCAGACGGGGAAGTCCACGTTTACGCGCTGGGGGGATTCATTGACTCTCCGCGCTCGAGCGAGGTCGAGGTACTGGGTAATGTTCCCCCCGGCGTCGAAGATCTTGTCTAGTTCCTTAGCTTTCATATAGTTCCCTCTCGTCATCGCGTGATCGCCTCACCGAGATGATGCTAACGTGTGTTTGTCGGTATGTGATGATGGCCGTCCAGTGCTTGCTGCCGATAAGCCCGATGACCAGAAGCCGCTGCTCATCCGCGGACTTGAGCGGGATCTCAAGAAGCTCCGAGTCTTCCCATAGCGCCTGGGCTTCGACGAAATCGAGACCATGTTTCCTTTTGTTCGCCTGGCTTTTGGGCACGTCGAACTCGAATTCCATTTCGGTATATTTATTATACCTTAATTATATCTTTTCGTCAATGGCCCAATGCGCTGGCCGCGCGGGATCAGAGATGGCCTGGCCCGGAGGGGGCAAGGGCGTCTACCATGGCGCCAATCAGCGGGCGCGGCGTGAAGTGTTGGCCCGCCCCGCCTTTGACGTCCTCATCCATATTCTCTGGGGTTCGGCGCGAGTCCCTTCCAACCGCTTTATCTCCCGGTCGAAGTCCGAGATGTAGTCCACGTCCTGACGTTTGCGGTAAACCTCGTATTCCCCTTCAGCCCTCAGCTTCGCCTCCAGAGCGCTCACCTTGCCTTTGTCTTGCAGAATCGGATAGCTCGACAGTTTCAGGAAGTCGTTCAGGAATGTTGCCCAGTCCGCCATCTACATCAGGATGCCGCGCTTTGCCCGATTTTCCGCCAGATCGAGGTAGGCGGAAACGATCCGATTGAGCTCCTTGACATGCGCCTCGCTTAGGTAGTTCTTCGCCACCGCCACGTCGGACTTCAGGATCTTCCCGCCCGGCGCGTGCTTCCACGTTGTCAGGCCCATGTAAATCTTCGTTGCATTAGCGGAGGCGTAGATCAATTCCGCCGCCGTTTGGCCGGTGATGGCCCAGTGTAGCTTGTTCTGCACGGTGGCGAAGAACTCCTTCGTCAGAGGCGCGTCCGCGCTGTAGTCTAATGAAAGGGAGTAGATGTCCGTGATCTTCTGGTAAAAACGCCGCTCGCTGGCCCGGATTTCGCGGATGCGCTCCAGCAGTTCTTCAAAATAATCCTTGCCGAAGACTTTATTGCCCCGCTTCAGGCGTTCGTCATCCATCGCGAAGCCTTTGATGATGTATTCCCGCAGTATCTTGGTCGCCCAGATGCGGAACTGCGTGGCCTGGTAACTGTTCACCCGGTAGCCCACAGCGATGATGGCATCGAGGTTGTAGTATTTGGCCGAGTAGGTTTTCCCGTCCCCGGCAGTATGTTCCAAAATGGAACATACTGAATCTTTCGATAGCTCCCCAGTGGCGAAGATGTTGCCCAAGTGCTTCGTGATGGCCGGGCGCTTGACTCCGAAAAGCTCCGCCAGCGCCTTTTGCGTCAACCAAACCGTCTCATCCTTGAAGAACACGTCCACTTTCACCGCCCCATTTGGCGCGGTGTAGAGAAGGAATTGGTTCTGGTCGGTCATGCGAGTTCTCCCTCGGCGTAGATGGCCTTGAGATGCAGGTTGATGTTGGCGATGGCGGTTTGGAAAAGCGCGGCGATTTGAACCTGGGACAGCCAGATCGCCTCATTCTCAAACCGGCATTGGATGCGCGTGCGGCCATTCCGGGTCTGGTAGAGCTGGTAGAGGAGGAATTCGCCGCCCGGCTCAGGGAATCGGGGGATTAAGTCACTCATGCGAGAACACTTGCTACGACTGTCAGGATGAACCAGGATTGCTTTTTCATCTTTTTAATCGGCAGAACGCGCTTTGCGTTTTCCGAGCCAACCCGGCCACCATTCCGAGGCAAACCATGCCAACATTCCGACGCAAACCAGGCCAGGGTTCCGAGCAAACCGGCCACCCCTGTTTGACGGGGTAGTTTAGGCGCAACGGGCCGTTGTAGCGGCGC
>CAIRTQ010000140.1 GCA_903881545.1 uncultured Elusimicrobia bacterium
CGCGACCGCTGTCCCTGCGACGAAGAATTTGATACCTTCCCATTTGGCGATTCCTCCTTTGGTGCTTCTTGTCCCAACTTGATGCTACCAAGCCGGGGGAATCGCCTCAACTCTTTTCAACTAGACCCGGGACATCCTCTTGCGATGACTGCAATAACTACTTCGCTCGCGAAGTGGAGAAGCCATTTCTGGAATCAAACGCGATTAGAGTTCTTCGATCTCATCAAGCTGTGCCGAACAAGCGCGGCAGGGTGCCTGCGATTGGTGGTCTCATCCTGCCGAACACGCCCGTCTTGATTCGTAAACTCACAGAGGGTCCTATCAAAGCCGTAGTTGATGTCCCCACATGCGTTTTTGAAAGCATCAAGCGCGGTGAAAGTGCCGAAATTATGATTCCAGTGAATTTGCCAAACGAAATGGGTAAGTCGTTATCGCGGTTTCTGGCAAAAGTGGGCGTGGAGGCGCTCGCACAGCGTTTGGAGGGTTGTCCAGGTGGACAGGACTACATAGTGGATGAAGGGCAATTCGATCCGGTGCGTCGGCATGCACGCCTCGGGGAGACAGCAGGCTGGCCTGTAAACATGAGGTGGGTTTATCAGTCCAATGCCAAGTGGCTGGATCAAGTGAACTCGCAGGTGCAGGTGGTATTTGAGTACGACTTCCTCCGGACAGAGGAAAATGAATTGTATTTTGTCCTCGCTCTCTTCGGAGTGGAATTCGCACTTAATATGGCCGGTCCCGATATCGACGGGTACTGCGCTTGGCTGGCCAGAAATCAGAACGTAAGTCCGCTGTGCTCCGGAAAGAACAGTGATGATTTGCGGCTGCGGAGGCCGGATGTTTGATCCATCCATTGCCTGTTATCCGGATACTGCTTTCTAAATTCCATGAAGCACATTTCTCCGAATTCTGCGCTGAGCCAGCTCGACCGTGAAATATTTTCATGTGACCTTTGTGTCAAGAAAGGTCTTCGCGTTCAACATCCGCAGAAACTTATGAGCCGTGGATCCCCCGCCCGAATCATAGTTGTCGGGCTGGCCCCCGGGAAGAAAGAACTCGCCTCCGGGCAACCGTTTTCAGGGCCAGCCGGGAAGAAATTAATGATTTGGCTGGTGCGTGGGGGGCTTGGTGAAAGTGAAACTGAGATACGGACAAAGATATATTTCACGGCATTAGTGAAGTGCAATACGAAGATTCCAATTGCCAAAGAAATCGTCAGGAATTGTGCGAAATTCTTGGAGAGGCAATTTATCTCGCTGAAACCGCGGCTTATAATCACTTTGGGGGAGCAGCCTCTTGAGGCCATATGCGGCGCAGAGGGGAAGCTAGAACGTTATGTGGGCAAGAGTTTTTCCGAAGAGGAATTGTCGCCGAGTATGTTCCCGCGATTTCCGCCAGGGTGTATAATCATCCCATTGCCCCATCCTTCGGGGGCGAGCCCTTGGCCTTACAAGCACGCCCCCTTGCTGGATCAGGCGCTGAATCTTATGAAAGTTATTGCCCAGAGGCTTAAGGAGGAACCGTGAAATCCCGAGGAACAGTTCTTGCCATTCTCGTATTGTTGCAGGTGGCGCTGTTGCTTACTGGCGCCATCCCGGAGTGGCTCTCATCCTTTCAGAAATACGTCCCAAATTGGGCAATGGTTATTGTCTATTCTCAGGTGATGCTGCTAGGTCTCTATGTGGCATTCAGTGATAGCTGGTCCAAGTTGGAATTGTCCGATTGTGTTGCCGACTGGACAAGAACACTCGCAGGCGTCAACCGTGTAGATGTATTGCACGAAGACGAGTTCTATGCCGACTTCGAGAACAAGATTGCATCCGCACAGCATAACGTGGATATCTGCCATTTCGGGAAATTGCCACCCACCAAGCGGCCATCAAGTCCAGAAGAGGACTACTATGACAGATTTCATAAGGCTGTCAAGAATAGCCCAGCCGCATTTCGGCGTCTGGAACGCATTACGCCAGAAAAGATCGAATGGATTGAACGTTTGATCAAAGGATTCAAAGGGGTGAAAAACTTTTCGTTGGCCTGCCTCCATGATGAGGATACCGAGAGCGATCAGATTCTGCCCGTCAGTGTGCAGCGAATCGACCAAACAAAGGTCTACCTCGTGGCATTGGGGGAGCACTACTCAACGACGGGGCACAGAGATATCTTTATCAATTCTAAAGAGGTCGCTGATCTGATTGGAAGATATTTTGAGGGCCGACTATGGCGCCGAAGTATCAGGATTATTGACAGGGGGGCATTTGATGAGCAGGCATGGAGTGATCTGCGTGGTCGGGTTCTCCAATCACGGTCCAAAGTGTCATGAAGGGTTCTATCCTGGTCTCAATTCATCCGCCCTTCGCTGAACGAATCTATTCTCGACAAAAGCAATTTGAGCTGCGGAAACAACGGCCACTCTGCATTACTCCGCGGATGTTCTTGTTTGAAACGGGCGGGATCCAGGCGATAACCGGGCTTGCGCTTATTGAGGATATCATTACAGACGATGTGGGGAAATTGTGGGATACAGTCGGCCTATTGGGCGCCACAGAAGAAAGATTTTTTGAATATTTTCGTGGGCACTCGAAAGGCAATGCCTTTAAGTTAGGGACTGTTCTTAGATATGTGAATCCTATCCCCCTTCGGGAGATTAAGTCGATACTCCCAACTTTTACCGTCCCGCAAGGCTATTTCTATGTTACGGCCGATAGCCCGCTCTATCAGCGTCTGGTGACTCGCACCATCGAGACTATGCAACTACAGCATCATTCAAGATTTGCGCTGGCTGAGCTTCAGGACAAAAATAAGGCGGCGCTTTCTCAGCTCGTGCTGCAGGAGTTGCCAAAACAGTACAGCGATATAGACGAAGACTTCATCAAGTCCCTGACTGAAAGACAGGCGCCGGGATTTACCTCGATGTCGCGACAGGTTTATGAAATGTATTGGGACGGCCGCCTAATTGGATTCACAACGTTAACATTCAAATTGGGCAATACTGTGAAGACAGGGCCGACTCTGTTTTGCAAAATAGCCAGGGGCAGGGGATATGGTCAGAAATTGAGGGGACTGCTTCATGATGCCCTCAAGATAATGGGGGTGAGAAAGGTTTTTTGCACTTGCCCGGCATTGAATGGGGAAGCAGTGAATTACTTGCTTCATTCCGGATACGCCGTTGAGGCAACGCTTGAGGGCCAGTATAAGCCAGGTGCTACAGAACTCGTTTTCGGTCGGAACCTGCATCGATCATTGCGACCAACACCTCCCCACAAGTTCCATCCGCAGGTCGAGGGGAGACGTATTGACGCAATCTCCACAAAGAGACAGCGGTTGCCTTTGATTGCCCCCCTTATCAAGCGGCTAATGGGGATGCATTACTTCGAGGTTGATGATCAATGGGTAGCAACGGTCTTGCGTTCATGGGATGCTCACCCCTTGGCGTCGTCAAAAAAGAAACGCAAATTTGCTGTCGCATTCAGCAAGTCCCGGCCGGTCGCAATCCTAGTCATAACCCCCAAGCGGGGTGGTAGTCTTAAAGTTTTGCTTCTCCGAGAAACAAATGATGGGGCCGGTCTTCAAAGGATGATTAAGGCAGTGATGAAATCATATGCGGCTCTCGGCGTCAGGAAAATCTATACCTACGTCAATTCCATGGATGCATTCTCGCATCGTCTCTTTCGCGAAATGGGTTTTAGTGCTGAGGGGCTACTGAGAGAGCCCTACCGGGAGGGCGCGGATTTTGTCCCTTACGTGAAATTCCTAAAACGGCAGACGTAGCGACCACCCCTTCCAATCGCCCGGCCGTAACAAGGTGGTTCGTGCCAGGGCAACCGCGCCCAGAGATTGTCGGTCTACCCCCGGGATCGACAAAACAACAGAACGGTGTCGACGGGACTGTCGGCACCGGGGTTCGCACCCTCTCTCCGATCGGGTGCGAACTCTTTAGAGATAGAATCAACGGCTCTGCGACGCTGCCCGGCCCGCGCTCAGCCCGGACGCCCAGGCGAAATGGAGGTTGAACCCTCCGCTGTCGCCGTCCACGTCGAGCAGTTCTCCCGTCAGGTAAAGGCCGCGGACCTTGCGCGACTCGAAGGTGTGCGGGTCCACCTCGTCCGTGTTTACGCCTCCGGCCGTCACCATCGCCTCGCTCCACGGCCGGCCGGCCGTGATCTCAAAGCGCCAATCCTGGAGCAAGGCCGCCACGCGCTGCGGTCCCTCCCGGCCCAAGGAATCCAACGGCCGGCGCGGATCCCAGCCCAGCGCGTCGGCAATCGCCCCGGAAAGCTGGGCCGGGAACATCCCCAGGAAGAAATCTTTCAGAGGCCGTTGGCTCCGACCCGTCCAACGCGCCTCGATCATCGCGCGCAGCTCCTGAGGGGATGATCCCGGGAAAAGGTTCAGGCTGCCCTGGGCCGGCCCCTGGCCGGGGTCCCGGAGAGCCGCGCGGCTCACGTCCAATGCCGCCGGGCCGGAGATGCCGTAATCGGTAAAGAGCACCTCGCCCTCGCTTTGGGCTGCTTCGCGCTGAGAGCGGAATGTCTTGACCGCGGCCTTGACGCGCAGGCCGTGCAGGCGCTTGAGCGCGTTCTCCTTGACGCAAAGAGGGACCTGGGCCGGGGACAGGGCCGTCACCGTATGTCCCAAAGAGCGGGCCAGCGTGTAGGCGCCTTCGCCCGCGCCCAATTGCGGATAGGAAACCCCGCCGCATGCCAAGATGACGCGGCCGCAGGGTACCTCTCCGGACACCTCGACGGGAGCGCCTTTATCCTTCCAAGGCACTGAGGCGGTCTTGATGATGAAGCCGCCTCCTTCCTGGAGGACCTGCTCGGCTGCGATGCCCAGACGGATTTCCACGCCCAGGCGCTCCAGCTCGGCCATCAGCACGTCCAAAATCGCCTGGGCTTTCCCGCAGCGCGGGAACACCCGGCCGTCCCGCTCCTCCATGGCGAGCAGGCCCAGGTCCGAAAAGAAGGCCATCGCCTCTTGGAATCCGAAGCGGGATAGAGCCTCACGGATGAAGTCGGGACTGCCGCCATGATAGCGTTCTGGAAGGATGCAGCTGTTGGTGAAGTTGCAGCGGCCGCCGCCGCTGGCCAGGATCTTGCGGCCGAGCTGGCGGCCGCGTTCCAGAACCGTCACCTGCGCCCCACCCCGCGCCGCGGCTATGGCTGCGGCCAGGCCCGAGGCCCCGCCGCCGACCACCGCGATCCGGAGTTTCATGGCCGAGGGCGGCTCAGAGGGGGAAGTCGGAGACGAGGCCGAAGAGCTCTTCGCGGGAGGCCGCCTTTTTCATGCGGCGCAGAAGTTTTTCATCGGAAACCATGCGGCTCAGGGCCGCCAGGACGGGGAGATAGGAATGCGGGTCCGCGGCCGGGATGGCCAGCAGGAAGACCAGGTTCACGGGCTGGCTGTCGGCCTGGCTGTCCGCGGCTTCAAAACCCACCGGGTCGGCCAGGAGCGCAAGCGCCATCAGCGTGGTGGGCACATGGGGCGTGCGGGCATGCGGGATGGCCACGCCGCTGCCGATGGCGGTGGAGCCGGATGCTTCCCGGGCCAGCACCGCGGATAGGATCGCGGCCCGGTTTGCGGGGCCCGCCGCGCCGAGGGGCAAGGCGTCCACCAGCGCGGCGATGGCTTGGTGGCGGTCCGCGGCGCGCAACGGGACCAGGACGGCTTCCGGGCGCAGCAGGTCGCTGATGCGCATATCCTATCCCCGGGGCCGGCGTAGGGCCAAGGCGATCTTTTCCGCGGTGATCGGCATGCCCTTGATGCGGATGCCCACGGCGTCTTCTACCGCGTTGGCCACCATGGAGGCCGCGGGGATCATGGTGTGCTCGCCCACGCCGCGCGCGCCGTAGGGCCCATCCGGCTGGGCCGTCTCGATGATGATCGGCACCACGACGTCGGGCACGTCGAGGGCCGTGGGGATCTTGTAGTCCGAGAAGTTCGGATTCAGGAGCCGGCCCTTGGCGTCGAAGCGCATGTCCTCGTAGAGCACGGTGGCCAGCCCCTGCAGGAGGCCGCCGGTGACCTGGCCCCGGATCAGGTCCGGGTTGAGGGCCTTGCCCACGTCCGCGGCCAGGACCGCCTTCAGGACCCGCACCTTGCCTGTCTTCTTGTCGACTTCCAGCACGATGCCGCCCGCGCCCGTGGTGTAGTGGACGTTGGGATGGCCGCCCTGGCCGGTCTCGGGGTCGCCGATGGCGGAGGAGAATTCGGGCATGAACATGCCGTGGCCCATGACCGGCCCGCCCTTGAAGGTGTGGTCGGCGGCCTGGATGCCGTTGATGACGAAGTCCCGGAAGGGCAGCTCCCAGCCCTTGCGGGAGCGGCACTTGACCGCCTCGCCTTCCAGGTAAAGGCTCGCTTTGTCCATGCACAGGGCGCGCGCGACGGTCGCGAGCATCTGCTCCCGGGCGTCCAAGGCCGCAGCCTTGACCGCGTTGCCGCAGCCCCAGGTCACATGCGAGCCCACGGTCTGCCATTCGTAAGGGTTGCGGTCCGTGTCCGGGGTCTCCACGCGGATCTTGGACATGGGCACGGTAAGGACCTCGGAGGCGATCTGGGCCATGACGGTCAGGAGGCCCTGGCCAAGCTCCATGCCGGAGACCAGCAGGTTGATGCTGCCGTCCTCGTTGAACTTGAGGAAGGCCGAGGAGGACGCGTTGGGCGGCATGGCCGGCGCTTTCCAATAAAGCACCAAGGCTTTGCCGATGGCCTTCTCCGGGTCCGCTGATTCCTCCTTCACGCCCCAGCGGATCTCGGCGGCGGTCCGGTCGATGGCCTCGGCCAGGCCCGTGGGGTTCATGTGCGCGCCGTAGGCGAGGATGTCGCCTTCCTTGATGGCGTTGCGGCGCCGCAGGGCCACGGGGTCCATCTTGAGCCGTCGCGCGACCTGGGTGAGGTGCGACTCCAGGCCGAAGCCGAACTCGGAGTAGCCAAAGCCGCGGTAAGGCCCGCCGGGCGGCAGGTTGGTGTAGACGCAGACCGAGTCGATCTTGACGTTGGCGATCTTGTAGGGGCCGGTCGCGGAGAGCCCGGTGGCGTTGACCACGTTGGCGCCGTATTCCACATAGGCGCCCGCGTCCCAGTAGATGGTGTGCTCCAGGGCCGTGATGGCTCCGTCCTTGGCCACGCCCATCTTGAGCTTGGAGACCACGCCCTGGCGCTGGTAGGTGTTGTAGAACTCCTGGGCGCGGTTCCAGAGGACCTTGACGGGATGGCCCTTGACCGCGGTGGCCAGGGCCGCGCCGAGGATCTCCATGGAGACTCCGGCCTTGCCGCCGAAGCCGCCGCCGATGTAGGGGGTGATGACGCGGATGTCCTTGTGCGACAGGCCCAGAGGCGCGAGGGCCTCGGCGAAGCCGTGGCGCTGGGTGTAGGGCGATTGCGAGGCGGTCCAGACCGTGAGGCGGCCGGAGGCGTCGTAGAGGCCGACCGCTCCGTGGACCTCGATGGAGCAGTGCGCGTAGCGGGGCACGGTGTAGGTGTCCTCGAAGACGAGGGCGGCGTCCTGGAATCCCTTCTCCACGTCGCCCTTGCGGATCTTGCGCCAGTGGGCGATGTTGGTGCCGGCCTTGGGGAAGAACCAGGGCACGTGCTGGTAGCGGCCGAGGTCGGGATGGATGAGTGTGGCGTCCTTCTCCAGCGCGGTCACGGGGTCGAGCATGGGCGTGAGCTCTTCGTAGTCGACCTTGACCAAGGCCGCGGCCTTCTTGGCGATCTTGGGGTCCCAGGCGATGACCGCGGCGACCTGCTCGCCCACGAAGCGGACGCGGTCCTGGGCGAAGATGTGGCGGTCCTTCATGTACAGGCCGAACACGTAGGGGAAGTCCTTGCCGGTGACGACTTTGACCACTCCCGGGACCTTGGCCGCGGCCGAGGTGTCGATGCCTTTGATGCGGGCGTGGGCGTAGGGGCTCTCCACCACGGCGGCGTAGAGGAGGTTGGGGCCGAATTCGATGTCGTCAAGGAACAGTGCCGCCCCCATGACTTTTTCCAGGCCGTCGATGCGGGGGACGGAGTGGCCGACCGTCTTGAGTTCGTCTACAGGCTTGGCCGGCGGGGGGCTGAGGCGTTCGCCGATCGGCATGCCGTCGCTGCGTGGATGGCGGATGAGTTTGGTCTTAGCCATGGTTCCCCCTGACAGATGCTGAAATTATTCTACCACTTTGTCGGGGTTTTTCTGCGGGCCGCAAGGCCCGGCCCGCTTGACTCCGCCCCTCGGACGCCGTAAACTCTCTCCATGGCTGATACTCCTCACCGTACCCTCTTGCGAGATATGGCCCGCCGGGCCATGCTCGAAAGGGGAATGCTCCCTGATTTCCCGCCCCAGGCGCTCGCCGAGCTGGATGCCCTCGCCGGGCCCGTGGTGCAGCCGGAAGCGCCGGCGCGTGATCTCCGAGGCCTACTCTGGTGCTCCATTGACAATGATGATTCGCGCGACCTGGACCAGCTCTCCGTGGCCGAGGCCCTGGCCGGAGGGTCCGCCCGGATCCTCGTGGCCGTCGCCGACGTGGACGCTTTGGTCAAGACGCGGTCGGCGCTTGATGCGCACGCGCGCCAGAACACTACCTCGGTCTATACCGCAGCGCAGGTTTTCCCGATGCTCCCCGAGAGGCTCTCGACCGACCTGACCTCCCTTAACTTCGCGGCAGACCGCCTGGCTGTCGTCATCGACATGGTCGTGGGCGCGGACGGGGCTCTGCAAGCGACGGACATCTACGGGGCGTTGGTGCGCAACCGCGCCAAGCTGGCCTATAGCGTCGTTGGCCCCTGGCTGGAGGGCGGGCCCTTGCCGCGGGAAGTTGAAGCGGTCGCGGGGCTCGCGGAGAACCTGTGCCTCCAGGACCGCGTGGCCCAGGGGCTCAAAGCCTTCCGCCACGCCAACGGAGCGCTGGACTTCGAGACGGTGGAGGCCCGGCCGGTCTTCGCAGGAGACGCGCTCAGCTATTTCGCCGCCGAAAGGAAGAACCGGGCCAGGGACCTCATCGAGGATTTTATGATCGCCGCCAACGGCGTGACCGCGCGCTACCTCGCGTCCCGGGATTGTCCGTCCCTGCGGCGCGTGGTGCGCAAGCCCAAGCGCTGGGAGCGCATCGTCGAGCTCGCCTTGGAGCGGGGCTTCCCCCTGCCCCAGGAGCCCGACTCCAAGGCGCTGGAGCGCTTCTTGACGGCGCAGAGAGCCTCTGATCCGCTGCGCTTTCCCGACCTTTCCCTCAGCGTCATCAAGCTGCTGGGCGCCGGAGAATATGTCGTCCAACTCCCGGGAGCTGCCGCCGTAGGGCACTTCGGACTTGCGGTGCGGGATTACGCTCATTCCACCGCCCCGAACCGGCGCTATCCTGACCTGATCACACAGCGCCTGCTCAAGGCCGCGCTGGCGGGCCGCCCCCAGCCTTACGGCCAGGAGGAACTGGCCGCTCTGGGCAGACATTGCACCGAGGCGGAGGACGCGGCGAAGAAAGTGGAGCGGCAGGTCGAAAAGAGCGCGGCCGCCATGCTTCTGGAATCCAGGATCGGGGAGCGGTTCGACGCCATCGTCACCGGCGCGTCCGCCAAAGGCACCTGGGTCCGCCTTCTGAATCCGCCGATCGAGGGCCGGTTGGCGGCCGGCTTCGCGGGCCTTGACGTCGGCCAACGGCTCAGCGTGCGGCTTCTCCGTACGGACGTGGTGCGCGGCCATATCGATTTTGCCCGAGCAGACAAGGCAGGCGCCTGAGGCGAGGGTTTGTAAATGGCGGCTTCTGAATTCCTATAATATATCCGATATGAGCCAATCCAAGAATGTCGGGATCATCGGCCTGGGCAAATACCTCCCGGAGAAGATCTTGACCAACCAGGACTTCGAGAAGTTGGTGGACACCTCGGATGCCTGGATCACGGAGCGCACGGGCATAAAGGAGCGGCGCATGGCCCGGCCGGACGAGGCCACCAGCGACATGGCCCTGGCCGCGGCGCGGGAAGCCCTGGCCGCGGCGAAGCTGACCGCCCAAGATATCGATCTGATCGTGGTGGCGACGGTGACGGGGGACACGGCGTTTCCGTCCACCGCCTGCCGCCTGCAAGGGGCGCTCGGCTGCCGGCCCATCCCGGCCTTCGATGTGTCCGCGGCCTGCTCCGGCTATATTTACGCTTTGACCATCGCACAGAACTTCATCAAGGCCGGGACGGTCCGCTACGCCTTGGTGGTGGCCGCGGAGAAGCTGACTTCCGTGGCGGATTACACCGACCGCAACACCTGCGTGCTCTTCGGCGACGGGGCGGGCGCCGCGGTTCTGGCGGCCGTGGACTCGGGGGGTATCCTTTCCAGCTATCTGGGCACGGACGGCACGCAGAGCGAGCTCATCAACATGCCGGCGGGCGGCTCGCGCCGGCCGGCCTCGCATGAGACCGTGGACCAGCGTCTTCACTACCTCAAGATGAACGGGGCGGAGGTGTTCCGGGTGGCGGTCAAGACCATGGCCGATGCGGCCATGGAAGCCATGAACACTTTGGGCGTACACAGCGCCGAGGAAGTGGACCTCGTCATTCCGCACCAGGCCAATATCCGCATCATCAACGCGGTGGCCAAGCGCATGGGCGTGAGCCTCACCGAGGGCAAGGTTTTCCTTAATATTGAGAAGTATGGCAACATGTCCGCGGCTTCCACGGCCGTGGCCTTGACCGAAGCCGTTCAGCAGGGGCGCGTGAAGAAGGGCGACAGGGTGGTGATGGTCGCCTTCGGCAGCGGCCTGACCTGGGGCGCCCTCGTCATAGAATTGTCCTGAAGTCCTGGCCTGTAATCGGTTTCACCCCACCGGCACGGTGTGCCGTCGTAGCGTCAGCGCCCAGGAGTACACGATGATGTCCGCCCGCCGTAGTTCGCCCTCGGCTAGGTAGGCCGCTTCACCCTGGCGTGTAAAGGTTGCCTGGCCCGCGTGCACCCTATCGCGGGAGCGGTAGGACGAGAACATTCGCCGGCCCGCGAGTTCCCAGGAGCCTTCCAACTCGCCCAGCCCGGGCAGCGCGCAGGACCAGGTGGCGGACGCGCCCCCTTTGGAAGGAGCGACCGTGCAGGCGAGGTCTATCCGTTTGCCGGACTCGGCGAGTTCTAGGGCGCCCTGGAGGAACCAATGCAGCGGCTCATGCCGGACCACCAAATCGCCGCGCACGGACTGCAGACGGTACCGGGCGTCGAAATAGCGGCCCTGGGCAGACCAGGCGCCAGGCCGCAGGAGGAATGAATGGATCATGGCTACGCCGGGATATTACCTCTTTTTGATATGATGCAGGCGGCGTGAAGATACATTTTTCCGGCATCGGCGGCGCGGGCATGAGCGCCCTGGCCCAGATGCATGCCATGGACGGAGCGCCCGCCACGGGTTCGGACCGCCTCTTCGATCGGGGCGGTAACCCGGGGCTCAAGGCCAAGCTGGAAGCCCTCGGCATCAAGCTCTTCCCCCAGGACGGCGGCGCCGTGGTCAAGGACACGGACCTGGTGGTCCTTTCCACGGCCATCGAGGACGACAACCCTGAGGTGGCCGCGGCCAAGAGGCTGGGCGTGCCCCTCATGCACCGCTCGGAACTCCTGGCCCGGCACGTGGCGAGTATGCGCACCATCGCCGTGACCGGCACCAGCGGCAAGTCCACGGTGGTCGCCATGGTCTACGAGATGTTGGAGGCCGCGGGACGCTCGCCCTCCGTCATCACGGGCGGCAACCTAATCGCCCTGGAAAAGCGCGGCTTGTTCGGCAACGCCTGCCGCGGCAAGTCCGACCTCTTGGTCATCGAGGCGGATGAGAGCGATGGGTCCTTGGTCAACTACCGTCCGGCCGTGGGCGTGTTCCTTAATCTCACCAAGGACCATCAGGAAGTCGCGGTGATGAAGGATATCCTGCGCAAGTTTCGGGGCAATGTGACGACCGCCTTGGTCAACGCGGATGATCCTAGCTTCGCTGATTTCGCGGCGGATGGCACCTTCGGTCTGGAGGCCGGCGCGGTCCGGGCCGAGGTGACGGCGCTGGCCGCGGGAGAATCGCGGTTCCGCATCGCGGGCGAGGACTTCGTCCTGCCTCTGCCTGGCCGGCACAACGCGGCCAACGCGGTCGCGGCCGTGGCCGCGGCGCTCAACGAGGGAGTGTCTTTAGCGGACTGCCGCCGGGCCTTGGCCGGCTTTCAAGGGGTGGCGCGCCGATTTCAGAGCATCGGTCGGGCCCGGGGGGTAGAGGTGGTGGACGACTATGCCCATAATCCGGCCAAGCTGGCGGCGGCCCTGGCCGCCGCGCACCTGCGCGCCCGGAGGGTCCTGGCGGTGTACCAGCCGCACGGCTTCGCGCCGACCCGGTTGCTGCGGGCCGAGCTCGTCGCGGCCTTCGCTGACGGAATCGGGCCTGAGGACCGGCTCTGGCTGCCGGACATCTACTACGCGGGGGGCACCGCGGCCAAGGACGTCTCCTCACGGGATGTGGTGGAGCCGCTGCAGCGCATGGGGACCCAGGCCCGGCATGTGCCGCGGCGCGCCGACATCGCGGCCGAGATCGCGGCCCAGGCCCGGGAGGGGGATATCGTGCTGGTGATGGGCGCGCGCGACCCGTCCTTGCCGGATTTCGCACGGGAGATACTGGCGGCTCTTGGCCGTTCGCAGGATTCCGGCTTGGATTCTTTGATGAGGAATTGATTTTAAGGGAGGACAAGCATATGTTCATGAAGCGCCTTTCCGCCTTTTCCTTGCTGCTCGGACTGCTGGCCTGTTCGGGTTGTGGCTTGATCTACACGAATATCCGAAGCCCCTATTCTTATCGCTCCGCCGCGCCCTCGGAAGTCAAGGCCGCCGCCGGAGACGAAATCGTCAGCGGCAAGGCTTGCGACCGGTCCGTCCTGTTCCTGGTGGCTTGGGGCGACGCGGGCTATGCCGCGGCCGTCAAGGATGCTCTGGGAGCGCGGACTGATGCCGTCCTTTATGACGTGAAGTGCGACCTCAAGGTTACCTCCGTGTTCCTGGGCGCCTACACCAAGACCTGTACCACCGTGACGGGCCGGGTGGGGAAGCTGTGACCGCTTTGCTGCTGGCCACGCTGTTGGCGGCCAGCGGGGTTCGGGCGCAGGAGCTCGGCGCGCATGTGCACCCCCTCCTGATATCCCCGGGAGGCTATCCTGTCTTCTATTCTTCGGAGGGTCCGCTCTCGTTCGTCACGGCTACGCCTCGGGACCTGCCCCCGGGCGCCAAGGATGCCGGCGAGGTGCTGGGCCGGTCCTGCCAGTACCGTATCTCCGTGCCGCTGTCCGCATCCCTCCAGGCGACCCAGATCTCCGCGGCCATGGGCAACGGCGGCTACCGCAAGACCTTGGCGGATATACGGAAGGAGCGGCCGGAGCTGGCGGGGATCTACGACGTGAAGGTGGACGTGGAGACCTTCAGCGTGATGCTGGGCATCTACACCCGGCTCTGCACTGTGGTCTCGGCGCGCGGCTACAAGACCGGACCCTAGGCCGGAGCTCGCGCGCGCCGGACGCCTTGACGCCGGCCCGGCAACTGTGGCACCTTATCCAGGTCCAAAGGAGGACCCATGAAAAAGATCGGCTTCATTCTTTGCGCGATGATCCTGGCGGCCTGCGCCCCTAAGGCGGCCCAATCTTCCACCGAGGCTTCGGCGCAACCGGCCGCCAGCGGCACTGTTGCTGCTCCCGTGGCCCAGCCCGCCGCCAATGCCGCGCTCCTAGCTCCAGAGCTGGCCACGGCCACGGCGCCGGCTGTGTTCCAGGCCAAGTTCATCACCACCAAGGGCGACTTCACGGTCGAAGTGCATCGCGACTGGGCCCCCAACGGCGCGGACCGCTTCTACAATCTGGTCAAAATTGGCTATTTTTATAATATCGCCTTTTTCCGAGACATTGCGGGCTTCATGGTCCAGTTCGGCATTCACGGTTCGCCGGACGTCAATGCGAAGTGGCACAACGCCAATATCCCAGACGACCCAGCCAGCCAGTCCAACAAGCGCGGCTTCGTCACCTTCGCCACGGCCGGACCCAATACCCGCACCACCCAGCTCTTCGTCAACTTTGGTGACAACGGGATGCTGGACTCGCAGGGATTCGCTCCTTTCGGCCAGGTGGTCTCCGGCATGGATATCGTCGACGGCCTCTACAACGGCTATGGCGAGGGCGCGCCGCAGGGCAGGGGCCCGGACCAGGGACGCCTCCAGGGAGAAGGCAACGCCTACCTTGCCAAGGACTTCCCTCTGCTGGACTACGTGAAGACCGCGCGCCTGGTCAAGTAGCCGCTCAGCCGCCGGTCCCGGTCATCGGGACGAAACATACGGGCCTGCGCTTCTCATCGCGCAGGCCCGTGGCGCTCTAGCCTAGAGGCCCTTCACCCATTTGGCGAATTTCATCCAGGAGCCGTCCTGGGACCAGGACAGCTTGTCATAGCTGGGGAGGAAGATGTATTCCGGCAGGTACACGGCCAGGCCCTTGGGAGTGGGCCTCATTGCCGCCGACCGCCGCGCTGGCCACGATGAGCCGGTGGGCCAGGAAATCCTCCAGGTTCGCGCCCTGGCTCTTGACCGCCGCGTTCTGGGAGCCCGCGTCCACGAGCTGGACGAAATGGAGCAGGTCCTTGTGGCCGTATATGACAAAGTGTTGGACATGCGAATGGGCGTCCGAGACTACCTTTTTCTCACCGGCGGCCATGACCGCCTGGCTCCAGGAGTCGAGCCTGGACAGCAGCTCGGGCAGTCTGGCGGCGGCAACGGCAGAAAGCGTGGCGTTTTTGCCCGCTGCGGCGTAGCGTGCGCCGAAGGAATTGACTGCGGCCTTGGCCAGGTCCTCGGCGCTCATGTCCGGGCGGGCCGTCAGCGCGCCGAGAAAGGCGTCGTAGGCGTAGCCGTCGTCGGGCTCGACCGCCTCGGAGCCCACGATGTAGTCGGCATGGTCTTTGATCTGGTAGGACACCTCGGCCATCTGCATGAGGCAGGCGTCTGAGGCGTATACATCGATCTTTCCGATGGCCGCCATGGCCTTGCCCAGGTCCGGCGTGTTGATGCGGTGGAAGGTGCCTGCGTCGAAGGAGATGCCCTTTACCCAGACGCCTTCGGAAGGGGGGGCGAACTCCCAGCCGGTGCCGTGGCTCCAGACGATGAGCATGTAATGGCGGGCCGGGGCCGCCTGCTTGGCCCAGGCCACGAAGTCCACGAGGTGATGCCAGTCGCCCATGTCGGCCTTGGGCATGGCCTACAGGACCGGGCTCGTGACATGGCCGGGGTCGCTGTCCTTCTGGATGATGTAGCGGCGCTGGCCCGTCCAGCCGCCTTCCGAGAGGTCATGGATGGCCAGGCGGCCCAGCGCCACCGCGATTTTGACCCGGTCCGTGGAGCCGACCTGCTCCATCAGGTTGATGTTGCTGAGGGCGTAGCGGTCCAGGTCGTTCTTGGCGTTCATGTAGACCATCACGGTCCATTCCGCAACGCCGTCCTTTGCGGGCGGGGCCTTCGGGGAGAAGCGGGCCTGTAGAGAGTCTACGACGGCTTTGACGCCCACGCCCTGGTCGAAGTTGATGTCCGGGGCCGCAGCGGAGGCCAGGGCGTGGCAGGCGAACAGGGCAACCGCCAGCCCGCCGATCATGGGGCGGATATGCTGATGTCTGCGCCGGCTAGTTGCGTAGGCCTTTTACCCATTGCGCGAACTTCGGCCACGTGCTGGCCTTGGCCCATGCGAGGTTGCTGTAGTCGCTGTTGTAGCTGGAGTCCGGCAAGTAGATCGCCAAGCCCTGGGAGTGGTCCAGGCCGCTGTTCTCCGCGATGTTGGCGACCACAAGGTCGTTGGCCAGGAATTTTTCCAGCTGCGCGCCTTGGTTCTTGACCTCCGAGTTTGCGGAGGCGGCGTCGACGAGCTGGACGAAGTGGCGCAGGTCCTTGTTGTCTGCGTAGTAGAAGCGCTGGGTCTGGGAGCGGGCCGTGGCGACCAGCTTGGTCTCGTTGGCGGCCATGACTGCTTGGGTCCAGCCGTCGAGCAAGGTGACGAGCTTGGGCAGGCCCGCCGAAACGATGGCCGACTGCGTGGCGCCCACGTTGGTGCCGGCATAGTGGTCGCCGTAGGACTTGACCGTGACCTTGGCCAGGTCCAGCGCGCTCATGGCAGGCTGCGCCACCAGCGGGCTGAGGATCGTGTTGTAGGTGTAACCGTCGCCGGCCTCGGTCTCCTCGGAGCCTACGATGATGTCGGCATAGTCCTTGATCTCGTAGCCCACTTCGGCCATCTGCATCAGGCAGGCGTCGGATGCGTATATGTCAATCTTGCCTATGGCGGCCAAGGCGCTGGCCAGGTTTGGGGTGCTCATGTGGTTGCCGGTCTCGTCGTCATAGGAGATGCCGCGCAGCCAGTTGTCCGAGGCGGTCAGTTTCTGCCAGCCGCTGCCGTGGTTCCAGACGATGAGCATGTAGTGCTGGGCCGGAGCCGTCTTCCTGGCCCAGTTGACGAAGTCCACCAAGTGGCGCCAGTCCCCCATGTCCGCCTTGGCGATCTCTTGGAGGACGGGGCTGGAAACGTGGTTCACATCGTTGTCCTTCTGGATGATGTAGCGGCGCTCGCCCTTCCAGCCGCCGTCGGAGGAGTCGTATCTGCTCATGCGGCCCATCTCCACCGCAATCTTGACCTTGTCCGTGGAGCCAACCATCTCCATCTGGTTGACATTGAGCAATCCGTATTTTTCTAGATTATTTTTCGCGTTGACATAGACCATGACGGTCCAGTTCGCAACGCCGTCCTTGGTGGCCCGGCCTTGCGGGGTGACGCGGGCTTGGAGCGACTCCACGATGCCCTTGACGTCTACGCCCTGGTCGAAATCGATGTTCGCGGCGGCCACGATCCTGGCGTTCGCGAGAACGACGCATGCGAGCAGCGCGACAATCCCTTTATTCATCATGAGAAAATTGTACCAAAAAAAATAGCGGATGCAAGGGATTTTTTAGCCGTGGTCCGCGCCTGAACCGCCGGCTGGGCCAGGGGCCGGCCTCAGCGGGTCTGCTGGAGCGCGCCGAAGGAGACCACGCCCCAGGCCGTCGCTGCCGCCGTGCAGGCGAGGACGGCCGCCAGGTCCAGGGCCGGGGGCAGGACGCTCCAGCCCAGCAGGATGTGCCGCATGAGGTCCACGCAGTAGGTGAAGGGGTCCAGATAGGCGGCCAGGCGCAGCCAGGGGCCGGACTGGTTGAGGTCGAAGAGCGCGCCGCCGAAGAAGAACATGGGCCAGGTCAGGAAGCTCATGACCAGGCCGAAGCCCTCCATGCTCTTCATGCGCGCCCCGATGGCCAGCCCGATGGCGGCCATTAAGAAAGAGACCAGCAGGGAGGCTGCCAGCGCCGCCGCGATCCGCAGCGGCCCTAGGGGCAGGATGAAGGCCGCGCCGATGAGCAGCAGGATGAAGGCCTCGGCCACGGCGCCCAGCATCCCGCCCAGGGACTTGCCCAGAAACAGCGTGGCGCGCGAGATGGGCGCGGCCAGGACCTCCTTGAGGAAGTCCAGCCGCTTGTCCCAGATGATGTAGAGCCCGTAGGTGATGGCCGTGAAGAGGATGACCATGCACAGGATGCCCGGGAAGATGAACTGCTGGTAGCTTACCCCCGGCACCGGGCTGTGCCCGGCTAGCCCCCTCCCCATCACGAACAGGAAGAGCAGCGGCGAGACCAGGACGGCGATGATGCGCTCTTTTTCCCGGAAGTAGATCTTGGCCTCGCGCAGGAGGATGGCGTAGACGGCGTTGAATTCGATGGTCAAGAGGCTCATCGCGCGTTGAGGGAGCCGGCGATCCTTTCGAAGATGGTGTCCCGGCCTTCCTCGTCGCGGATCTGGTGGCCGGTGAACTTGAGGAACACGTCGTCGAGCGTGACGCGCCGGACCTGCACCTCGGCGATGGAGGGGCAGCGGTCCAGGATGGCCTTGAGGTGGAGGTGGGCGTCCGGGACCGTCAGGCGCAGGGTATCGTCCTGGCGCAGCGCCTCCTTTACGAAATCCAGCCCGGCGAAGGCCTCGGGCCCCACGTCGGCTTTGAGGACCACGATGTCGCCTCCGACCTTGCGCTTGAGCTCGTCGGCCGTGCCCAGCTCGCGGATGCGGCCCCGGTCTATGATGGCGACGCGGTCCGCAAGGTCGTCGGCCTCCTCCATGTAGTGCGTGGTGAGCATGATGGTGGCGCCAACGCGCTTTTTTAGATCCCGGATGTGGCTCCAGACCGCGCGGCGGCTGGCCGGGTCGAGCCCGAGGGTGGGCTCGTCTAAAAATAGGATGCGCGGCTCGTGGATGAGGCCGCGCGCAATCTCCAGTCTGCGGCGCATGCCGCCGGAGTAGGTGCGCACCAGGTCGTCGGCGCGATCGGTCAGGCCCACGGCCGCGAGCATACGTTCGATGCGGCCGGGGATTTCGCGGCGGGGCACCCCGTAGAGCATGGAGTGCAGGGAGAGGTTCTCCCGCCCGGTCAGCAGGTCGTCGACGCTGGGTTCCTGGAATACGATGCCGATATGGCGGCGTACCTCAAGGCCGGCGCTGACGATGTCGTGGCCCGCCACCAGGGCCGAGCCGGAGGTGGGCTTGACCAAGGTGCAGAGCATGCTGATGAGCGTGGTCTTGCCCGCGCCGTTGGGGCCGAGCAGGGCGAATACCTCGCCTTCGGGGACGGTCAGGTCTATGCCGTCTACGGCGACGAGGGCACCAAAGCTCTTGGTGAGCCCGAAAGTCTGGATGGCGGCACGGTCTTCGTTCATGGCGGCGGGTGCCAATTATACCATGCTTGACGGACGGGCGCATTTTGCTAAACTGCAATCAGAGAGGTGCCGCCATGAACCGATTGTCCTTTTTCGTAGCCGCTCTTGCCGTCCTCGCCGCCGCGCCGGCCGCCGGCCAGGGGGAGATCTCCGCGCGCGAGATCTATCAGCGCGTGGGGCCGGGGGTGGTCTTGATCATGGCCGTGGGCCAGGGCGGCGCCGGCGAGCTGGGCACGGGGAGCATCATCGACGAACAGGGCCATGTCCTGACCAACGCCCATGTGGTGGTAAGGTCGGACGCCAGCCAGCCCTTCTCGTCCATCCGAGTCTACTTGAAGCCGGCCAAGCTCAGTGGCGACCCGCAGACGGACCTGATCAACCCTCTGGCCGCAAAAGTCGTGACCTGGGACCGGGCACTGGACCTGGCGTTGCTCCAGATCGAGGGCAGCCCTGGCCGCCTCACGGTCGTGCCTTTCGGCGATGCTGCCGCCGTGCAGGCCGGCGACCCGGTGGTGGCCATCGGGCACCCGGAGCAGGGCGGGCTGTGGACCCTGACCCAGGGCGTGGTGAGTACGGTGGTCGCGAACTTGGGGGGAGTGCAGGGCAAGAATGTGTTCCAGACTGACGCGAGCATCAACCGTGGTAATTCCGGCGGACCTTTGCTCGACGGCCACGGCGCCATGATTGGCGTCAATACCTCGATGGCGCGCCAGGCCAAGGACGGCCTGACCATTACCAGCGTGAATTTTTCCATTCAATCGGATGTAGTCAAGGGCTGGCTGGCCAAGAACGACCCACAGGTGCGCTACATCGCGGCGGGGGGCGCGGCCAAGGCCGTGACCGCTCCGGCCGCGGAGCAGCCGGTGGCCGTATCCCAGCCCACGCCGGAGCCGCCGGTTGAAACCAAGCCCGCCGCAGCGCCGTCTGTTCCTCAGGTCGATATCACCGCGCCGGAAAAGGTCCTGGCGAAGGCGGAGCCGGCCAAGCCTGTCGAGCCGAAGATCTTAACCCCAGTCCAGCCGTACCATGCCGAGGAGCTCATCCAGAAGGAAATCTCCGAGATGGATGACATGGGCAAGGAGATGGAGCGGGAGATCCAGAGGCGTCAGCAACAGCCGGGGCAGTAGCAGGTACCGGCGCCTTGTCCCTTTTCAAAACGGCCCTGTTTGTCGTTTATCATGGGCTGATGGCGTATGGGATCATCAGCTTGGCTTCCTATTGGAGCGCCCATCAGCTCCGCCAAAGCCGGGATCGCGAGATACCTGACCTCTTGTTCTTGTTCCTGGGCTTGGCCGGGCCGATCATGGGTTGGCTGCTGAGCATTTTCCTGCCGTCGGCCTGGTTCATCCTGCCGGGGTCGTTGGGGTTCCTGTTTTTTCTGACCAGGAACCGGGAGCGGGAGCAGGACCGGGCGCTGAGCACCTTATATGAGGAAGACAAGGCCCATGCCGCGGGCATGATTCAGGCCGATGACAAGAACGCCGCCGCTTTTTGGGCGATGGCCGAGGCCTGCGAGCGCAGCCGCGATTATGACGGGGCGCTGGGGAACTACCGGAGCGCCCACGCGTTGGGCGGCATGACGGTGTCCCGCCACGAGTTGGAGGAGATCGAACAGAGGCTGGCCGATGCCAAGGCCGCGGGAGACCGTGCCCACGGCCGGCCCTTGTTGGAGATGTTCGGGGTGGCGGTGGGAATGCTCTTGGTTTTTTGGAGCCCGGGAGGCACGCTTAACCTGTGCAGCCTGATGCTTTTTCTCGCCTGGTTGCACTCCGCGAGCGGGCGCTGAGCGGCCCCCGTCGGCCATCCACCGCATAATCTACCAGCAGGTCCCTTTCTTGCCGGACCAAGGATGAATTCGTGCCATGTCTTAAGCTTCCATCTCGATCGCGCCCAAGGTCTTATATGCCTTGAGGCGCCGATAGTACATTGATTTCAAAACCCCGACCTGGGAATCTACATAATCGTACACCAATGCGTTTGTCTTGCCGGGATGCTCCCTCAAGACCCGGCCCACGTATTGCACAAGCCGTCCCTTGAATGAAGAGGGAGATGCCATAAAGAGCGCATCCATCTGCGGGCAGTCGAAACCCTCTCCCAAGTATTGGCCGGTCGCCACAACAACGAGCGGCTTATTCGCCGGCGTCTCCGCAATGGCTTTCAGCAAGGCGGTGCGCTGCTTCTTGCCCTGGAGGCCGGTGAGCATGAATGGCTCCGCGCCCTTTCCAGAAAGCGCAGCGGCAAGGGCCGCGCAATGGTCTTTCCTTTGACCAAGAATGAGGCACCGGCGGCCCTTTGCCACCGCCGCCAGAACGTCTTGAGTAATCATACCGTTACGCATTTCATCCTGAGCCAGCTTCTTGAACACTTCTTGAATGTGTTGATTGTCCTCTTCGAGGTATCCGAAAGCAGTCTCTCGGACAATCACGTTGAGCGGCAAGCTGTCGCTGGACTTCCCCATCTCGTGTCGAATCGGACCGCACTGCATTGAAATTATCTCTTGCAAGCCGTCCCGGCGATACGGCGTGGCGGTCAAGCCTAGGAAATACCGTACCGAGGCCTTCTTAATGCACCCCTGAAACTCAACGGCAGGAATGTGGTGGCATTCATCCACGATGATGAATCCATAGCCGGAGAAAAATGTATCCAAATCCTCGCGCCGCCCCAGGCTTTGAATCATCGCCAAGTCCACAACGCCTCTTTGGCTGTCTCTTCCGCCCCCTACTTGGCCTATATCTTTTGAAGCAAGATCAAGAAACTTTATCAGCTGCGAGCGCCACTGCTCCAGGAGGGGCTTGCGATCGGCCAGAACCAGCGCCGGGACATTGCGCTTGGCGATGGCCGCGCAACCCATGACCGTCTTCCCTGCCCCAGGCGGAGCCACAAGTACTCCCATATCATGGGCCAGAAGCGCGGCGACAGCTTTTTCTTGTTGAGGTTTCAGGGAGCCTTGAAAGCTCAAGGCCAGCTTCTCTGGCGTCGGCCGCTGGTCGACAATCACAAGGCGGCTCCCAGCGTTTTTTGCCGACTCTTCGACCTGAGCGAAAAGCCCGCGCGGCAGATGAAGATGACTGAAATCTTCATCGTAGCAACGAATAAATCTCGGTGTTTGGTAAGTGGAGAACCGCATTTTCTCACGCTTGTGGAACTCCGGGTTGTGCAGGGACGCCAGATGCTTTATCTGCGAGACAAGCCAGGACGGAACCCCAGACTTCTCAATACTTATGACTCCACCCAAGGCGCATCGGATGCCCTCGGGCGCTGGGTGACGGGCGAGAATCGTCGCGGTTGGCCGCGCGCCCGCACTCAAGCCCACCGTCAGAGGGGGCACTGCCTTAAGAAGCGCGTCCAATTGCGGCGGAGTGATTCGTCGGACATGGCTGAAAAATGCCCATTGGTCAGGCCATGGCCGCATTTCGGATGAGGAGGTATCCAGGAATTCGGTATTACCAAGACCCCGACATTTTTTCTGGAGAGGCAGGGCTATAAGATTGCCGAAGCCGCCCTTCGGAACAAAGTCTTGGTTTGGGAAAAACCGATCATAGCTCCCCATGTCCAGGTCGCCACGGCTGTCCATCGTCTCGCGAAGCAGCCGCATTCCCAATTGCCGAGCGAATGCCGAAGAAACAGCCGAGGAAAAGAATAACCAGACATGGCCGCCATTGCCAGAGCGCGACCGCTCAAGATAGGCGGGGATGTTGTAGCGCTTGCAGGCCTCCAGGTAAGCCAACGCATCCAGGATCCAGCCTGCCTTGTCGAAATCGCAGGCCAAGAATAGGCAGGCATTGTCGTTTAGGAGCGGGTAGATCCCAATCGTGGACTTTCCCGACAGATGGTCGTGGATGACCTGATCCGTGAGCGGGGAATATTTCTTCGGCTCGTTTTTTTTGACGCTCCAAGGGCCTGCGCACGCTGGGAAATACCGTTTCTGACCCGTCTGCCCATTGATTGAGAGCGTCGCGTAGACGTCATCCCTGGCTTGGAAGAGCATGCGGAACAGCTTGATCTTGTCCTGAACTGGGGCCTGATTATCGATTGCGAGCAGACCCTCTCCCAGTATTGGCAATTCGAGCTCGATAGCATGGATGGGCGGCGCGACATCGGCCACTGTCGAGATTCCCAGGCGCGCGCGAAGCTCGGCATTTTCGCGGCGTAGACGCGCAATCTCTTGGCTGGAATTATCGAGCTCGGGAGAGGTCTTTGGAGGGGGATTCATCCTGCGACCGGGCTTATGACTTCTTGCCGCCCAAACGTCCAATCGTCTTTCGAGCGTCCAACGCGAGCCTGGTGCGTTTTAATTCCTCTTCCAGCTTTCGTGCTGCGGGCAGCGTCGTCTTATATTCCGCGGCCAAAACCTTGTTGGGCAATCCCTCCAATGCATAATGGGCTACCGCCTCATTTTTTTCGGCACAGAGGATCAGGCCTACGGGAGGGTTTTCATCCGCATGGGTCCAATGCTCTCTGGCATAGTTGAGATAGAGATGCATCTGGCCCGCATCCGCGTGAGTGAAATGGTCGAGCTTGAGGTCGATAAGGACCAGGCACCGCAGCCGCCGGTGGTAGAAGACCAAGTCAATGCGAAACCATTGATTCCCCACGCGTAAGCGCTTTTGGCGGGCAACAAAAGTAAAATCCGCGCCGAGTTCGAGAAGGAAATATTCGAGATGGCGGATGAGGGCATCCTCCAACTCGCTTTCGGAGTATTCATCCTTGAGCCCTAAGAATTCAAGGATGTAAGGGTTTTTGATCTCTTCCTCCGGGGTAACACGGTCTTCAGGCTTCGACCGGGAGCCTTTCGTAAGCATGGCTGCTTTGTCACGAGAAAGAGCCGTTCGCTCATAGAATTGTGAGCCGATCTGGCGGTCAAGCTGTCGAACCGACCAGCCTCCGCGGAGCGCTTCTTCCTCATAAAACCCTCGGGCGTTGGGATTGGATACCCGAAGCAATAGCGTGTAGTGCGTCCACGAAAGGGGAAAAGACTTTGCCAATGTGGAGAGATCCGCCGGAGACTTCGCTGCGATGGTCTGGGAAGATTCACCAGTCGCCGACTGGTGTTTTCTCCCAGCCAATTCACCGGTCAGTGACTGGCGAATTCGGGGACGAGGGTAAGTCAGGTAAAACTGCCTCATTAATCTGATTTGCGAAATGCCGTAACCGCGGCCGAGGCGCTTCGTCAAATAATCGGACAATCGCTCAAGGAGGACTTCACCATAACCAGCGCGCCCTTGACCCCCTTGATCGAATTCGACTATCCGCCTGCCGATTTCCCAGCAGGTGGTGGTCAGAATCGCATTTACGGACCGGGCCGCCTGACTGCGGGAGGCCTCCAGGAGTTGGTGGATGGCGGAAGCGAACTGGTTATATTCCTGGCTGCCGAGCTGCATTGAATGGTTTTTTTTGTTGGTCATAAGAATTCCGTTGGGAATCCTCCTCAAGTGTGCCGGTCAACTCGCCAGTCGCTGGCTGGTGTTTTGGCCCATCCTGATGAGTTATAGGATGGTATAAATTTTACAACGACTCAAGTTGTCAAAAAGAGAGCCGCAGTGGCCCTTCGGCCTGGCTGCGGCTTCTCCGTCGATGATTTTCTGATTTCGCGCTAAAAAATGGTGGGCAGTATAGGATTTGAACCTATGACCCCTGTCGTGTGAGGACAGTGCTCTACCGCTGAGCTAACTGCCCGGCTCCGTATATTCTACAACACTTTTCCGGGCATCTCCCAATTCCTCGTTGAGAGCTTGGTGTCCAGGGTGGTGTCCAATCCGACGGGCAGCCAAACTCCGCAAGACTCCGCAAAGGTGCGCAAGATCGTTGTTTATGGCGCAACTAGATGCACCACAGAGGCACGGCGGCTTCCATGGTTCTCAGCCCCTCCATGGAGTGGCGCGGGGCTTCAGGTCGAGCGGTGTGTTCAAGCGTCCCGCAGGACAACGTACGTGTTGTCTCGGCGATTTGGAGCACTAACCGGACGCGCCCCATAGTGAACCAAAGAGAGGTGCGCCTCGCGCCCCCCGCCGGTCCATCGGCGGCGGCCAGGACCCCGTTCTGGGCCGTGCTCGGGGCTGCCGGGGGCTAGGCCCATGCCTGTGACGATTACGAGCCCTGAGGCGCCGGTGAAGCAGCCTGGGGCATATAGCTAGTCTGGCATCTTAGGAGGCTATGCTGCGCGCTGCCGGGGAAGGGGGGAAGGGCATACCCGGAGCCGTTGATGGCGCCCAGTTCCTGCTTTTTTGGAACCCTCTAGGAATTTTGAGGGACGTCACGATAGCCTAAAGACTCGAAGATACTGGCTGCATTGTCACTCGCCAAATCGGTATCCCGCACCGACATTGAAGCTGGCAAGCTGTTGTAAAAGGCTCGGAGAGTAATTGGAAAATGTGTAATTATAGGCAATCTCCCCAAAAATCAGAAAAGAAGACAATGAATAATCCATTCCTACCCCAGCTAGGGCTGCCGCCAAACTCTTTTTCCCCTCAGGGTTGTTGACGCCTGGACCTACAAGCCCGTAAGCTTCAAAACCATTGTACTGGAAGAACCTCGCTTCAATCCCCAGCGCAAATAAATTCAACCTCGGGGTCCAGTTCTCCCAATAATAATGCGTATTTTGTAATTGTAAATATGAATACCGCGCAAAGACAGACCAAATCGAATGCGTCCTCATACGAAGACCGCCTTGGACTCCCGCCGTTGAGTTTTTTAGTGTGGTTCCTCCTACGCGGGCGTACATCGGAATTGCGACACCACCGAATATGTCTACGCCTTTAAAAAATCCCCCCAACGTCTTTGCCCTTAATTCGCTTCCTGGCGGCGTATTCTCGAATCTGATGGGCCGTACTTGGTCCCTTACAGGCGCATAAGTAGGCATGGGATATGCCGTTGGTCTCAATGTGGATTTCTCTACCGTATCTCTAGCGTCCACGCTAATGGTATCCGTCGCTGTGCCGCGCAGTCGGTCAGATCGGATGACATGCCCATCCTTGGAATCAATGAACTCATAGAACAAATAAGTCTCAGCGGATCGCTGAAGCAGACCTGGATCGTCCACCTTCTTGTACATTACTCCCAAATCAAGGATGCGGTAGCCTAAGATGGCAGCTGCCGTCGGAAGTTCCCCCTTGTTCCTAATATTCACGGCATTATCCAAAATGGCCCTCATTTTGCCGGTGCCGACGGTAGAATACCCTCTGCCTTCGCTTGAAGCGCTGAACTTCTCCCCCATTTCACGAACGACATCCGGAAGAACTGTCGACTCTCGCTCAAGCAGGAGTCCTGCTTTGCTAATCGCGTGAGTCAGCGCATCTTTTACGATTGTATTAAGTGGATCAATTTCCGCACGGCTGGCCGACATATTCATGTCAACCACTATTATTGGGTGATTCTTAGAAATCAAATCATCGTTATTTTTTGCCAGCTTCGTCCCTGCATCGACCCCGGAATCGAAGAGGAGATCAGCGTTGGACGGAAATTTCTCAGGGATTGTTGCACATGCGGATGCGATGATTATGATTAGCAACGGCAGAAACGGAATCTGGCTTCTTGCCATATGGTCTCCCCTTCATCTGTAATCCAAAACTTCTCAGCGCCCATGACCTTGCCGCAGCTCATGGTTGGTGGTCTTTGGAATTGTAGCCCTTAATAGTCGGGGAAGCAATCTGGATTTGGGATTATTAGTATGGCGATGGGCACCAGCGTGGCCGCCGGGGCCTGGGCCGTGCCGGTGACGATCTTGAGCCCCATGGCGCCCTGTGGACTCGCCGGTCTCCTGGAGTGTCGTGCACTGAAAATAAGGCGGCCCAGCCTACTGGCGAGTTTGATCGTTGAGCGCTTGCAGGCGCGCGCGGATTTGTCGTCTTATGTCTTCGTCCTGCACCAAGCTGTACGCCTTCTTGAGATTCTTGATTGCGTTTTGGCTGTCGTTTTGTGCGTCCAGGCAGTAGGCCAGACCCAGGTAGGCGTTGGTAAGGTTGGTATCGACAAGGTTGTGCAGATTGGCGAATTTTATCGCGCGGAGGAAGAGTCCTTTGGCCTCCGGCAACCGGTTTTGGCGAAGCGCTATTTTCCCCAGTCGCTCAGTTATGAGCAGTCGGAGATCGTCATCCTTGGGCACGAGGTTCGCCGCGCTTTGGAATTCCAGGGCAGCCTCTGTCCACTCTTGGCATTGCATTAGGGCCTGCGCCAGCCCTAGGTGTGCTTCGGCGTCGCCCGGAGTCGCGGCGATTGCTTGGCGGGGCTCGTCCTCCTGATGACAAGCCGGGACTATCGTGACGCCTGCAAAGTTAAGCCGCTCCGCAGGGGCGGCAGCGGGTGACGGCGCGATTTCTGTGGCTGGTGCAACGGCAGCAGGAGGCTGTGCCCACGGGTTATCGGCGCTATGAAGGCGTTCGCCGGTGTCACTGGGGACCGGTCGTTCTCCTGCTACCATCGGGCTGCTCTCTTGCCCTGAGACCTCGTCCGTCCGATACGTGATGAAGGTCCTCTTGCCCGGTCTAATGACCACGTCATTGAAGGAGGCGGTTTTTACTATTTGCCCGGACCGGTCTTTAAAATTCACCGTGACGCGGTGGGTCCCCGCACTGAGCGGGACGCGGGCAAGCCTGATTTGGGCGGGCAATGTTACCCAACCGCGCGTGTCCGCCTTCTCGATAGCCGCGAACAGCGCCCGCAGCCCTAAGCCCGCCGCATTTTGGCAAAGCGTTTGCTTCCATCCGCCCAGTTTGCGGCACCCCAACATCACCAGTTCAGCAGCCAGATATCTTTTTAGGGTCTTCGTCCCGGCGAGTGGGTGATTTTCACCTGATTTCAGATCGGATCAAGCATGCACGTGAGGACCTTGAGGCGCAGATGCTCTTCGTTGCGTAGCCCGTAGCTGCGTCGCTGAAAGACGCGGATTTTGTTGTTGAG
>CAIRTQ010000141.1 GCA_903881545.1 uncultured Elusimicrobia bacterium
AGGCATAGCGTTGCGGTTCAAGCGTTCCAAATGGCCAAGACGCTCGTGACGAACAAGCAGTACCAGGCGTGCGTGGATGTTGGCGTCTGCACGAAGGCGGAGTGGTACGGGCCTTGGTTTGTAGGGGACTACCAGCCGGTCGCCGGGGTGGATTGGGAGCAGGCGCAAGTGTTTTCGCGGTGGGTGGGCGGACGCCTGCCTACGGAAGCCGAATGGGAGTATGCGGCGCGCGGCGGTGGCCGTGAGCAGAAATATCCATGGGGCGACGAGGCCGCGACGTGCGAACGGGCCATGATAGGGAACTGCGGATACGGGCCGACAGCGCCTGTGTGTTTGAAGCCTGAGGGCAATACGAAGCAAGGGCTATGCGACATGGCCGGTAATGTATGGGAGTGGGTACAGGATTGGTATCACGATTCGTACAATGGCGCGCCGATTGATGGAAGCGCCTGGGAAAGTCCTACGGGCTCCGACCGCGTGCTTCGGGGCGGTTCGTGGAACAACGACGCCGGCGACGCGCGGTCGGCCGACCTGCGCAACCGCGACCCGGGCTACCGCCACGGCATCCTGGGCTTCCGGCCCGCCCGCTGAACTTGCGGCCATCTGACCCGACCAATACTGATCGGGTCAGAATTCTGGACTAGCGCCGGGCCAAGCCGGCCAGATGCGCCAGCGCTTCCCGCAGGCCCTCGTGCACGGCCTTGACCTGCGCCGGCTTCCAGGCCTCCTGCGGCTCGCGCAGGAACGAGGTCTTGTCCTCCCGGTTGTCGAAGCGTGCCAGGGGCAGGTGATAGGTCCGGCCGTGGGCCTTGACGCTGACCGTGCCCGGCTGTTCGGAGTTCTGGGCCAGCCACTCCATGTCGTCGCAGCCATAGTCCTTGAGCATGACCTCCAGGGGCACGCCGTGGTGCAGGATGGAACCCGGGTCCTTGGGGTTGCTGCGGGCCTGGTTCTTGCGGCGCGACTCTTCAGGCGTGACCCAGATGTAGAGGATGCCGGCTTTCTCCAGGATCTCTGGAGCGAGCCGCGCCAGGGAGTAGCCGTAGCCGAACGGCTCGGCCAGAGGCAGCGTCGATCCCTGGGGGCCGCCGCGAGCGAACTCGATGACCAGGGTCCGTCCTTCCAGGCTCTCCGGATAGCTGTTCTGCTTGTCCTGGACGAGCTGACGCGACTCCGCGGCGATGGCCTCGGCGAGCTTGGCGCGCAGCGACTTGTCCAGCCCCGCCAGGCGCGCCGGCGCGCCGCACTTGACCGCGGCGCGGTCGATGCGGTCCATGAGGTCCGAGCCCGCGTGGGCCGGGTTGAGGAAGCGCTTTTGGACCAAGTCGGCGTGGTCCTCGTTGACCAGCTCGATCAATGTGCCCCAGTCGCGGGGATCGCGGAAGGGCCGGTCCGGGGCCTGGAAGAAGAGGCGGCCCTGGTCCAGCCCCGCCAGTTCGTCGTCTATGCGCCGCATCATGTGCACATAGGGGAAATCGTCAAGCTGGACGCTGGGCCCCATGTGGAAATCGTCCCGCCGAGGCTGGGCCGGCATGAGTTCCAGATAGCGGCGCACCTCGGACTTGCCCGAGGCGGGCAGGGCGAGGAGCAGTATCGTGTCTAGTGTCTTGTTCATGATGAGACCTCCAGGGGCGGCCGGGCCGCCGTGAATTCGCGAGTCTGGGACAATTCCCGGACCCGCTTCTTTTCGGCCAGGGACAGGAAGCCCACGGCCACGAGGATGAGCGCCAGAGAGGCCCAGTCCGCCGGACCTGGGAATTTGGCTTCGAAGATGACGTAGAAGAAGTAGTAGGCGAGGCAGAGTTGGACCAGCCGTCCGGTCGAGCCTTCGGCGGTCTTCCACATACGGACTCAGCGCGCCGCGCCGCGGCTGGCGAGCTGCCGGTAGAAGTCGTTGCCCTTGTCGTCGATCAGGATGAAGGCGGGGAAGTCCTCGACATCGATGGTGTAGACCGCCTCCATGCCGAGCTCAGGATATTCGATGAGCTCGACCTTTTTGATATTTTCTTGCGCGAGGACCGCGGCCGGGCCGCCGATCGAGCCCAGGTAGAAGCCTCCGTGCTTCTTGCAGGAGTCGGCCACGATTTGACCGCGGTTGCCCTTGGCGATCATGACCATGGAAGCGCCGCGCGACTGCAGGAGCTCGACATAGGAGTCCATCCGGCCCGCCGTGGTGGGGCCCAAGGAGCCGGAGGGCGCTCCCGGAGGGGTCTTGGCCGGGCCAGCGTAGAAGATGGGGTGGTCCATGAGGTACCGCGGCAGGGGTTCGCCCCGGTCGAGGCGTTCCTTGAACTTGGCATGGGCGATGTCCCGCGCCACGATGATGCGTCCGTTGAGGGCGAGCTGCGTGGAGACCGGATGCCGGGAGAGCTGGGCCAGGATCTCTTTCATCGGGCGGTTGAGGTCCACGCGCACCGCCTTGGACACGGACTGGCCGCGGTAGGCGGCGGGGATGAGCCGCTCAGGCCGGCGCTCCATCTCCTCAAGCCAGACGCCGGAGCGGTCGATCTTGGCGAGGAGGTTGCGGTCCGCCGAGCAGGAGAGCCCCATCCCGATCGGGCAGGAGGCGCCGTGCCGGGGCAATCGGATCACGCGGATGTCGTGGGCGAAGTGCTTGCCGCCGAACTGGGCGCCGAAGCCGGACTGCCGGGCGGCTTCCAACAGTTCCTTCTCCAGGCCCAGATCGCGGAAGGCGCGGCCGTGCGCGTCGCCGCTGGCGGGCAGGGCGTCGTAGTAGCCCGTGGAGGCGAGCTTGACCGTCTTCAGGGCGGCCTCGGCCGAGGTCCCGCCCACCGCGAAGGCGAGGTGGTAGGGCGGGCAGGCGGCGGTGCCCAGGCTCTTCATCTTCTCTACCAGGAACTTCTTGAGGCTCGCCGGATTGAGGAGCGCCTTGGTCTCCTGGTACAAGAAGGTCTTGTTGGCGGAGCCGCCGCCCTTGGCGATGAACAGGAACTTGTACTCCATGCCCGGCGCGGCGTAGAGGTCGATCTGCGCCGGCAGATTGTTGCCGGAGTTCTTCTCCTCGTACATGTCGAGGGCCACGGTCTGGGAATAGCGCAGGTTCTCCTCGCGGTAGGTCTTCCAGATGCCGCGGGTGAGCCATTCCGCATCGTCCGCTCCGGTCCATACCTGCTGGCCTTTCCAGGCGACGACGGTGGCCGTGCCGGTGTCCTGGCAGAACGGCAGGACGAAGCGGGCGGAGACCACGGAGTTGCGCAGGAAGGTCAAGGCGACGAACTTGTCGTTGGCCGAAGCTTCGGGGTCCTTGAGGATGGCGGCCACCTGGCGCTGGTGCGCCGGCCGCAGGAGGAAGGAGATGTTGCGCATGGCCTCGTTGGCCAACTGCGCCAGGACCTCGGGTTCGACCTGGAGCATGGGCTGGCCCGCGAACTTCGCCAGACTTATGCCTTTCTTGGTCAGGAGACGAAACTTGGTCTTGTCTTTGCCCATCGCGAAGGGGGGGTGGTATTGGAAGGGGGGCGGCCGCAGCGCGGTCGGTTTCTTCATCCCCGGATTTTACAAAATAAGGCGCCGAAACTTTGGTAGTATCGTGGGCGCATGGCCAAGGATTCGGACCAGGGCTGGACCACCTTGCGGGGCGGCCGGCGGGTCAGGAAGGACCACGGGCTTCTGGAGATGGGGGGAGAGCTCGATGAGCTTAACTCCCTGCTGGGCGCGGCCGCCGCGCTTATGGGGGGGCGGAACTGCGCTCCAGTCCGCGCCCAGATCCGGGATATCCAGGCCGCTTTGCTGGGCGCTGGCTGCGCGCTGGGCGCTGCCGCGGATCTGACTGCGGACATCCGGGCCTTGGAGCGTTCGGAGCGGCTGTTGTCCCAGGGCTTGCCGCCTTTGCGCGGCTTCCTCATCCCTGGCGGCGCTCCGGCCGGGGCCTGGCTGCACGTGGCCCGCGCCGTTTGCCGCCGCGCCGAGCGCCGGGCCGCCGGCTTGCCGCGCCAAGCCGCGCCCCTTTTGGCTTATCTCAATCGGCTTTCACTGTGGCTTTTCAGCGCCGCGCGCTGGGTCAACGCGCGTCAGGGAAGGCCCGAACTCCCCGTTGCCGACGGCCCGAAGAGGCGATGATCAGGAGGATATTATGTGTCTGAAAACTTCGCGAACCGATGAATGCGACTGTTATGATTGCGTCGAGGCGCGTCAGGGGCGCGCGGCGCGGCGCCAGGGCGGCTGCGGGGAGCCGATGCCGGGCGTCCCTGATGCCTTGGAGTCGTGGCGCAGCGCTTTCCACCAGGCCTATCGCGAGGTCCAGGTGGAGATCTTCAAGGCCAAGATCAAGGCCGGCATGTCCAAGACCATGGAGAAGACCGCGGCTTTGGTCCTCGACGCCATGATAGGTGAAATCCTGGACAGCGCCCGTCGGGCCGAGTCCCGTAAGGACCTCCGCAAGAAGCTGGAGAAGCTCGTCGCCTCGGCCGGCGCCGACTAGGACGCCGCCCGGCCTCAGCGCGGGTTGGGCGCAGGCGGAGCCGGGACCGCGCCGCTGGAGACCGCCGGGGCCGCGACTGTGTCGCTGGACAGGGCCGGCGCGATGGCCGCTTCGGTGCTCACGGCCACGGTCGGAACGATCGGAATAACAGGAGCCGTCACGGTGCCGCTGGAGACTTCCGGCGTGATGACCGCTGCGGTGCTGGGGGCCACGGCCGGGACCAGAGGCGGAGTCTCCGTGCCGGTCGATATGGCCGGAACCTCCACCGTCCCGCTGGAGACGGCCGCGCCGGAGGGCGTGCCGGCCGCGGAAGCGCCGGCCAGGGATATGCTGAGGTTCTGCGCGGCCTGGGCGGCCAAGGTGGGCATCAGCTCCTTCCAGCGGTCTATGAGCTGCCGGGGCAGGGTCTTGAATTCGTAGAGGGTCCGGGCGTTCGCCTTGGAATCCACGGTCACCTCGTTCCTCCAAAGCAGGTGCATGTCCCGGCAGCGATAGATCTGGCTGGTGAGGGTCAGGCTCGGGATCACGTTGTCGCTCTCGTCCGCCGCCACGTAAGGGAGCAGGTTGGCCTCGAAGACTAAAGCGTCGTCGAGGGCGAGGACGCGGGTGTAATCGCGCGGGTGCGGCAAGGCGGTGTCCTCATGCAGGTACTTGTTCTGCCAATCCAAGGTGTCGGCGGCGCGGTTCCATGCGCTGACCGTTGCGGTGGCGAGCGCGGCCTCGGATACGGGGATGAACTTGCCCGGGAATCTGGTTTTGGACAGTTCGGCCATCAGCAGGGGCGCGAGGACCTCCTGCGGCTTCCAGTGCGGCAGGTACTGCTGTAGGGACGCGGAGGCCGTTCTGTAGCGTTCGTCCTGCATCCCCTGGGTGACCGTTCCCAGCACCGGCAGGGTTTTGGCCATGGAGTCGGCCTTTGACGCGCTGTCCGTCACGACCCACGCCCCGGGCGAGGGGAACACCATGAGGATGGTCCGCTGACCCTGGCCCGCGGCCTGGGGGGTATAGACCGGAGGCTCCATGGAAATGCACGCGCCGAATGATAAGAGGCAGGCCAGGGGGAATAGTCTTTTCATTTCTTTTCCATTTTCCTCTTAATCATACAATCATGGCGCGCCGCGGGCAAATCCACCGGCTCCAAAGTAGCGCCTGACTTCTGAATAATCTACAATAAGCCACTGCTCATGCATTCTCGCGATATCGACATCCAGATGCTCATCGACCAGCCCATAGAGAAGGTCTTTGACGCCTGGATAAAGCCCGAGCTCATCGAGCAATGGCTGGCGCGCAAGGCGCGGGTGGAGCCGGCTCCGGGCGGGGTCTACGAGCTGTTCTGGGATCCGGAGCACCCGGGCATCAACAGCACCGTGGGCTGCCGCATCGGGAGCATCGTGCCTAACGCGGAGTTGAGCTTCAATTGGAAGGGGCCGGAGCCTTACGCCAAGGTCATGGGCGACGCCACCAAGGTCTTTGTGCGCCTCGAGATGCAGGGCAACGCCACGCTGCTGCGCTTCGTGCACACCGGCTGGGGCACGGGCGCGCGCTGGGAGGAGGCCCGCCTTTGGCAGGCCGAAGCCTGGCGGCGGGCCATCACCAACCTGAAGAACTTCCTGGAGAGTTCCGAGAAGTTCCTCAGGGGCCTTTCGATGAATTGAGGGAGCGGCCACAATGGGATTTTTGAGCTGGTTTTTCTACCGCATCTTCGGCACCCCGAGCGAGCGCTGGCTCAAGCGCTTCCCGCCGGCCCTGGCGCGGATCAACGCGCTGGAGGAGCAGGTCAAGGCCCTGCCCGACGCGGCCTTCCCCGAGAAGACCGCCGAGCTCAAGAAGCGCTTGGCGGACTCCTTGGCCGGAGAGTCGGAGGGCGCGACGGATGAGGAGCGCAAGGCGTTCCGCCAGGCCGAGCAGATGGCCTTGGATGCGCTCCTGCCCGAGGCCTTTGCCTTGGTGCGCGAGGCGGCCCGGCGCAGCATCGGCCTACGCCATTACGACGTGCAGCTCCTCGGCGGCCTGATCCTGCACGAGGGCGGCATCGCGGAGATGAAGACCGGCGAGGGCAAGACCCTGGTGGCCACGGCCCCGGTCTACCTCAACGCCCTGACCGGCCGGGGCGTGCATGTGGTGACGGTCAACGATTACCTGGCCAAGCGCGATTCGGAATGGATGGGCAAGGTCTACAAATTTCTGGGCCTCACCGTCGGCCGCGTCCAGCACGACATGGACAACGCGGAACGCCAGGAGGCCTACCGCTGCGACGTCACCTATGTGACCAACAACGAGGTGGGCTTCGACTATCTGCGCGACAACATGGTGGTCCAGCGCGCGGACCGCGTGCTGCGCCCGCTCAATTACGCCATCATAGACGAGGTGGACTCCATTCTGGTCGACGAGGCGCGCACCCCGCTTATCATCTCGGGGGCGGCCGAGCGCTCCACTGACCGCTACGCCACCGTCAACCGCATGATCCCCTTGTTCAAGACGCGCATGATCACGGAGGAGGAGGAGATCAAGGCCAAGTACGCCGGCACCGACCTGGCCTTGGGCTTCGACGCCATCGTCGATGAGAAGAACCACACCGCAGTCCTGACCGAGGACGGCATCAAGAAGGCCGAGAAGCTCCTCAACATCCCCAACCTCTACGACGACCTGGAGGGCGAGTGGGTGCACCACATCACCCAGGCCCTGCGCGCCCACTTCCTCTACCGCCGCGACGTGGAGTATGTGGTCAAGCCGGGCGAGGACGGCAGCCCCGAAGTCATCATCGTCGACGAGTTCACCGGCCGCCTCATGCCGGGGCGGCGCTGGTCGGACGGCCTGCACCAAGCGGTGGAGGCCAAGGAGATGCTGGCGCCCCGCGAGGAGAATCAGACCCTCGCCACCATCACCTTCCAGAACTTCTTCAAGCTCTTCCGCAAGATGTCCGGCATGACCGGAACGGCCATGACCGAGGCCGACGAGTTCTTCGAGATCTATCAGGTCAAGGTCTGCGAGATCCCGACGCACAATCTCATGATCCGCCGGGACGAGCCCGACTTCATCTACCGCACGGAGCGGGAGAAGTACGAGGCCATCGTCGCGGAGATCACCGAGCTCTGGAAGAAGGGCCGGCCGGTGCTGGTGGGCACCCGCTCCATCGAGAAGTCGGAGAAGCTCTCCGCCATGCTGCGCCCTCGCGGCGTGCCGCACCAGGTCCTCAACGCCAAGTACCACGAGATGGAGGCGCAGATCATCTCCCAGGCTGGCCGCAAGGGCGCGGTCACCATCGCCACCAACATGGCCGGCCGCGGCACGGACATCCTGCTGGGCGGCACCCCGCAGGACGCCGCGGAGTACGCGGAAGTCAAGTCCTTGGGCGGCCTGCACGTCCTGGGCACGGAGCGCCACGAGGCGCGGCGCATCGATAACCAGCTGCGCGGCCGCTGCGGCCGCCAGGGCGACGCGGGTTCCTCGCGCTTCTATCTGGCCCTGGACGACGAGCTCATGCGCCTGTTCGGCTCGGACCGGCTCTCCACGGTCATGGAGAAGCTGGGCATGAAGGAGGGCGAGGTCATCGAGTCGCGGCTGGTCTCCCACCAGATCGAGGGCGCCCAGCGCCGGGTGGAGACTCATAATTTCGACATCCGCAAGCAGCTCAAGGATTACGACGATGTCATGAACAAGCAGCGCGAGGTCATCTACAAGCTGCGCAACCAGGTCTTGGACCACGACAACATCTCCGGGCAGGTCAAGCTCATGATTCAGGAGGACCTCGACGACCATCTGGCCCAGGTCGCGCCGCCCGATTCCTACCCGGAGACCTGGGACCTGGTGGTCCTCAAGGCCTATCTGGAGCGCGCTTTTCTGCTGGCCTGGGACATCCCGGCCAAGGCTTCCGGCCTCAACCGCCAGGAGCTGCGGGACGGCCTGCTCAGCGCTATCTTGGAGCGCTACTCCCAGCGGGACCAGGACTTCGAGGGCTTCAACTTCCGCGAAGTAGAGAAGATGATCCTGCTGCAGATGATCGACAAGGCCTGGAAGGGACACCTCTACGACCTCGACCATCTTAAGAAATCCATAGGCTTGCGCGCCTACGGCCAGAAGGACCCCAAGGTCGAGTACCAGAAGGAATCCTTCGCCATGTTCGAGGTCATGCTCGGCAAGATCCGCGAGCAGGCGGTGGAGTATGTGTTCAAGGTACAGGCCCCGCGCCTGCCGCCCCCGCCTCCAGTCATGCGGGAGCAGCGCGAGGAGGTCCCGGCCGCGGCCGGCGGCGGCCGGCCCGCGGGATCGCAGCCGCAGCCCTCCGTCCTGCAGAGGCCGGACGGGCCGCGCGAGATCCAGAGGATCGGCCGCAACGATCCCTGCTATTGCGGCTCGGGCAAGAAGTTCAAGAAGTGCCACGGCGCGTGACGGTCGTCCTCGCCGCCCTCCTCTGCGGGGCACTGACCGGCCTGGCCCTGTCCCAGCTGGGTCTTGGCTGGCAGGCATGGTTCTCGCTCGCGCCGCTTTTCTTCCTGTGGCGCCGGAGCCGGGGCTGGAAGGACGCGGCCCTCGTCGGCCTGGCCGCGGGCTTCGGCTATCACGGCACGGTGCTCTGCTGGATCTACAGCACCTGCCGCTTCGCGAACCAGTCGGTGTTCGTGGCCTTCCTGGCTTGGTCGGCCCTGGCGCTCTTCATGGCCTTGAACTGGGCCATCATTGGGGCGTTGGGCCGACGCTTCGCCGATAGGCTGGGCGTCCTGCGGCCGTGGGCCTGGGCCGCCATCTGGACCGCGCTCACCTTTTTCTGCGAGCGCTGGACGCCCAGGCTCTGCGTCGACATCCTGGGCTATACGCAGTGGCGCTATCCGTCCCTGCTCCAGGCTTCCAGCCTGGCCGGGCCGCATTTTTTGGGCTTTTTGATCGTGGCAACAAATGCAATCTGGGAACAGGTCTGGGCCGAGAAAAAAGAACCCGCGACGGCGCGCAATTTTGCCGTGGCGCTAGGCTTGGTATTCTGCGTCTGGGCCTACGGCGTCTTCGAGCTGGCGCGGCGCGACACGGCCTTGCGCGGGCCGTCTGGCCGCGTGGAGTTCCTGCAGCCCGCCGTGGACCAGTACGAGAAATGGGACGCGCAGTATGCCCGTCGCATCCAGGATAATTTTGAGGAGCTCCTGTCGCGCCCCCGCGACGGCGCCCCGGCCTTGGTGCTCTGGCCCGAGAGCAGCCTGCCCTTCATGGTGGGGGCGGATAGAAGCCTGCCGCAGCCCGCGGCCTGGAGTTTGAAACTAGGCGCTTGGCAGATCGTGGGCGCGGTCTCCCAGGAAGGAGGCATGGTCCGCAATTCCGCTTTTCTCGTCTCTCCCTCGGGAGCGGCGACCGGGGTCTATCATAAGAGGCAGTTAGTCCCGTTCGGGGAGTTCCAGCCTTTTGCTTTTCTTAGTCGCTTCATCGGTATCCTCAGCGAATTGGGAGGGGTGACGCCGGGCCGCCCGGTCCAGCCTCTCTTCGATACGCCGTTGGGCCGCGTCGGCGCCACCATCTGTTACGAAGCCATGTTCCCGCGCCTGGCGCGCGCCGACGCCGCGCGCGGGGCGCGCCTGCTGGTGAACCTGACCAACGACGGCTGGTACAAGGACACCTGGGGGCCGTTCCAGCATTTTCAAGCCAATGTCTACCGTGCCATCGAGGACCGGGTGACGGTTTTGCGCTGCGGCAACAACGGGATATCTGGAGTGATCGACCCTTGGGGCGTGGCGACGGCGAGGCTGGATTTGAACTTAAGAGGCAGGCTCGACGCGGCGGTGCCCCTGGCCGACCCTTTTCCGAGGCGTTCGTTCTACGCCCGGCATGGGGATTGGTTCGGAGCCCTCTGCCTGCTGGCTGCCGCCGGGCTGGCCGCGGCGGGCCTGAAGCGGGCGTGAACCGGTTCATCTACTCCCCGAGTTACGCCGTGGACATCGGCGCCCATGTCTTTCCCACGGCAAAATTCCGCCTCGCCGCCGAGGCCGTGGCCTCTTTAGGAGTCCTGTGCGAGCCGCAAGAGCCCAGCCGCGATGACCTCCTCTTAGCCCACGACTCGGCCTGGGTGGACAAGGTCCTCACCAGCCGCATGAGCTTGGCGGAAGAAATGCTCATGGAGCTTCCTTTTACCCCAGCCGTCTCTTTGGCCCACCGCCTCCAGGCCGCCGGGACCGTTCTCGCCTGCCGTCACGCCTTGGAAGCGGGGGTGGGCCTCCATGTTGGGGGCGGCTCGCACCATGCCTTTCGTGACCACGGCGAAGGCTTCTGCGTGCTCAACGACATTGCGGTGGGGATAATGAAGATGCGGTCGGAGGGGTATATAAGGAATGCGGCGGTGATAGACCTGGATGTGCATCAGGGCAACGGCACCGCCTCCATCCTTGCGGGTGAGCCCGGTATATTCACCTTCTCCATGCATCAAGACGACCTCTATCCTTCGGTCAAGCCGCCCTCCAGCCTGGATGTGGGCCTTCCGGCCGGGACCGGAGACCAGGATTACCTGCGGATCCTTGAGGAAAACCTACCCCAGGTCTTCGCGCATCAGCCCGAGCTGGTGGTCTATCAGGCGGGCGTGGATGGCTGGGAGAAAGATCTGCTCGGCGGGCTCAAGCTTACGGCGCAAGGCCTGCGCCGCCGCGACGCGATGGTTTATGAGGCCTGCCGTGGGCGCGGGGTCCCGGTGGCGGTTACCTTGGGCGGCGGCTACGGGGCGCATATAAAGGAAACGGCGCGCCTGCACGCGCAGACCTTGACGCTGTTCACGGGGCGGGGAAAGGAAATTTCGTAGAATAACGGCATGGAACCGATCTTCGAGGAGACCGCGCGCAAGCTTGAAGGGGCGGCGCAAAAGCTCGGCCAAGTCGCCAAGCTCTTGGACCTGCCCAAGCTGCGCAAGAACGTGGCCGACCGCGAGGCCGAGACCGCCTTGCCCGCGTTCTGGCAGGACTCCAGCCTGGCCAAGAAGAAATCCAAGGAGCTCAACGATTTCAAGAAGCTCCTCGGCGACTACGAGAAGACGGTCCGCACCTTTGATGACCTCAAGGCCCATCTGGAATTGGCCAAGGAAGTCGGGGATGCGGGGGAACTGCACGAGGTCGAGAAGGGGCTCGGCGAGGCCGAGCGGCTGGTCCAGGCCATGGATGTCCGGCTCAAGCTCTCCGGCGAGTTCGACAGTGACGACGCCATCATCAGCCTGCACGCGGGGGCGGGAGGCACGGAAGCCTGCGACTGGTGCGAGATGCTTTTCCGCATGTACAGCCGCTGGGCCGAGACCCACGGCCTCGAGGTCGCCATCACGGACATCCTCAAGGGTGAGGGCGCCGGAATCAAGTCCATCACCGCCTTGGTGCGCGGGGAGTCCGCCTTCGGCTATCTTAAAAGCGAGATGGGGGTGCACCGCCTGGTGCGCATCTCGCCCTTCGACGCCAATAAGCGGCGTCATACTTCCTTTGCCTCCATGGATGTTTTGCCGGACATCGAGCAGGAGATCGACATCCAGGTCCTGGACTCCGATATTAAGCTAGACACCTTCCGCGCCGGCGGCCACGGCGGTCAGAACGTCAACAAGGTGGAGACCGCGGTGCGCCTGACCCATATCCCAACGGGGATAGTGGTCGCCTGCCAGATTGAGCGCAGCCAGCTGCAGAACCGCCTCACCGCCATGAAGATGATCAAGGCCAAGCTCTATCAGATCGAGCTGGACAAGAAGCGCTCGTCCATGGAGAAGCACTACGACACCATGGGCGACATCGCCTGGGGCCACCAGATCCGCTCGTATGTCTTCATGCCCTACCAGATGGTCAAGGACCTGCGCACCGGCCAGCAGTCCTCCCAGATCCAGGCCGTGATGGACGGGGACCTCGATCCTTTCATTCAGGCCTACCTAGGTTGGCAGGCCGCCGGCTGCCCGCCCCGCGTCAAAGACTCCGCCGACGAGTAGTTTGAAGAGCCCCGCTTATTGAAGTTATAATTGGCAATATGCAACTCATCAAAACATTCCTGATCCTATCTGTTTTTGCCTTGGCCGCTTGTCCGCCGGCAAGATCCAGCGACCAGGGCAATCCCGCCGAGCATCTTCAAACGATGGAGCGGAACATCACCTGGCTGGAGCAGCAAGTCGCGCAGAAAAGGTCCGAGCAGCTGCATGCGGGCAAGAATCAGGCCGCGCAAATCGGGGAAGATATCTCCAGTTTGGAGAGCCGGCTGCAGCGGGCGAGGTCGGGCTTCATCGCCATCGCCTCGGATGTGGAGTTGCCAGCGCCCGAAAGCGAGGCCCAGTCCAAGAAGCGCGACCTGGTCGCGGAGATGCAGCAGCTCATCGAGCCATTGGTCGATGCCGTCCTGCGGCTGAGCGAAAAACCGCGGCGCATGGAGGTTTTGCGCAGCCAGATATTCAAGTTCAGCGATCAAATGGCCCTGACGGATCGTGCTCTTACAAAGCTTGATCGCGTGCTGCAAAGCAAGACTTATCCCTCGCTCGAAGCTCGGATCAAGGAGTCCAGGGATACGCTGATGCACGCGCGCGATGAGTTGGATATCCGGGCGGCCGCGCTGCAACGGAAACTGGACCTCGAATTGAGCGATCACAGGTCGGTGGCCCAGGCTTTTACTGAAACGGTCCGGGATTTCTTCGCATCCAAAGGCAGGCATCTCTTGCTTGCGGTATTTGTCTGCGGTGGTGTGTTCTGGGGCACGCTCCGGCTCATGCGTTTTATATTCGCGTCCCGTTGGATGAACCCGAAACTGCGCGGCTTGATCCGACCGATCCAGGTGATGTACGGCATCCTCGCGGGATTGATCGCGATTGTCGCCACGATCATCACGCTGCATTTTCTCAACGACTGGTTCCTGGTGACCTTGCTGTGTCTCGCGCTTTTGGCTGCGGTTTGGTCCTCCAAGGCGCTGATCACCCTTTTCATCGGTGAGATGAAGCTGGTGCTCAATCTGGGTTCCGTGAAGCAGGGCGAGCGCGTCGTATGGCAAGGCCTCCCTTGGCTGGTGAAGAGTCTTGGGTTCCGTTCGGCCCTTGTCAACGAGGCTCTACAGGGCGGCACGGTCATGCTGCCGGCGTCAGCGCTGACGGCCATGATCTCGCGGCCGACGGTCGAGAATGAGCCATGGTTTCCGACCCGCGCGGGAGATTTTGTCCTGTTGGATGACGGCTGTTACGGCCGGGTTGAGATCCAAACGCTGGAAACGGTCATTTTGAACCTGGGCAAGACGAAGAAGCATTATTCCACGGCGGCGTTCCTGGCGAAGAACCCGCAGCACGGGATGCAGGGCGAGAGCTTCCGGGAATAGGTTGGGGCTGTCCGTACCATTAACGAGCACATTCAAAACATATTTAAGGAAGGCGAACTGGCTGAGACCTCAGTTGTCCGGGAATTCCGGATAACTGCCGCCGAAGGCAAAAGCTACGAGATGGCGCATTACAACCTCGATGTCAAAAATCTAGAGGGCGGTGGCCTGCCGACCTTCCCCTCGAGATCATAGGAAGGCTTTTATAGGCTCGACGCGACAGAGGAATGGTCGCGTCGGGGTCGCGGCCTGACCGGCCGCAACCGCAAGACAACGGCTGGGCCTTCCTTAATAAGGCCTTCATGCGGACCGCAGGGTGACTGGCGAAGCAACTGTTGCAAAAATAGCAACAGTTAAAATCGGGGGCGGCAAGCGTGGGGCGACTAGAGCCCCCTACCCACTAATCAGTAGGTCCAACGGCCCGGCCTGACCGTCCCCTTCGTCCCCTTGCCAAACCGCGGCGCCGGGACTAACTTCATGGCGTACGGGCATGGAGGCTGCCATGAAAAGAATTCTGGCCGTCCTGCTGGTCTCACTCGTCCTTTCGGCGCATGCCATCGCCGCCAAGCCGAAGCTCCCGGCCGCAAGCGCCATCGCTAGAAGTCCCGAGGTGGACAACGCGGTCTCAGACCTCTACCAGGCCGCAGCCCAGGTCTACGAGGCGGCTGCGGCGCTCGACTTCGCCACGGCCACAGCCAAGACCGTGAACTTCCAAGGGCAGAGCGCGGAGGTCCAGGAGCTCTCGTTCTCCACCGCACCTAGCGGCGCCGTTGCGCTGACCGGCGCGGCGGACGAGGCCGCCGCACTCCTCGATGTCATCCAGCCTCTGGGCGCAGATGGCGCGCAGGCCGCGCCCGGCAGAAGGCTGCAGGAATATTTCTCCGCGGCGCTGCGCTTGCGCGGCGCCTTCGTCGAGGCGGGCCTGCCCGCCAAAGCCGTGCCCGGCCTGGACGCAGGCCTGCGGACCTGCGCGTCCATGCGTGCGGTCATGGCGCAATTGGCCAAATGCCCGGCCAAGAAGGGCCGTGCCGGCTCGCTCTGCTGGGAGGACGCTCGCGGCGGGACCGGGCTCTTGGCCCGTTACGACCTGTTCGCACGCAACCGAGTGGCGAGCGATTTCGCGCAAGTCGAGCGGATCTACAAGATGGCCGCCGCGCTCGTCGCGGGTCCGGATAAACAGCATCCCAAGACCGTCAAGACCTTGCTGGAGGAGCTCTCCCGTCTGCGCGAGCAGGCTAGGCAAGCCCAGCAGCGGCAGGTCATGCAAGGCCTGGACGCCGGCGTGGATATGGTCTTGGGTCACGCGGGCCTCAACGACCTCCAGCGATTATGGAACGACAAGCAGGGCGACGCGGCCTGGCGGCAGGGTGACGCGGGCGTGAAGGTCCAGGCGGCTCTGGGCGCGGCCGCGGTGTACGCTGGCGGTGGGGCAGTAACGGTCGGCGACGGCGCCATCATCGCTTACAAGACGAAAGCGGGCCAGCCCATCTACGCATCTCCCCTGGCCGGGACGGCCGGACTCGATGACAGCCGGCGCGGTGAACTGATAGCGGGCATCACGGACAAGATATTGAAGGGCGACGGCCTGGGCGCCAAGATCGACGCGGCCTTGGCTGCGGTGCGAGGGGCGACAGTCCCCGTGCTGGGTCCCGGCGCGGCGCGGGGCGGCCTGCCCGCAACCGAGCAGGTGCGGGCGGGCGCGGAGCGCGGCTCCCTCCTGCCGCGGGGCTGCGCGGACCAGGACCGCTACCAAGGGTTCGCCGACGAGCAGTTGGGCGCGGTTCAGGAGCAGGCCGCCGGCTACGCGCGCAACGCCCTGGATAAGGAGAGATGGGCGCAAGAGCAATGCGCCCGGCTGGCGCGGCAGAAGGAACTGGCCCTCAAGTCGTTCGACGATAAGGAGGCCGACGCGATCTCGGACCTCGGCAGGCGGGATACGGCCCGGGCTGCGCGGGGGCAGGCTTACGACGACCGGTGTGAGGGCGTCCGCGATCAGGCCGCCATCGATTTGGCCAAGCTGGCCAAGGCGGGCCAAGGGCCCGGCGCCGAGGATCCCCGGATTTGGACCCAGGACCGCATGCGGACTTCGGTTGCGATACTCCAGCAGGCCTATGACCAGGATCTCAGGGGCCTCCTGCTCGTAGTGCGGAAAGCATACTGGCCCGGAGGCTCGCGCAACGCGCGGCTGGCCCAGGAGGCGGGAGTGCATGAGAGTTACATGGCCGGCCCGTCCGGGGCCGCCGTGGTCAAGGCCTTCTTCAGGAACTATGGCTCGGAGAAAGACCTCTCGGAATGCCGCGTGGCGCATAACTTCAGCGTGGACAATGTCATTCCTTCCGGCCGGCCGCCTTTGGCCCGGCTGATCACGCCGACCGTAGATACCGTGGCCGAGCGCTGTGTGCGCTGGAAGCTGACAGCTTATGTGGGTAGCCAGGACAACCGCGACCAAGCCTATGTGCCGGGCGATACTGGTTTGCCCAAGGCCCAGCCCGAGGCCATGGACGACGAGGCCAGGAAGATACGGGCGCAGATGGACCGACGGCGGATGTAGGGGCGGTAAGAGGGGCTTATGAAAGTGGAGCAGATCGAGCTGGCGGGCGCCTCTGAGCGCGTCCTGGCTTTGAGCCTGGACGCGCTCCTCTTCATTGCCGGTTGCCAATTGAGCTTCCTTCTTGCCTTCCCCGGCTATCCGCTTGACATCCGGCCGGCCATGCTGAGCTGGCCCTACCTGTGGGCGGCGCTGTTCGTCCTCTACCAGGCATTCTTCTCCTGCGAGGGGCGCGTATCTCTGGGTAAGCGGCTCCTGGGCTTGCGGGTGCTTCGTGACGGCGAGCCGTTGAGCCTAAGTCAGGCGACGATCCGTTCGGCTCTCTATCCGGCGAGCTCGGTGCTCGGTCTGGGCTTCGCGTGGGCGCTGTTCAACAAGCCGCGGCAGTGCTGGCATGACCTGGCCGTCGGCAGCGTGGTGGTCCGGGAGTGCTCAATGTCCCGCGGCCGGCGATTTTTTGTCCGCGCCGTCGCGGCGCTCTGCCTGTCAGTCCTGGCAGGCTCCTGGGCCTGGGAGAATGTCTATGTGCCTCGTTATCGCAGCCTTATGGGCGTGGCTTATGCGCAGACGGGCCTGCGTGAGATGGCGCAGCTGCAGAAGAGCTACCGGCGCAAGAACGGCCGCTATGCCACCAGCCTTTTCGCTCTGGCGGAAGTCTCGCTGGAGCCGCGGGGCTTCTTGACGAGCATGGCCCGATTGCTGGAGGTGGAGTCAGGCGTGAGGTTCGAGAACACGGCGGAGGGATTCGTCATCGCGGCGCGGACGCGCGACGGCCGCGGCACGGTCGTGCGCATCGCTGGCGACTGAAGCGGCCTAGATCTTGCCCTGCAGTCGTCGGATGAGGCCCGTGGTGGAATAGCCGGCTTTGAGCCGCACGCGTACGACGCGTCCGGCGTGCTTGGCGCCGGCGATCTGGCCCTTCTTGTAATCCGCGCCCTTCACCAGGACGTCCGGCTTCAGCCGGCTGAGGAGGCGCTCGGGCGTGTCCTCGCCGAAAGGCACCACCGCGTCCACGCACCAAAGCGCCGCGAGAATCGCGGCGCGGTCACGCAGGCGGTTGACGGGACGGCCCACGCCTTTCTCCAGCCGGCGGGCCGAGGCATCGGTGTTGACGCCCACGATGAGCACGTCGCCCAACGCCTTGCAGCGCTCCAGGAGCAGGACATGCCCGGCGTGCAGGATGTCGAAGACGCCGTTGGTGAAGACCACTTTCTTGCCTTCCCAGCCCCAAAGCTGGCGCCGCGTCATGAGCCGGCCTGGACTACAGACCCTGGCCCGGGAGGTGGTCATGTCAGTGCGCCCGGGGACTGTCGGGAAAGAGCCTGTCCTCGATAAGGCCGCACCAGATGTGGATGATGGCGCCGTGGGCCTCCTGGATGCGGGCCACGTCCGAGGACGGCACGCGGATGCAGACATCGGCGGCTTTCTGGAGCCGGCCGCCGCCCGCGCCGGTCATGCCGATCACGGCGACGCCCAGCCGCCGCGCCGCGGCCGCGGCTTTGAGCACGTTGGCGGAATTCCCCGAGGTGGTGATGGCAACGGCCACGTCGCCGGGCCGGGCGTGGGCTTGCAGCTGGCGAGCAAAGACCTCCGTGAATCCGAGGTCGTTGCCGATGGCGGTCAGGTCCGAGGTGTTGGCCGTGAGCGCCAGGGCGGGCAGGGCCGGCCGGTCGCGGTTGAAGCGTCCGACCAGTTCGGCGGCGAAGTGTTGGGCGTCGGCGGCGGAGCCGCCGTTTCCGAACACCAGCACCCGGTGGCCGCTGCGGCAGGCCTCCAGCAAGAGCCGGGCGGCCGCGGCGATCGGTCCGGCGCAGCGCGCCGTGGCGGACAGGACGCGGCTGGACTGTCGCAACTGCGCGGCGACGACGGGTTCAATGCCCTTCGGCATGGATCTCCTCCTGTAGGGAATCGACGAAACTCGTATCGAAATCGCCCTTTTGAAAGCGCGGGTGCGCCAGCACGCGGCGATGGAAGCCCGCAGTGGTGGGGATGCCCTCCACCTGCAGTTCGCCCAGGGCCCGCAGGGCGCGGGCGATGGCCGCAGGACGGTCCGCGGCGTGGATGATGAGCTTGCCCAGCAGGCTGTCGTAGAACATGGGGACCGTGTAGCCGGCGTAGATATGGGTGTCGATGCGCACGCCGGGCCCGCCGGGCAGGCGCAGTCCGCTGATGCGGCCCGGCCGCGGGGCGAAGCCGTGCGCCGGGTCCTCGGCGTTGATGCGGTGTTCGATGGCGTGGCCGCGGATCTCGGCGGCCCGGTCTTGGCCGAAGGGCAGGCGTTCCCCGGCGGCCAAGCGGATCTGGAGCGCCACGAGGTCGAATCCGGTCACGCACTCGGTCACCGGGTGCTCGACCTGTAGGCGGGTGTTGACCTCGATGAAATAGAAGCGGCCGTCCGGGGCGAGCAGGAACTCCACGGTCCCCACATTGCTGTAGCCGGCGGCCCGCGCCAGCCGGATCGTCGCGGCCTGCATGGCCGCGCGCGTGGCGGGCGGCACGGCCGAGGAGGGGGACTCTTCGATGAGCTTCTGATGCCGCCGTTGCACGCTGCAGTCGCGCTCCGGGAAGGCGACAACGCCGCCGGCCGAATCCGCGGCGATCTGGATCTCGACATGGCGTGGTCGCTCGATGAACTTCTCGATGTAGACCGAGCCGTCCTTGAAGGCCGTGGCCGCCTCGGTCTGCGCGAGCTTGACCTGGGTCTCGAGCTGGGCGGGGTCGCGCACCAGGCGCAGTCCCTTGCCGCCCCCGCCGGCCGCGGCCTTGACCATGACCGGGAAGCCCACGGCTTCGGCCGCCTGGGCGAAACCCTGGGTGATGGTCCCGTCCGTGCCCGGCACGACCGGGACCTGGGCCGCGCGTGCCAGCGCCTTGGCCGCGGTCTTATGCCCCAGCTTGCGGATGGCTTCGGCTGGCGGGCCGATGAAGACGAGCCCATGGTCGGCGCAGGCCTGCGCGAAATCGGCGTTCTCGGCCAGGAATCCGTAGCCGGGGTGGACGGCGTCGGCCCCGGTGCGCTTGGCCGCGGCCAGCAGCGCCTCGATATTGAGGTAGCTGGCCGACGCCGGAGCGGGACCGATGCAGATGGACTCGTCGGCCAGGCCCGCGTGTAGGGACTCGCGGTCGGCTTCGGAGTAGACCGCTACGCTGGCCAGCCCTAGTTCGCGCGTGGCGCGGATCACGCGCACGGCAATCTCGCTGCGGTTGGCGATGAGTATCTTCTTGAACATGCCTACCTCCCCGAGGGCAGACGGGCCTGCCGCTGGCGGATGAAATCGAGGTCCGCGGGCTTGGCGCAGCAACCGGCGGCGGCCCGCAGGTCCTGGCCCGCTTCGGAGTCGCGGCCCAGCGCGAGGCGGGTATCGGCGCTCGCCAGCAGCGCCTCGCACCGGCCGGCCGCGGCGCCCTCCGGACTGGCGAGCATGGCGTCGTACTGCGCGAGGGCTTCCGGATACTTGTGCAGGGAATTCTTGTAGGTGTCTCCCAGGATGGCGCGGATGTTGCGCAGGCTCTTGGCGGAGAGCTGGGAGGGCTGGCGGGCGCTCAGATCCAGGGCCTGGAGGCATTGCCGCTCGGTCTCGGCGGCGATGCCGCGGCTGTAGACCGCCTCGCAGAGAAAAGCCCGGGCCGCGGGGTCGCGCGGGTCGATGCGCACCGCTTCCTGCGCCAGGATCAAAGCCAGGTCGGGATTGCTGCGGTCGAGCGCATCCTGGGCTTTTTGCAGCATCTGCCCGTTATGCGGGCGCCGCCAGCGGCCGCCCTCGCGCTGGAAGGCCAGGAAATCTTCGCGCGGCGGCTGGCCCGGGACGCGCAGGAGGTATTTGACTGTGGCGGCATCGGACTCCAGACGGACGATCCGCGCGTCGGACCAGGTCCAGGCCGCGCCCTCGCGGCCGGTGCGGAAGTCGGCCTCCGGGCAATGCGCCTGGGCCGCGGTGGTCAATAGGCCGTAGGCGGCGGGCAGGTCTTGCCGGCTCAAGGCGTCCAGGTATTGGCCGGCAACGGCCAGCACTTCGCGGGCGGGATCGTGGCGGTCGAGATAGACGGCGCCGCCCCCCGCGGCCAGGGCCAGCAGGGCCAGCAGGAAATAGAGGTTCTGGCGCCGGTCCCGGCGGCGCAGGTCCGCGGCTGAGCTCTCCGCCCGTGCGGAGAGCGCGGAGTGCGCGCTTTCGGTCCTGGGGAGGACCAAGTCGCTGGCGGGCGATGCCGCGGAATGGGGCCGCGCCGTTGGGGCGGAGCCCGGCGCCAGGGGCGCCCCGCAACGGTCGCAGTAGTTCTTCGCTGCGGAATTATGCAGGCTGCAGTGGCCGCAGACCTTCACTCTAGCCGCGCTCCAGGAAGAAGAGGGGCTGCCCGTACTCCGCGGCCTGGCCGGCCGAGCAGAAGACGCGGGCCACGCGTCCCGAGCAGGGCGCCAGCACCTCGTGGGGGCGTCCCGCGCCGGTCTCGATCTGGCCCAGGACGTCGCCTTCCTTCACGGCCAGGCCTTCCTCGCCGAGTCGGGGCCGGCCGGGAGCGCCGGGCTGGAACACGCCTACGGCCTGGGCGCAGACCGGGACGTAGCGGCTGGCCGGCGCCGCCGGTAAAGTCGCGGCGCCCGAGGCCAGCGTCAGCTCGAAGCCGGCGCTGCCGTCGTGATAGCGCACCGAGACCAAGTCGGTGGCCTTGAGCCAGTCCAGCACGTCTTTGAGTCGTCGGGAGTTCATCGGGCCCTCTTGGGCTTGCGGGCGGTCCGGCGGCGCGCCGGTCCGGCCCGCAGCAGATTCTTTGGATTGGGCGGCAGCAGGCCCGAGGCGATGGGGTCGAAGGCCGATGGCAGCATGCGGAAGACGGTGGTCTTGGTGACGCTCTGGCGTCCCGTGGAGGGATCGAGGTCCACGAGGTAGAGTTCCGTGTCCTTGGCGCTGAACTCGATCATGACCTGGCGGCAGGCCCCGCAGGGCTTGGCCGCGCTGGCCGCGACGCAGATGGCCTTGAGCGCGCGGTGCCCGCGCGCCACCGCGTTGAAGATGGCGACGCGCTCCGCGCAGATGCTCAGGCCGTAGGAGGCGTTCTCGACGTTTCCGCCCGAGAAGATGCGGCCCGATTCGGTCAGGACGGCGGCTCCCACCCGATACCGGGAATAAGGGCAGTAGGAGCCCTTCTGGGCGGTGACGGCCGTTTCAATGAGGCGGATGATGGCTTTGCTTAATTTCATGCCGGCTTCCTTTTCGTCATTTTTTCAGGTATCTGCCCACGAGCAGGCCGAGCCGGCGGGCCGCGGCGGCCGGAATCCGGCTCGGGTCGGTGAAGAGGGCGCCCGCCAAAGCGCTGGCGCAGCGGCAGCGCCGGTTGCGGGCCGCGAGCTCGGGCACCGCCGCGGCGACGAGGCGCTGGGCGTTGGCCACGTTGGCGGCCAGGTGCTCCGCGACCTTGCCGCTGGAGACCTCCTCGCCCTCCTTCCAGCAGTCGTAGTCGGTGACCAGCGCCGCCTGGGCGTAGCAGAGCTCCGCCTCGCGTGCGAGCTTGGCCTCGGGGCAGGCGGTCATGCCCACTAGGTCGTAGCCCTGGCGGCGGTGATACTCGGATTCGGCCTTGGTGGAGAACGCCGGGCCTTCGATGCAGACCAAAGTCGCGCCCAGGTGGGCGCGCAGGCCGAGGCTGCGGGCCTGCGCCTGCAGCAGCCCCGCGGCCTCGGCGCAGAAGGGGCGGTCGAAGGCGACATGGGCCACCAGGCCTCCGCCGAAGAAGGTCGCGGCCCGGCCCTTGGTCTCGTCCACGAGCTGGTCCGGGAACACGAAGTCGCGGGGGGCGAGGCTTTCCTTGAGCGAACCCACCGCCGACAGCGAGAGCACCTGCTCGGCGCCCAGGGACTTGAGCGCCCAGATGTTGGCCCGGTTGTTGATCTCCCCGGGCAGGAGCGCGTGGCCGCGGCCGTGGCGGGCGAGGAAGGCGCAGGGCACGCCGGAGAGCTCTCCCAGCACCACCGGGCCGGAGGGCGCGCCGAAGGGAGTGCGCAGGCGCAGCTCCCGGCGCCGGGCCAGGCCCGGCATGTCGTAGAGCCCGCTGCCGCCGATGACGGCGACCTTGCAGGCGCGCGGCGCGGCCGCAGACCGGGCGCTCATGGCTGGGCGAGGCTCTTCATGAGCTCGGGATAGATGGGGAAGCGCGCGCAGAGGCCGCGCACCGCGCCGCGGATGGCGGTGAGCTGGGAGTCATCGGCGCGCGCGGACAGGGCCTCGTCGATGTACTGGGCGATCTGGTCCATCTCGGCCTCTCCCATGCCCCGCGAGGTGACCGCCGGGGTCCCGATGCGCACGCCCGAGGCGATCATGGGCTTCTGGGGGTCGTAGGGGATGGCGTTCTTGTTGACCGTGATGCCGGCCTTGTCCAGCGCGGCCTCGGCGTCCCGGCCGGTCACGTCCTTGGGCCGCAGGTCCACGGAGAAGAGGTGGCAGTCGGTGCCGCCCGCCACGATGCGCAAGCCGCGCCCGGCCAGGGCCGCGGCCAGGCGCCGGGCGTTGGCCTTGACCTGCTTCTGGTAGGTCTTGAACTCGGGCCGCAGGGCCTCGCCGAAGCAGACGGCCTTGGCCGCGATGGCGTGCATCAGCGGCCCGCCTTGCGTGCCGGGGAAGTTGATCTTGTCCACGGCCGCCGCGTGGACCGCCCGCGAAAGGATCAGGCCGCCGCGGGGCCCGCGCAGGGTCTTGTGCGTGGTGGAGGTGGTGAAGTCCGCGTAGGGGACGGAGGAGGGGTATTCTCCCGCGGCGATGAGTCCGGCGTAGTGCGCGATGTCGGCGGCGAAATACGCGCCCACCGCGTCGGCGATCTTCTTGAGGCGGGCCCAGTCGAAGACGCGCGAGTAGTTGGAGGCGCCAGCGAAGATCATCTTGGGCTTGTGCTCGTGGGCCAGGCGCTCGGCCTCGTCGTAGTCGATGAGCTCGTCGTCCCGGCGCACATTGATGGGCACGATCTTGAAGAACTTGCCGGAGAAGTTGAGGGGGTGGCCGTGGGAGAGATGCCCGCCGTGCGCGAGGTTGAGGCCCATGACGGTGTCGCCGGGGGCGAGCACGGAGAGGTACATCGAGATGTTGGCCTGGGTGCCCGAGTGCGGCTGGACGTTGGCGTGCTCGGCGCCGAAGAGCTGCTTGGCGCGGGCGATGGCGAGGGTCTCCACGATGTCGACGAACTCGCAGCCGCCGTAGTAGCGCTTGCCGGGGTAGCCTTCCGCGTACTTGTTGGTGAGCACCGAGCCTTGGGCCTCGAGGACGGCCTGCGAGGCGTAGTTCTCCGAGGCGATGAGTTCCAGATTGTCCGACTGGCGCCGGGCCTCGCGGGCGACGGCGTCGAAAACTTCAGGGTCAACGGTTCTCAAGCTTGGCATGGGAATCCCTCCTAATTTTTCCTCTTTCTAAATTTTTCAATATCGCACCAAGATGCGGTCTGCATTTCCAGAAAAATCGGGCGTTTGCTCCCGGCCATGCAACCGGCGAGCCATTGGCGGGATTCTCTCCAGCAAGTAATCCCGGATGGAACCGGTTGTCGTTTGGCCTGCTTTGTCCTTGGATGCCGCATCCTGTAGGGCCTTCAGGAAGAAATAGGTGAACAGACCGTGTTGCTTTTCCGGGTACCAGGATGAAATCTGATTGTTGGCGGACGAGGAGAAGACATTCACGCTCCCCATTTTAAGCTTATTGATTCTTAGCACCAAGGGACTTGCTTGTGTCAAGAGCATCCCCTTCTCAGAATTTCCGCTGAAGCATGCTTCCAAAATTACCATACATTGGCGCGCAGAGATGGCGTTCAGATTGTTGAAGAGAAGTTGCAGCGGGTAGCCGTTCATCCGCACGTAATTCGGGTCAGCATCCGAGGGTACCAAATAGGCCTGTTGAGTTTCTTGATCTGGTGCGCCATGCCCTGAATAATACACAAAAATATCTGACTTCCCTTCTTTGACATAATCGTAAAGCTGTCCCTTGGGGTTGTCGGCCGTTCCAAAAATGCGTTCCAATGTCCCCTTGGTTGCGTCTGCCGCAATGATAATGTTATCCGGGTCAATGCCGAATGTTTCAACCGCGTATTCCCTGACTGCATCGGCGTCGTTGAGGGCATAGTCAACGGAAGGGACATCTGGATTCTTGTAGTTTTTTATTCCAATTATGACGGCGACAGCATCGGAATTTTTGGTGCGGGAGTGAGGCGGAGGGAGAAGTTCCTTCCCAAAGGAAGGCATTTGGGGTTTCTGCGCATTTGATGCCAGCGCAGAGACTTCCTTGAACGCAATTTTGGAATAGACTTTGCCAATTTGTAGTTCAAAGGGGATTTCTTTGTTGAATCGTGTGACACCGTCGGTGATATGAATCCTCAGAGGCACTTTTGGCGAGGTGAAATCCTTGCGAACGGTTAGGACGAAATTGAGATCCGCCCATTTCCCAGGTGCGATATTGCCGGCGCTTCGTTGCGGCGGTTTGACCATGTTGATGCCAGGCACATCGCAGTCTATGGAGACCGTGGTCTGATCCGTAGGGCCGGCCCCTCGGTTCACCAACTTGGCGGCAATTTCGACCGATTCGCCGGGTTCGATGATGCCATTGCCATTACCAACTGACAGTTTGTCCGGACGCTGCGGATAAAATCCGTCATCAATCGTGAGGCCTTCGAGCGCCAAGTTCGGCGCTGCAAACCTGCTGGTGTTGAATTTGATTTTGATGCCTTCCGGCGGGAACCCCCCGGCCTCTTCGAATGCAATGGTTATCGTGGCTCTCCCCGTCGGAATATCCAAGCCTGCTCGAATGGGGATCGAAACTTTTTTTTCTTGGCCGCCCTTGATATCCCCTACGTCAACCTCGGAAGGGACGTTAAGATCAATCTTTTCTGCGACCGTTATTTTGCCCGCCACACCAAAAGCATCGCCCGCCCCCGCTTTATTCACGATACTGAATTTTATCCTCCCGGAGGTGTTGGCCCCGAGAATGCCGTCGTTATTGTCATTCGCGAAATCAAGACCCTGCACCATCAAGAGAGGTGGCTTGGAAGGCAGAATCATAAGCGATTGCGGCACGGTTTGCCCGATGGGATTTTTTACAACGACATCGACCGGCCCGGAGAGCGCCGCTGGGGCACGTACCTGAATGCTTGTGGCTGTCACTGCATCTATATGACCTTTGACATGATTGAAATAGACAGCGGTCTTCTTATCAAAGTTCCTGCCATTCACGTTCAGAAGGGAATTTTGCGGGAGAGCCGAGGGGCTCAGGGTATCGATGAAGGGGTGTCCTGGAATTTCCTGAATGCGGTTAGCGGTAGTGCGACAATCAAAAAAGTGGTCTGGTAAGAAGGCGACAGGAATTTCAACGAACATGCACAAGCAGTCGATCGCTAGCGTTATTGGGAAAAGCACCAGAGATCTTGCAGCGATCTCTCTGGTGTCTGATGAAAATGAAACAGATGAATCAACAGTAGTGCCTGTCGGGTCCGACATGTCCGGAAGGTCATCCAACCCTAGTGTGACCGCTGTCCAACGGAATGGATATGTGCGGTTACATACCCTTTCGCTCACCCGTTCCCATCCGGGTTGGTCCTCTAGACGCTCCACTCGCCGCCTCGCTGTTGCTACGCAGCCTGTAAAGCTTATCGCGATGAGAGCGATAATAGCTTTCTTAGAGAATGTCATTATTGATTCTGTTGCTTCTTTAGGCAATAACGCAAGAACCGCTCCGTCTCTTCCAATTTTTCAATGGCTCTGGTGTCGCCTAATTGTTTTCCGTGCTCCCAAAATTTGTTATGAACATAACTGCGTAGGCCTTCCCTCTCCGCGCCGCCCCGACTTGCGTATAACGGATGAAACCACATCAAGTATGGAAGGATCCCCCTGGTTCCATCTTTTTCCGGAGCCCCGTAGGCGCAAATGAATTTATGCCACGCAGTTGAGAATTCTGGATTCTCCTTGGCCAGCCCTTCGCCTTGGCTCTCCAAGGCTTGCGAAATTCGACATCCCGCGAATTGCACTGCCTGGGCGCATTCGTAAGCAGTGATAAAGCCGTCACCTGCCATGCTGCTTTTAACTCTTATGAACTCTCCAAAGTGCAGCGCTCCACGCAGGGGTAGTCCGAATTCAAACATTTGGTACATCAACACTCTGGCTGTCATAAGGGATGCGGCGAGATCCAATATCCGCTCATCGCTTGACGCTTTGATTGGTCCTAGGGTGAAGACAATGGTGTCTGAAAAAACAAGCCAGTCCATCTTTTGCAAGATGGACTGAGTAGCGTCCTGCTTAAAAAAAGTGGAGAAGTCCTCCCGGAGGTGCGTCGGAATATTGGACTCTACAGAATGGATCTCCTTAAGCACGTCTATTTGTTTCTGTTCGTCGCGGTTATGTGCTTGGAGGCTTCGATAGCCCAGAATGTCAAAAAACCCGATGTACCCTTCCATTTCAAAATTTCCCAACCGACGATGCCAAACGGCTGATGGCCAATTCCACCAACCCTTTAATTTTCCGGCAGCAGGCCGCATAGACCGCGTCGGGCTGTCCGATCGGGTCGGCCACGTCCTCGGCCGCGAGGGTCGCGACCTTGGTGGCCGCGTCCGGGAACTGGCTCAAAAGATGGTCGCGCTGTCTGCGTTCCATCACCAGGATCAGCTCGGCCCAGTCCACCAATTCGCGGCTGACCCGTTGCGGCACGTGCTCTACCGCGGCGACGCCCTCCGCGGTCAGGGTCCGGCGTACGGTTGGGGGGATGGGTATGGAGGCATCCGCGGCCAGCCCCGCCGAGCGGGCGATCAGGGTCAGGCCCCGGTCGCGGGCGAGCTTGTTGCAGAGGAATTCGGCCATGACGCTGCGGCAGGTGTTGCCCGTGCAGATGAAGAGAACCTTCTGGGGAAAAGCCGCCGCGGCCAGCAGGTCGGCCGCCGGGATGGCGCCGGCGCGCAGCAAGCGCGCGGGCGTGACGGTGGCGTCGACCACCGAGGAGGCCTGGCCCGCGGCGGGGCCGGCGTCTATGACGCAGGCCAGTTGGTCTCCGAAGGCGGCCGCCACGGCCTGCCCGTCGGCAAGAGGGGGCTCTCCCGCGCGGTTGGCGCTGGTGGCGGCCCAAGGCTCCGCGCAGCCTCCCAGCAGGGCCAGGGCCGCGGGATGGCCGGGCACGCGCACCGCCAGGTTCGGGCCCTGGCAGCAAGCCAGGCCGCGGCCTTCGGGGCTGGCGGGCAGGACCATGGTCAGGCCGCCGGGCCAGAACCGCCTGGCCAAGGCCTCGGCCGGGGCGGACCATTGCACCCAACGGCGGGCTTGTTCGGTGGAGGGCGCCAGGAGCTGTAAAGGCTTGTCCGGGTCGCGGTCCTTGAGCTGAAAGATGCGGGACACGCCTTCCTTGCTGGCGGCGGATGTTCCCAGCCCGTAGACCGTGTCCGTGGGGAAAGCCACGACCTCCCCGCGGCAGGCGGCGGCTGCGGCCGCGAGCACGGTCTGGGGGGAAGGCAGCTCTCCGGCGCCTAGCCGGATGACCTCAGGCATGCTCGGGCGCCTCCTCCGGGTGCAGGACCACAACGAATTCTCCCAGGATCTGCGCGCGCTGGCCGAGCGTGGCTCGGACCTCGGCCAAGGTGCCGCGCAGCCATTCTTCGTGGATCTTGGAAAGCTCCCGCGCTACGCAAGCTTGCGTCTTGGGGCCCAGGACCTCCTCCGCCGTCGCGAGCAATTCGACCACGCGGTAGGGCGACTCGTATATCACCATGGTCCGGCATAAAACTGCCGTCTCCTGGAGGATATTCTTCTGCTTGCCCTGGCCGCGAGGCAGGAAGCCCAAAAAGACATAGGAGTCCCCGGGCAGGCCGGAGCCGGCGACCGCGGCCGCGGCCGCGCTGGGCCCGGGCAGGACCGTTACCGGCGTGCCCTGGCGGCTGGCCCAGCTTACCAGGCGCCGTCCCGGGTCCGAGATGCAGGGCAGGCCGCCGTCGGAGACCAGCGCCAGGTTCTCTCCGGCCGCCAGGCGCTCCAGTATGCGGCGGTTATCCCGCTCGTCGTGCTCGTTGTAGCGTAACAGGGGCGTGGAGATGCCGAAATGGGACATGAGCGCCCGGGTGCGCCGGGTGTCCTCGCAATAGACCGCGGCGGCCTCGCGCAAGGCGCGCAAGGCGCGAGGGGTCATGTCTTCGAGGTTGCCCAAGGGCGTGGGCACGATGGCGAGCATCAGGATGCCATAGGCGGCAAGAGGCCAGCCCACAGGGTCCAGGTCATGGGCCTAGATTAGCAAATTATGAAGATGCCACCAAGTTAATGTCGAAAGATACTATTGATAATATGGTGGTAATTATGGGGCTGTAGGCTGGGATGCCGCCCTAAGCATGTCCGCGGCCCGTTGCCTGTTGTCAGGGTCCGCCTCATGGGTCGCGGCGGAGGTCCAAAGCTCGCGCTGTTCGGCCAGCGGGAGCAGCAGCCCGAGCTGGGTCAAGGCGCCCATGCGTTTGCGCGGGTCGTTGGACCCGGCCGCCAGAGCCTTGAGCCAGGGGATGGTGCGCGGGCTGCGCGAGGCAAAGATGGCGGCAGAAAGCATTAGCTTGGTCTCGGGATCCTTGGTTGCGGCCTCTTCCGCCAGGAGCCCATCTATCTCCTCGGCCGTAGAGCAGAATCCAATCTTGAGGGCGAGCAGGTGGCGCAATTCACGGTCGGATTTAGGATCGCGCACCAGGCGCATCATCTCGGGGCGCGTGGCGCGCAGGTCCGCCAGCGGGACATCGCTGGTAAGGGCCTCGTGCGCCTGCTCTGAGAATTTCTTGCCGGCAGCCCATTTGGCGATCTGGGGCAGGGATTCTTTCCAAAGGTGGAGCCCCAGGATCCGCGCCACGGCCGGAGATTCCTCGGATTTGCGTTTCAGCAGGGGCAGGGTCGCCGCGCCCTGTAACTGGGCTAGGGAGGAGAGCGCCTCATACTGCGCCCACCAGGCGTTGCGGTCCGACAGGATCGGTGTCTCTCCCGGACTCTTGACCTTGAAGCGCTGCCGCGCTATTTCCGTGATCAGCGGCAAGGCCCGGGCCGAGCGCAGGCGCGTGGCTCCGGCGATCCCGAAGACCTTGGCTTCGTTTTCCGGGAGCTTGAGGTATTGGATGAAGGCCGGTTCCAAATTGGCGTTGCTCTCGTCAAGGCGCCGCAGCGAGGCGAGCACCGCTTGGCGCACCGAGTCCTGGGGAAAGCGGATGAACAGGTCGTAGAGCCATTGCACGTCAGGAATGCTTTGCGGCATGGTGCGGGATATATGGTCTAGAGTGGCCCTGCGCTTGTCGTCATCGAGCGCTTCTACGAATCTCTGATGGAGTTCGTTGAGTCCGGCGGGAGCGGCGCCTTCCAGAACGGTCGGGGTGTTGGCGGCGGCGGATTGGGGCTTGTCGACCGCGGCGTTTCCGATACCGCAGGCTACGGCCAGGCTTAGGGCGATGGTCATCATGGGCATTCCTCTTTGAAGATAAGGTGTAAAGCGGCCTCCAACTGGCAGTCACGGTAGCCGTAGGCGTCCACCACCGTGACACGCCGGTCCAGGAGGCCGAGGTCGAACGAACTGCGGATGAGACAGACCACGCTGCGCGTCGCGGCCGCTTGGTTGATGAGCGCCAGGACGGCTTTCTGGCCTGGGAAGCGCATGGCCTCGAAGCAGAAGCACACCACGCGCCGCGCCGCGCTGATGGCGGGGCGCAGGCCGTGGATTTGCGAGGTCAAGATCGGCGTGCGCCGCCAATGGGCGCCGGGATAGCTGCGCAGGGCCAGGAGCAGACGCGCCTCCGGGCCGCGTGGTCCACCTTCGAAAGTGAAGCGGTCGCGCACCTGCGCAAAATCAGGGAAGAGCACCAAGGTGCCTGCTCCGTCGGCCTTCAGGGGCAAACTCAGCGCGCCGCGGCGCGCCACGGCCACGGCCTGCCGCGCGATTTCCCGCGCCAGGCAGACGCCGGCCTTGGGGTCGGCCCAGCGGCGGGACCGTGGGAAACTCAGGAGGCGCTCGATGCGGCCGGCCGCGGGCAGGGCGCCGCCATCGTGCCTGGCCCGGAGCAATTCCACGGATTCGCGCTGGGCGCTAGGTTCGTGGGCGATGATGATGATGTCGTGGCCGGCCTGGAAGGCGTTCCAAGCGGCCAGCGGGATCGGGCCGCGGGTGGTGATGGCGCCCATGCAAAGGTCGTCCGAGATGATGGCGCCCTGGAATCCCAGCTTGCGGCGGATCAGGTCATGTATGATGCGTCTGGAGAAGGTGACGGGCTTGTTGTCCAGGGCCGGGCAGCGGACATGCGAGGTCATGATCGCTGCCACGCCGGAGCGGACCGCGGCGGAGAAGGGGGCTAGATGAGTGCGCATGAATTCGGCCCGGGGCAGGCGGATGGTGGGGAGGCTGACATGGGCGTCCACGGTGGCGGCGCCCTTGCCTGGGAAATGCTTGGCGCAAGCGGCGACGCCGTGGTCTTGCAGGCCGCGCAGGAAGGCGCTGCCGAGGCGGCCGACCAGAGCCGGGTTGTCGCCGAAAGATCGGATGCCTATGCCCGGATTGTAGCGGCCGGTGCCTACATCGAGAACGGGGGCCAGGTTCATGCCGATGCCCAAGGGCGCCAACTCCAGGGCCATCTGCCGGCCCGTGGCGTAGGCGAGCTTGGGATCGCGCGCGCGGCCTAGAGCCGCGTTGCCGGGGAATGCGGTCAAGCCGGCCTGGAAGCGCAGGACCCAGCCGCCTTCGTGGTCGATGGCGAAAAGCAGGGGGCGGCCCAGGCGGTCTACGAGGCCTTCGGTCAGGCTGCGGAGCTGGGCAGGGCTTTCGATGTTGCGGGCCAGGAGGAGCACGCCGCAGGCGCCGGTGTCGCGCAGCAGAGCCACGGTCTGTCGGCTGGGCCGCTTGCCGTATATTCCGAGCATGAACAGGAAACCCGGGTCTCGGAGCGCCGTCGCGTCCACGGCAGAACCATACCAAATTTTACGGTGACAATTTCAGTTCCCTGTATAGTATCATGGTGGACTCAAAGGCTCGGAACGGCGCTAAAGACATGGTCTTGATGGTGGCTCTCAACGTCTGCGGCGGATTCAATGAAAAGAGTATCCTGGGACATGACGCGCCGATGCAATTATCAATGCCCGCATTGCTGGTATGCGAGCACATGGGAAATCGAACGTGGGAAAGTGTTGGAGGCCGATCCGGAGCAATGGATCGCCCATTGGTCCGATTGGTACGGGCGCTATGGCGGAATGAATATTATCGTCAGCGGCGGCGAGCCTTTCATGCAGGAAGGGTTCGTGCGTATTCTGGAAGGCATAACCCCCATGCATCGCGTGGACATCATTACCAATGGCGCTGGCATCCCGGACGATTTCATCGCGCGGGTCAATCTTACGAATGTATCATTGTCGATCAGTTTCTATCCCTATTTGGTGGATGATGCTAAGGTCATGGCAAGAGTTCGCGAATGCATCAGCAAGGGGATACGAATCAGCGTCTCTTATATCGGGTATCCGCATCCTAAACAGTGGGACTTCGACCGGATCAGACGGTACCGGCAGCAATTCAAGGAGATGGGCTGCACGGATTTCACCATAACCAGTTATTGGGGAAATTTCGAAGGCCACGCTTATCCCGATGCCTATACGGATGAAGACAGACGGTTCATGATGGACTATTCGGATGACGCGCCGCGCCTGACCCTCAGCGCCAAAATGGAATCATCCCGGGGCAGGCTATGCTGGGCGGGTGGCACCTGCGCTGTGATCAATCCGCGCGGAGAGATATTGCGGTGTGGGGCGAGCGAGGTCGTGATTGGACGCGTGTTTGATCCGCAATTCCGGTTGGGCGCTGAACCGGAGGCATGCCTCGTGGATTATTGCAAGTGCGGCGAGTATGACACGGCTTTATCCGTTGCGTAAGCCTTGATGTTCAGCGCGTCATTGGCCGTGGCTGCGTTCAATCCAAGCTAAGAATCCCTTGAGAAATTCCGGGTCGACCAGCATCTGAGCGCCGTGGCCCTGCTTCGCCTGAAGAAAGGTGATGTCCGACCGCGCCGACGCGTATTCCGAGGCCGTGCGGAATGCGTAATCATCCCCCGGTGAGGCCGCCACCAAAACCGGCAGGCCTGACGGTGGCGGCGGCAGGCGCACTCCGCGGTAGTTGACGCCGGGTGAGAGCAAAGCCAGCCAGCGCGGAGCGGGATTAGTCGCGGCCACAAGGTTTGCTCCTATGGATGCGCCGACATATCCGATGCGGCGGGCTGGGATGCCGCGCTTACTGAGGTAGGCGACCGCGGCCTCGATGTCCTTTCCGGCCCGGGACCATTCCCCAGACTCGTCAAAACCACTGAAGTCGGTACGGCCCTTGGGCCCGGACTGGCTATCGCCGTGCCCGCGCAAATCTATGGCCAGACTGCCGATGCCGCGCCGTCCCAACTCGTCTTGGAAAGTCGCCCATTCGCCCTTTCCCGCGGCGACGCCGTGGGCAAAGATCACGACGGTCCGGGACTTCCGGGGCGGCAGATATCGGCCGCTGATGGTCCACCCGTCTTCTGTCTGGAAGCTGATGGTGCGGCCCTGTGCCGCCAGCGCGGGCGCGGAGGCCAGAAGGGACGCGCACAGCGCCAAAAGAGTCGATCTCATCGGATAAAGTATCACTCCTGTCCGGGGAAAAACGACAGGGAACCCTTCGCCAATTGTAGAATGAAGCTGTTCAGGAAACATTCTACGACGGAGGATTCCCCTTGGCACATTATAACACGGTCTTGCACCAGCTCGTTTCATTGTTGCC
>CAIRTQ010000142.1 GCA_903881545.1 uncultured Elusimicrobia bacterium
GAAGATATTCATGTTATCCACACTTGTCCACAGCAATTCACAAAGAGAAAAAGAAGCAAAAAGAGAAAGGACCGGCCTATGACGGCTTCGGTAACATTTTTAGATGAGTTGACACGGGGCAACAGGGCAACCCGGCGATAGAAGGCCACCGCTTGTGACCTCCTATCCCGGTGGACTTGCGTGGCAACCTAGGGGACTATCGTCGTTCCAGCAGTCCCGGCCAAGGTCTTGTCGAAGAGCTCGGTCTTGCTGATGTAGGCCGCGTGGCCGCCGTCCTGGATGAACTTGATGGCGGCTTTGATCTTAGGGCCCATGCTTCCGGCCGGGAACGGACAGGGCTTGCGGTTGAAGATCTCCTCGGCTTCCTTGATGGTCAGCTTGCGCAGGTCCTGCTGGTCCGGCTTCTGGTAGTTCAGCTTGGCCCCGTCCTCGCCGGTGAAGATGGTGAGCGTCACCTGATACTCCACGCCGCGGGCCTTGGCCCGTTTGAGCAGCATATTGCCCAGCAGGGCCGAGGCCAGGTCCTTGTCGATGACCGCCTCGACGCCGGAATAGACCTGGGCCGGCTTGCCCTTGGCCTTCTTGAAGTCGATGCCGTAGTTGCAGGAGTAGACCTCTTGGCCGTCCTGCGCCTTGGGCTCCACCATGGAGACCGGAATGCCCCCCCCCCCACCGTGATGGGGATGATGCCGGCCCCGATGAGCGCCTCAATGGCGTCGATCTCAACGATGTCGGTGGGGACCGGGGAGGGAACCACACGCCGCCAGAGCTCCTTGCCCTCGGCGTCCTTCTTGTAGCACTTCACAGCCCAGCCGTCTTTGGCCTTGCGCTCCAAGGCCTCTTCCTTACTATAGGTCGGCCCCACGAACTTGGAAGGGCTCTGGAAGTCCGGGTCGTTTTTGTCCACGACCACCTGGGTCACAAGCGCGCTGACCACGCGCTTGATGCCGCGCATCTGCAGTTCGCTGGCCAGCAGGCTCATCATGTAGCCCATGGCGCCCTGGCTGTCCGCGCCGCAGATGTCCAGCGGCAGGCTGGGCAGGATGGGCCGGGAGTACTCGGCCCGCAGGAGGATGTTGCCCACCTGCGGCCCGTTGCCGTGGGTCATCACATAAAGGTCGTCGGGGTGCTTCTCGATGATGTCGGCCACCAGCTTGCAGGTCTGGGCGGTCCTCTGCCATTGCAGGGCGATGTCCGGAATGAGGTCCTTGCCGGTCTTGGGGTCCTTCAATCCCACCGGAGAGACTTCGTTGCCGCCGAACGCGAATATCCTGAGGTTCTTCTTCGCCATGACGCCTCCTTGGTCCTACAGGTACTGTCGGCAGCCCTAAGACTTGGAGCGATAGGTTATATAATCGGGCCCCAACGAAGTATAATGTCTCGGTCCAAAGCGAGGATGTAATGATACCGAAACGGACCACCTGGAGGCAATAGAATGTCTACTGACATAAAAAGTCTATTTACAGAGCTCAAGGCCCTCAACGCGGATCTCTACGGGAAGGACTTCCTGCTGACCTGGGAGAAGAGCGACGCGGAGCTCCGGGCCGTGCTGGCGATAGCCGAACTGCTCAAGGCCATCCACGCCGAGAACATCCCGCTGGACATGTTCAAGACCGGCCTCGCCGTCTCGAATTTCCGGGACAATTCCACCAGGACCAGGTTCTCCTTCGCTTCGGCCTGCAACCTGCTGGGCCTCGCCGTGCAGGACCTCGACGAGGGCAAGAGCCAGATCGCCCACGGCGAGACCGTGCGCGAGACGGCGAACATGATCTCCTTCCTGACCGAGGCCATCGGCATACGCGACGACATGTTCATCGGCAAGGGCCATACCTACATGCGGGAAGTGGCCGAAGCCCTCGACGACGGGTTCAAGAAGGGTGTGCTCAACCAGCGCCCCGCCGTGGTGAACCTGCAGTGCGACCTGGACCACCCGACGCAGAGCATGTCGGACCTGCTCTTCATCAAGAACCATTTCGGCGGCTTCGACAAGCTCAAGGGCAAGAGGATCGCCATGACCTGGGCCTACTCTCCCAGTTACGGCAAGCCTCTTTCGGTGCCGCAGGGCGTCATCTGCCTGATGACCCGCTTCGGCATGAACGTCGAACTGGCCTACCCGGAAGGCTACGACCTGCTGCCCGACACCATCGCGGTGGCCCAGAAGCACGCCAAGGCTTCCGGCGGCTCGTTCAAGGTCTCCAACAGCATGGAGAGCGCCTTCAGGGACGCGGACATCGTCTACCCGAAGAGCTGGGCTCCGTTCAAGGTGATGGAGCGCCGCACGGCGCTGCTCGAGAAGAACGACCACGCGGCTTTAAAGGATCTTGAGAAGGAGTGCCTGGCCCAAAACGCCAAGTTCAAGGGCTGGGAGTGCAACGCCGAGATGATGAAGCTCACCAAGGGCGGCGAGGCCGTGTACCTGCACTGCCTGCCCGCCGACATCACCGATGTCAGCTGCAAGGCCGGCGAGGTCTCCGCGGAGGTATTCGAGAAATACCGCATCGGCACCTACAAGGAGGCCGGCTACAAGCCCTTCGTCATAGCAGCCATGATCGCCGCCTGCACGAAGAAGCGCCCCGCCGAAGTGATAGAGAAGCTGTACGCCGCAGGGCTCAAGCGCGTACTCTGAAGCCCTTTAGGGCGCCAGGAAGCGCGTGATGGAAGCGTAGAACACCGCGGCCTTGAGGAGCTGGTCCACCGGCATCACCTCATTGACCGTGTGGGCGTAGATCTCGTTGCCCGGGCCGAAGCCCACGGTGGGTATGCCCAGGCGGCCCGCCGAGGCCACGCCGTTGGTCGAGAACACCCACTTATCCACCTTGGGTTCGGCCTTCAAGGCAATGCGGCCGGCTTGCACCGCAGCGCGAATCAGCTTGTGGCTCTCCGGCAACACCCAGGTGGGGAAATACTTCTCCTGCCCGACCTTGAGGCCGGTCCATGTCGTGGCGTCGTAGTGCAGGACCTCCACCTTGGCCTTGTGCCTGCGCACGCTGGGCAGGCCGGCGATCTGGGAGACGGCCAGCTTCATGGTCTCGCCCGCGGTGAGTCGGCGGTCGAGATAGATGGTGCACTCGTCCGGCACGGCGTTCAAAGACGGGGTCTGACACTCGATCTTGGTCACGACCACCGTGCCCTTGCCCAGGAACTTGTCTTTCTTCAGGCGTTGATTCAGGGCGGTCACATCCCGCACGATGTCGGCCATGTGGACAACGGCGTTGATGCCGCGCTCCGGGGCCGAGGCGTGGCAGGAGCGGCCCTTGGCCACGACCTTGATCTCCATGCGGCCGCGATGGCCGCGATAGACGGCCAGGTCGGTCGGCTCCGTGATGACCACATAGTCGGGCTTATAGCCTTCCTTCTGGATCAGGTGGAGCAACGGCAATCCGTCGCAATCTTCCTCCATGCAGGAGCCCACGGCCCAGTAGGTGAAATCGCCGGTCAGGCCCAGCTCCTTGAGCATCTTGCCCGCGTAGACCATGGGCACCATGGAGAGCTTCTGGTCCGTGGCGCCGCGACCGTAGATCTTGCCGCCCGCATACTTGCCCTTGAATGGGTCCCACTTCCAGGCCTTCCGGTCGCCGATGCCGACGGTGTCGATGTGGGCGTCCACCATGATCTTGGCGCGGCCCTTGCCGATGCGGCCGATGATGTTGCCCATGCGGTCGACCGCCACGGAATCAAAGCCCACCTTCTTCATCTCGCTTTTGATGCGGGCGACTAGGCGGCCTTCCTGACCGGAGAAGCTGGGGATGGCGATGATGTCGCGGGCGAAACGGACCATATCCTTCTCGTATCTCTTGACGGTCTGGTGCAGCAGGGCGGTATCATTCATAGGGTTCTCCTTGGGCGGATAATTGTACCACTCGCGGGCGCGCGGATTCCAATGGTTGCTTGCGCGAAGCGTTAGGTCTATAATTGCAGGACCCACGGAGGCACTCATGCGTTTGGCAATGATCGGTTTAGGCCGTATGGGATTCAACATGTCGGTCCGCCTCGTTCGAGGCGGACACAAAGTAGTCGGCTGCGACCCTTCGGCGCAGGCCCGCACCCGGGCGGCGCGTGCCGGGATAATCAAGGCAAAGACTTTGGAAGAGGCGGTCAGCCTGCTGCGGGCTCCCCGCTTGGTCTGGCTCATGATCCCCGCGGGCCGGCCGGTGCGGGACGCGGTGGACCGCCTCGCCAGTCTGCTGGCGCCAGGAGACATCGTGGTCGACGGCGGGAACTCCCGCTACCAGGACGCCACGCGCCACAGCCGGACCTTGGGTGGCCGCGGCATCGCCTTCATGGATGTCGGGGTCAGCGGCGGCATCTGGGGCCTGCGCGAGGGTTACTGCCTCATGGCCGGCGGAGAGAAGAAGGATTTCCGGCGCATCGAGCCGGTCTTGAAGACCTTGGCGCCCAAGGAGGGCTATCTTCTGGCCGGGCCCAGCGGCGCCGGGCATTTCACCAAGATGGTGCATAATGGGATAGAGTACGCCCTCATGCAGGGCTACGCCGAAGGCCTGGCCCTCTTGCGCGCCGCGCCCTTCCGGGCAGACCTCCACGGCATCTGCAAGCTCTGGAACCGCGGCAGCGTGGTGCGCTCCTGGCTGCTGGAACTGGCGGAGTCGGCCTTGCGCCAGGATCCTGAACTCAAGGGCCTGAGCGGCTGGGTGGAGGACTCGGGCGAGGGGCGCTGGACCGTGCACGAGGCGGTCGAACGCGGGGTACCCACGCCGGCCATCACCGCCGCGGTTTATGCGCGCTTCCGCTCCCGGATGAAGGACGCTTTCTCGGACAAAGTGCTCGCGGCCCTGCGCCGGGAGTTCGGCGGCCACGCGGTGCGGCCCGCATGAGCCAGGAAGAGCTGCGCCACGGGCCAGGCCTCAAGTACAGCATCCGCGAGGGCCTCTGCCTGGAGCAGAAGCCCGAACCCTGCGGCATGGTCATCTTTGGCGCCTCCGGCGACCTCGCGGCCCGCAAGATATTCCCCTCCTTACAGGGCCTTGGGCAGAAAGGACTGCTGCCCGAGAACTTTTTCGTCTTAGGCCTGGGCCGCAGTCCCATGGACCTGGCCGGCCTGAAGTCCCGCCTGCCCGGCCTGCCCAACCTTTATTATCTGCAAGGCGACTACACGGCGGATTCGACCTATGCGGCCTTGGGCTCCCGACTCAAGGAGCTTGCCGCCAAGCACGGGACCAAGGGCAACGTCATTTTCTACCTGGCCCTGCCGCCGGGCCTGTTCCATGACGTGACGCACCAGATGGGCAAGGTTAGCCTTCTGGACCAGACGCGGGGCGGCTGGTCGCGGGTGGTGTTCGAGAAGCCTTTCGGCCAGGACTTGGCCAGCGCGCTGTCCTTGGCCGCGGAGATCCGGGACCACCTTCAGGAGCCCCAGGTCTACCGCATGGACCACTACCTGGGCAAAGACACGGTCCAGAACATCCTCATGTTCCGCTTCGCCAACTCCATTTTCGAGCCGATTTGGAACCGCACCTACATCGACCACGTGCAGATCTCGGTCCTGGAGGCGGAGGGGGTCGGCCGTCGCGCCGGATACTACGACAGCTCGGGGGTGTTGAGGGACATGTTCCAGAACCACGCCATGCAGCTGCTGGCCTTGGTGGCCAAGGAGCCGCCCGCCAGCTTCGCCGCGGATTGCGTGCGCGACGAGAAAATCAAAGTGTTCAAGGCGCTCAAGCCCTTCGACGAGCGCGGCCTGGCCGAGCGCGTGGTACTGGGCCAGTACCGGGGCTACCGCGATGAGCCCGGCGTCTCCGCCGCCTCGCAGACCCCGACCTACGCGGCCATGCGCGTGGAGATATCCAACTGGCGCTGGGAAGGCGTGCCATTCTACCTGCGTTCGGGCAAGTCCTTGCGCAAGCGCCACGCCGAGATTGCCGTCATCTTCAAGCATGTGCCGCATTCTCTGTTCAGCCAGCTTGCGCCGACGCACCTGGATCCCAACACGCTGGTGTTCCGCATCCAGCCGGAGGAAGGGGTGTCGCTGACCATCGAGGCCAAAAAGCCCGGCCCCAAGACCTGCATCGGCGCCTTGACCATGGATTTCGACTACGCCGAGGCCTTCGGCGAGCATTCGCCCGACGCTTATGAGCGCCTGCTCTTGGACGTGATGCTGGGAGACCAGACGCTCTTCCCCCGCCAGGACGCCTTGGAGGAGACCTGGCGCTTCATCGAGCCTCTGCTCCACGCCTCCTTGCCTTTGCGCTCATACTCGCCGGGGGATTGGGGCCCGGAGGAGGCGGATCGGATGCTGGAGTCCGAGGGCCGGTCTTGGAGGCAGCCATAGCCGCCGGGCGCCTGCTGGCGCTGAAGGACGCCGCGGCAGTGGCCCGCGAGGCTGTCAGGATATGGGCCGCCGGGGCCCGCAGGCCGGGCGGATTCCGGGTCGCGATCTCCGGAGGCAAGACGCCCGAGGGCTTCTTCCGCATGCTGGCATCTCTGCAAGACCTGCCCTGGCCCACCACCGAAATCTTTTGGGTAGACGAGCGACATGTGCCGCCAGACCACGCAGCGAGCAACTATCACTTGGCCCGCGCGGCCTTGCTGGATCACGTCCCGATCCCCAAGAGCAACATCCATCCCATGCCCACGGGTTCGAGCGACCCCAAGAGCGACGCTCAGGACTATGAGGTCTTGCTGCGCAGGAAGTTTCTGGGGCAGTCCTGGCCAAGTTTCGATCTCGTGCTCCTGGGCCTCGGCGATGACGGACACACGGCCTCCCTTTTCCCCAGCGACCCAACGCTCCAGGAAAGCCTGCGCTGGGTCCTCGCCACGCGCTCGCCCCAGGGCATCAGCGATCGCTTGACCTTGACCATCCCGGCCCTGAACCAGGCCAGCAAGAAGGTCTTCCTGGTCTGCGGCAGCGGCAAGGCCGGCATTCTTAAGGCGGTGTTGGATCCCCAGGCGTCCGCTCCCTTGCCGGCCCGGCTCATAACTGGCGCGCTCTTCCTGGCCGACCGCGAGGCCGCGCCGTGGGCAAGCCAAGCTTGACTTATCCCCGGAAGGGTTCTATCATGCTTGCAACGCGATGATTCTCGCCCTCATCATCTGCAATGCCGTAGTCGTGGCCCTCGTCCTCTGGCTGATCTTAACCTTGATCCGCCTCGACGAACGCTCCCGCGCGGCCGGCCGCCAGGTGGCGGACCTGCCCAAGTACCTGGAACAGACCAAGGACGAGACCCTGCGCCAACTGCGCGCCGAACTCCAGGCCACCAAGTCCGACTTCCAGAACAAGACCGACTCGGCCGTGTCCTCCTTGCAGTCGAGCACTTCCCAATTCATGCAGGGCCTCAAGGCCGTGACCGGGCAGATGGACGAGCGCCTCAAGGCCGCGGGCGCCACCTTGGACAGCCTGCAAGGCTCCACCGGCCAGCTCATCGCGGGACTGCAGTCCGTCTCGGAACTGCGCGACGTCTTCCTCGTGCCCCAGCGCCGTGGCCCGCAGTCCGAAGTCCATCTCCAGTCGCTCCTGCAGAACATATTCCCCAGCGAGGTATTGAAGTTCGGCTATCACCCGGACCCGGGCGCCAGCGAGCATGTGGAGGCCGCGGTCAAGATCGCCGACCGCTGGCTGCCCATAGACTCCAAGGCGCACATCGACAAGTTCCTGGAGCTCAAAAAGACGGGCGGCCGCAAGGAGAAGACGGCATTCCTCAACGCCATCAAAGCCTCGGTCGAGGACATCTCCACCAAGTACATCCGGCCCGACCTTGGCACGCACGATTTCGCATTCCTCTTTGTCCCGGCCGAAAGCCTGTGGCTGGAGATCACCGAGTTCAAGAGCGGCGAGGACGCGGGCCCTGACCTGTTCAGCTACGCGCGCGCCAAGAAGGTCATCCTGGTCTCGCCCCAGACCCTCTATCCCTACCTGCGCCTGGTCATGGTGGCCATGGCCGGCAAGCAGCTCCAGGAAAAGGCCCAGGAGCTGCACCTAAACCTCCAGGGGCTATTGACGCGCTTTCAGGAAGTGCGTGATTGCGTGGACAAGGCCTCCAAGCAGCTCGGCAACGCCAAGGCCAACCTCGACGAGGCGCGCCAGGGCCTGCTTGATTTCGAGGCCAACCTGAAACGGGGCGTGTCCTTGGCCGCGCCCCAGGCGGCTGTCCTTCCACCGGCTATCCCGCCGGCGCAATGACCGGGCCTTCCCCCCACCGGCTCTCCAAGTCCCAGTACCTGCGCGGCCTGCAGTGCCCTAAGTCCCTCTGGCTGCACAACTTCCGGCCCGACCTGCGCGCCCCGGCCTCGCCCGGCGTCCAGCATGTCTTCGACCAGGGCCATAAAGTCGGTCTGCTCGCGCACCAGCGCTTCCCGGGCGGGGTCCTCATCGAAGCCGACCATAATCATATCCCCGATGCTCTGCGGCAGACCGCAGAGGCGCTTGAGCACGGGGCGGAGATCCTCTTCGAAGCGGCCTTCATGCATGATGGCGTGCTGGTGCGGCCTGACGTATTGGTCAAGGAAGGGCCGCGTTGGGACCTCATAGAGGTCAAGAGCTCCACCGAGGTCAAAGAGGTCTACCTTCCGGACATCGCCATCCAGCGCCTCGTGCTGGAGGGCGCGGGCTTGCCTGTGCGCCGGGCCAGCCTCCTGCACGTCAACAACCAATATATACGGAAGGGTAAGATCGACCCTACGAAGTTCTTTACGCTTTCGGACCTCACCGAAGAGACGATGCCCTATCTCCGGCAAGCGCACGCCGAACTTGCGGCCATGCGGAAGGTCCTGGCAGGCCCGGACATGCCGACTGTCGAGATCGGCGCGCAATGCACGCGCCCATACGACTGCGACTTCATGTGTTTTTGTTGGAAGCATGTGCCGGCCTACTCGGTCTATGATCTGAAGCGCGCGGATTTCTCGGTCATCAACGCTCTGCGCGCTATGGGCGTGATGCTCCTGGAAGACATTCCGCCGGATTTCAAATTGACCGCGACCCAGGAACTACAAGTCCAAGCGGCCAAGACCGGGAAGGTCCACATAGACGTCGCCGGAATCAAGAAGTGCCTGGACAAGCTCGTCTATCCTCTGTATTTCCTAGACTTCGAGACCGTGAACCTGGCGGTGCCGCCTTATGACGGGATGCGTCCTTTTCAGGCCCTGCCGTTCCAGGCGTCCTTGCATGTCCAGGAGCGGCCCAGCGGGGAGGTGCGCCACCTTGAGTACTTGGGCGACCCCAAGTCCGACCCGAGGCTGGGCATGGCCGAGTTCCTGACGCGGAACATCGGGCCCCAGGGCTCGGTGGTGGTCTATAACGCAAGCTTCGAGGGCGGACGTTTGTGCGAGCTGGCCGAGGCTTTCCCGGTGCAGGCCAAGGCTCTACACGCGATCAAGGGCCGGCTATGGGACCTTATCATCCCGTTCCGCAGTAATTATTTTGTACACCCGGCCATGCGGGGCAGCGCGTCAATGAAGGCGGTCTTGCCCGCGCTGGTGCCGGGCATGACCTACGAGAACCTCGACATCGCCAACGGCGAGATGGCCTTCCTGGCTTATGAGGCGCTGATGGATGGCCAAGTGACCGGGGACGAGGCCCTCAAGACCATGGCGGCCTTGCGCGTGTATTGCGGACAGGATACCTTGGGGATGGTGAAAATCCTCAGGGTTTTGTTGGGCCAGAGCACGCAACGCGAATAAAATCTGCGCCCGGTAGGACTTGAACCTACGACCCTCCCGTTATGAGCGGGGTGCTCTGACCAACTGAGCTACGGGCGCATGGTAGGATTTTACAACACTTTTCTTTCCGTAGGGGGCCGCCCAATAGCCCGAATGCGGCCAAGGGGCCACGGGTCCCACCGAAGTGATGCCCTCTTAGGCAGTGCCCCGCGCGATGAATCCCATCAGCAACGCGGCGAGGTCTTTGCGCGATTTGCCGAGCCTCTGGATGTCGCGTCGGTTTAGGTGTTCATGCCAAGGCTTATCGGGGACACTGTTCGAGACATACAGTAGTGCGAGCGCTCTCTTGCCGGTATTCTTCGACGCGGAGAACACTGCGGAGCATTCCATGTCCAGGCAATCTACGCCCAGCGCGCGGAAGCGGGGCAGATGCGTTTCTTCCAGCGCCAACGAACCCACGGTGGCGCATGTTCCCTCGGGCAGACCGGAGTAAGAGGAGAACTCTCCCGCCAGTTCCGCGTCCGGGAGGTAGCAGGCGGCCGGCTCCTTTCCCGCGAGCATACCGCTGAAGCTCTCGAAGTCGAAGGCCTTCCTCACCGAATATGTCACGCCGATTTCGACGCCGACCCCGCCGCAGCAGTTGAAAAGATAGATATTCCTACAGGGGGAATCGGCGAGGCCGAGAACGCAGTCGCCTGCCAGCAGGTTGTAGCGCGTGCCGATGATGGTGGCGTACCGGGAATCCGCGACCCGGAAATAATCGCCGCGCGCGCGTTCCCCCGGCCTCGACCCGGCGAAGAGATCGACTTCGTTGAGAGGAGAGAGGATACAGTCTGGCTTGATGAGGGACTTCTCAATCCCGAACAGCTTTTTGAACGTGTCCATTGGTTCCTCCCTGCTATTATACTCGCGATGGCGCGCAGGAGGCGCGGGCGGATGGAAGAAAAAGGGCGTCCCCGATAGCAATAAGGTAAAATGGATTAGAATTCAAAGGAGACTATAAATGGCTGACGAAAAAGTGGAATGCAAAGACGACGGCAAGAAGTGCGGCTGCTGTTTTGGAAAGGTCGTGATGATCATCCTCGTATTCCTTGTCGGCGGAATCCTCGGCTATCTCAAGGGGCAAGGCTGCCGCCAGCGGATGGGTTGCGGGATGCACATGCCTCCTCCTATGGGCGCCCCCGCCATGCCCGCGCCTTCCGCGAAAAGCAGATAAGACTTCGATAGCACCGTAGGGCCTAGCGCCCTCCGTCGACCCGGCCATGCGCGATCCCGCGCTGGCCGGGTCAGTCTTTAGCTTTGACCACGAAAGCGCGCGCCTCCGAGGCGCTTCAGAGCTACCCCACTGAGGCGATAGACCGTCCATTTATCCATCGCGACCGCGCCCATAGCCTGGTAGAACTCGATGGCAGGCCTGTTCCAGTCCAACACCCACCACTGGAGCCTGCCGTATCCGTTGACGACGCACTTCCGCGCCAGATGATTGAGCAGCGCCTTGCCGTACCCGCGGCCGCGGTACGCCGGCTTCACAAAGAGGTCCTCCAGATACATGCCATGAACACCCTGCCAGGTGGAGAAGTTCAAAAACCAGACGGCAAAACCCGCGACGGCGCCATCTTCAGCCTCGATGATGTCGCAGAATACCTTCGCATCCTTGGAAAAGAACGCCCGCGAAACCTGCACGACGGTGGCCTTGGCCTGAAGGGGAGCCTTCTCGTACCGAGCCAATTCGCGGATCAGCCGGACCATGGTCGCGGCATCGCCAGGGACGGCGGCGCGAATCTTCATCAACGCCTTAGCGTCCGCCGGGCCGGGCTATCAGGCGGGCGTTACGGCGGACTTGCCTGCGGCCGGGGCCGGCCCCATCTTATCGAGCATGTCGTTGATTTCGATGACCAAAGCCGCCGTCCAGCTGAAATCCTGCGCGCCTAGACCCTCGCCGGTCTCTGGGTTGAAGTACTCCCGCATGCCGCCGCGGGCCACCATGTCCAAGGTGCGCTGCAAGAGTTCGCGCGCCTGGTCGGTATAGCCATAGGCCAACAGGCCCTTGGCGACCATATAGTCGACATTAACCCAACTCGTGCCGCGCCAATAGCCCTTGGGATCGAAGCGCGGGTCACCCACAGCCACGCTGGGCAGGGGGTAAGGAGTCCCGAATTTCTTGGGGTCGGTGATCGTCGCGACGATCTCGGCCACGCGCGGGTCGTTCTTGTCAAGCAGGCCCGCGTAGAGGGGCATGAGTTCCATCGGCGTCTCGGCGTGGAGCACCTGCCAATGTCCCTTGACCATACCCTGGTCCTGGAACGACCCAGTCTTGGGGTCCCAGAGCTGGTTGAGCATGGCTGTGCGGACCGATTGCGCCTGGGCTTCGTAGCCCGCCGCGTCCTGGGGATGCCCGCTCTCGCGCGCCATCTCCGCGAGGTCCAGGAGGTTCTTGTAGTAGTACGAGTTCATGTCCGTGCATTTGGCCTGGAAATAGTCCGAGGACTGCCAGCCGTTGCGCTTGAGGGCGCGGACGGCGGGCATCTTCTTGAACAGGTTGAAGAACATGGCATTGAAGTGTCCGGGCTTGACGCCGTAGATCTGGTCGAAGCGCGGAGAGTTATCCACGCCGCTCTCCCAGGAATGGTAGATGACCATGAGGCCGCCCTGCACGCGCTCCCGCGCGATCCAGTCGTAGTAGCGCTTGAGCTGAGGATACATCTCGGCCAGGAAGGCGGAGCGGGACCGTGGCTCCACGCTGTCGGCCACCTTCATCACCGCGTCGGCCACGATGGGCGGCTGGGTGAAGCCGCTCGACCATGTCTTGTGGCTGTGCATGAAGGCGAAGGCCGCCTCCTGGACCTTGTAGTTCGCGGCCTGATAGGCGTCCTTGAGGGCGGCGCCGATCCGGAAATGCCTAATGTCGTCTCCGGCTTGGCGCCAGGCCCGCGAAGCGAGGACATCGACGCGGGCATTGACCATGTCCGGAATCATGCCGTTGGGCCATTGGCCCTTGAGCAGGGAGCGCAGTTCCTCGGCGGCGCGGTTGGGGTCTTTGTGGCGCAAGCCGATGGCCTCGAAGCAGGAATCCCACAACCACTGGAAAGGATATTGGCTCTTGGAGGGGGCGGTGAAATGCGCCACACCCCCGCCCTTAACGGGGAAGGTCTCGTAGTTCCGGTCCAGGACTTCCTGGGCGCGGCGGACCAAGTCGGCGCGCTGGGTGGGGGTCAAGGGGCTCGGGACTAGGACGGGCCGCTGATTGCCGGTCAAAGAGGGTCGCGTCGCGGCCAGAGCGCCTTTCTTCGCTCCGGGAAACGCCACCGGATCGGCGTCAAAGAGCCCGCGACGGCCGGCGCCATCGAAAGCCTGGCTCGCGTCCGTCAGAGCGAGCCGCCCCGTGATCATGCTCTGCGCCGGCACCGCGACCGCGGGGGCCGCCGTGGTGCGACGACCGGCGCCGCGCTCCTTGCGGTTGCTGCGATAATGTTCGAGCCAGGAGGCGAGATCGTGACAGGCGGACGAGACACAGTCGCGCTTCGCCTCGGCCACCGCGGCCGGCACGTCCATCTTCTCCACGGAGACGCGATAGGCGGCGATCACGACGCTGGTCAGGTCCTTGCCATCGCGGCAATGGACCAAAATCGGGCGGCGGGCGGCATCCTGCATGATGTTCAGGGCCTCGTCCACCTCTTGGTAGGAAGGTAGCCGGTCGTCGCGCATGCCGACACGGGTCAGCTTCATGCCCAGGCTTCCGGCCTCAACTGACTCGCCAGTGGGGCCATCGGAGCGTAGGCTCAGAACGGTCTTGATGCCCTTTGCAGCCATCTGCTTGAGCTCGGAAGAACTCGGCTGTCCAGATCGGGAAATGCCGTCTGCGACCGGGCGCCCGCTGGGAAGGGCCTCTTGAGAAGAAATCTCCGCGCCAACCCACGCGAACGGCGCCAATAATAGCGCGCAGATAAGAATAGGGATTCTATTCATAATATCCTTGATGATTATACATTAACCGGAGTCACTCCAGGGCCTTTGGACCTAGGTCCTAGAGGCCCCTCATCCCGGCCATATTCACTTTATTAGCCGTCTCTTCATCAGCAGGATAGCCGCATAACAGACCACCGGCGTTAACACCGCCAGATAGGCCGCGCTCCACCACAGCCGAGCGGTCAGGGACCCGAAAGTGGCGGCCCGCATGATCTCCACCGTATGCGTCAGCGGCAGGCACCATGCCGCAGCCCTTAACCACTTCGGCAGGTTGTCCAAAGGGAAAAAGGTCCCGCTGAACAAGAACATCGGATTGATGAAGAAGAACATCGGCAGGTTCAGATTGTCTATGTAGGGCGAAACCGAGGCGAACAGCAGTCCGAAGCCCGCGAAGAGCAAGCCCGAGAGCGCCGCGACCGGCAGGACCAGCAGGCTGGCCGGGAAAGCCGCCAGGCCCCAAACTCCGATCACCAGCAAGACCGCCAATCCCGCGAAAAGCCCCTTAGTCGCCCCCCACAGGATCTCGCCGGCCAGGATATCCTCCATCAAAAGCGGGGTGGTCAGCATGGCGTCGAACGTCCTCTGGTAGCGCATGCGCACGAACGAGCCGTACATGCACTCCATAATCGAGTGGAACAACACCCCCACCGCGATCATTCCCGGCGCCATGAAGGTCAGGTAATCAGTCAGCCGGCCGTGGAATCTTACCTTCTCCACATACGCGCCCAGACCCAGGCCGAAGGCGAACAAGTAAAGCAGGGGCTCCAGCAGCGGCGGCAAGACCGTGGACTTCCACCCGAAGAGACTCACGTCCAGGTTGCGCCGCCAGACGTAGCGCACCCGATAGCTGATGTTCCGCAGAAGGCTCATTCGCGCAGTTGCCTCCCCGTCAGCTTCAAGAACATGTCCTCCAGCGTCCCCTGCCCGCCCAAGTGCTTAGCGATGAGCGCTTGCGGCGCGCCGCTTTCGATGATGCGGCCCTGGTCCACGATGACGAGCCGGTCGCAGAGCAGTTGCGCCTCTTCCATATAATGTGTGGTCAGGATCACGGTCACGCCGGCCGCCTTCATGGCCCTGACCTCGTCCCAGATCTGGTGCCGGGACTGCGGGTCCAGGCCCGTGGTCGGCTCGTCCAACAGGACGATGGCGGGGTCGTTGACCAAGGTGCGCGCGACCAACAGCCTCTTTCTCAAGCCCCCGGAAAGGTCGTCCACACAGACCCCAGCCTTGTCGCGCAAGCGGAAGCGGTCCACCAAAGCCTCGGCGCGGCGACGCGCCTCGGCCTTGGGCAGATCGAAACAGCGTGCATGGGAAACCAGGTTGTGGACAACGGAGAAATCCGTGTCCAGGTTCGACTCCTGGGGGCAGACCCCCAGCATGGCCTTGATGAGGCGCGGGGATTCGCGCGCGCTCAAGCCGCAGACCTCGATGTCCCCCGCCGTTATGGGCAGGACGCAGCAGAGCATGTGGACCGTGGTGGTCTTGCCCGCGCCGTTGGGGCCCAGCAGGCCGAAGCACTCGCCCCGGGCGACCTCGAAATCTATGCCCGCCACCGCAGTCAAGTCCCCATAGCGCTTCACGAGGCCCCGCGCTTTTATGATGGGCTCCATGTTGGTTCCCAGTGTAGCAATTTGGTAAATTGACCTCATGCTCCAGACAGCGGTCTATCCCGGCACCTTCGATCCCCTCACCCGGGGCCACCTCGACATCATCCAGCGCGCCTGCCGCACCTTCGGCCGGGTCATCGTAGTCGTCGCCAACAACTCCGCCAAAGCTCCCACCTTCAGCGTGGCTGAGCGCATCAGGATGATCAAAGCATCCATCACCCACCTGCCCAACGCGGAGGTTGACACATTCTCCGGGCTCTTGGTGGACTTCCTCAAGTCAAAACAATCGCGCATCCTCATCCGCGGCCTGCGCGCGGTCTCGGACATGGACTATGAGTTCCAGATGGCCGCGATCAACCGCCGTCTCTGCAACGACATGGAAACCGTATTCCTCATGCCGGATGAACGGCACACCTACCTCTCCTCTTCCATCGTCAAGGACATCTGCCGGCGTGGAGCCCCCATGGACTCCTTCGTCACTCCTTCGGTCGCGCGCATGCTGACTCGCAAATTCGGGCGCAAGAAGAAGGGATGAGACGGCCGGCCCTCGTCATTCTCGCAACCCTGGCCCTGGCCCTGGCGGCATCGACCCTCTATGTGTTCCATCGCGCGGCCCGCAGCGGCATCGCCATCCGCTGGGGCAAGGTCGCAACACCAGTTCTCTCCCCGCCCCGCCCTTTCGCGCCGTCAGCCGAGGCCCCGCCGGTCGCCCTCTACACTAATGAGAAACTGCACGGTATGCTCCAGGAGGAAACCTCCAGCCTCGGAATCAAGGGCATCGTGCCGCGCGGCGAGATCGACAGTGAGGAAGCACCCGAAGGCTTCCTGGGCAGCCGATTAGGGCGGCCCGACAGCCGCGCGCTGGCCGAAACCGCCATGCGCCACATCGCCCATCTACGCCAAGGAGTTGAGGCCGGCAAGAAACCCGAGGTGCCGATTGCGGGGAGCGTCGTACCGCTCTTATCCGCACCGGAAAAGAGCGGGGCCTTGGAGTTCGCGCCCCAGGCGGCCGCCCCGAAGCGGCACGAAGCGCCCGCCACGGAATTTTTCGCCGGCTCCTGGTCCGGACTCTACGGCGGAAACGCGATGGGAACCTTTACCATCTCCGACCCCCAGGCCTGGACCCAACTTTGGAGCGGTTTATCCCGGCAGCCGGTCCCGGCCGTTGATTTCTCCCGCCAAGAAGTGGTGGGCGTGTTTCTCGGCCCCCGCCCCACCGGAGGCTTCCGCGTCGAGATAGCGCCCGAGCCAACACCATCGCCGACCTCCCTAGTGGTGCGCTACCGCGTCACCGAGCCAGTCCCCGGCCGCACTCCTCCCGAGGGCTCCACCGCACCCTTCGCCCTGCGCTCCATCGCGCGAACTAGCCTGCCCGTCCGCTTCGAGAAGATTCCGTGAACCCTACCATCGCCTACCCTTTCAAACGGGGTATCTATCTCAACATCACCAACCGCTGCCCCACGGCCTGCCGGTTCTGCATCAAACGCATCCTGAACTGGCGCTTCGAGCGCTGGAACTTCAGGCTGGCCGGCGGCGAGCCGTCCGTAGCCAAGATACTGGCTGCGGTTTCCGTCGTGGCGAAACGCAAGGCCTTCAAAGAGGTCGTGTTCTGCGGCTATGGGGAGAACACTTTTCGCCTGCCGGAGATGTTGAAGATATGCCGCGCCCTGCGGAGCCGGTGGCCGCGAACGACTTTGCGGCTCAATACCGTAGGCCTGGGAAACCTCATCTGGAAGCGGGACATCGCCGCCGACCTGGCCGGGGCTTTGGACGCGGTGGCCGTCAGCCTCAATACCGCGGACCCGGCCCAATGGCTGGAGATACACGCGCCGTTGCGCCGCTTCCGCGCCGATGGGTTCGCGTCCGCGCTGGGCTTCATCCGAAGCTGCGTCGGCGCGGGCCTGCGGACCACGGTGACCGCGGTCAAACTCCCCGGGGTGGACCTGGACGCGGTACGGCGCCTCGCCGGTTCCTTGGGAGCGTCCTTCCGGCCGCGGCCGGTGCTATAGAACGGCGGCTGGGCTGCGCCTGACCTTCAAAGTCAGGCCGTCGGCGCCTTCCACTTTCACCGCGATGCCGGCAGGGATGTCCCCCTCCAGGCTGCGCGCCTTCCACAACTCGCCACCCAAGGCCACCTTGCCGTCCGGGAGCAAGTCCGTCGCTGCCGTCCCGATGCGCCCAATCAAGCCCTCCGCTCCGACTTGCGACCGCCGCGCGAAGACTCGCGCCGCGAGGAAGAGCATCATCCCCACCAGGACTACGAGCGTACCTAGCGTGCTCGCGAGCACGCTCCAAGAGAGGCTGATCCCGCCGCCGCTGTTGCGAAAGAGCATCATAGCCCCGAACAGGATAGAGGCCGTCGCGCTCAAGGCCAGCAGGCCGTAGCTGTGCACCTTAAGTTCCAGCACGTAAAGCAGGAAGCCCAACATGATCAACAGTATCCCGGCCAGGCTGGCGGAGAGCGTCTGGAAGGAATAGAACGCCAAGACCAAAGACACCACTCCCACGATGCCGGGCAGGATCAACCCGGGGCTATACAGCTCGATCAGCAACCCCGATACCCCCAAGGTCATGAGGATCATGGCGATGTTGGGGTCGGCGACCGCGGCCAAAAGATTTTGGCGGCTGGTCATCTCGAAAACGACGACCTGCGCGCCCCGGGTGCGCAAGGGCCTCCCCTTGAAGTCGGGCATCTGCATGCCGTCCACCTTGGCGAGCAGAGCCTCCAGGCTGGCCGCCTCCAGGTCCACCACGCGCAGGCGCACGGCCTGGGCGGAAACGACCGATGTACTCCTAGCCACCACCTCGGCCGACCAGGCCTCGTTGCGTCCCCGCCGGGAGGCGATGGCCTGCAGGTATGCCACCGCGTCGTTGGTGACCTTGCCTTCCATCACCTTGTCCTCTTTCCCACCTTCCTTGCCGCCTGGCATTCCGCCCAGCTGCACCGGGTGAGCCGCACCGATGTTGGTGCCCGGCGCCATGGCCGCCACATGCGCGGCCATAGTGATAAAGACCCCAGCCGAAGCGGCGCGCGCCCCCGCCGGCGCCACATAGACGATGACCGGTACCGTGGCGGAAAGGATGGCCTTGACGATGTCGCGCATGGAAAGGTCCAGTCCTCCGGGCGTGTCGAGCTGTATGACCAAGGCCGCGCAGTTTTGCCGCTCGGCCGCGGTCACGGCCGATTGTATATATTCAGCCGAGGCCGGGTTGATGGTCCCAGCATAAGACGCCACCAGCACCCGAGGCTCCGCCGGCCGGTCCGAGGCCTGGGGCGCGGCGAAAGCCAAGCCCGCCAGAACTGCCAGAAGCGCCGATCTCAACATGGTGGTCTCCTACTCGACGGCCTTCATGCGTGAGGGCGGCCAGTACAGGAACCAGGCCCGACCCTTGAGGAACCGTTCCTCCACGGGGCCCCAGTAACGCGAATCACAGGAGCGGTCGCGGTTGTCTCCCATCACGAAATAGGAATGGGACGGCACGGTCACCGGTCCGAAGTAATCCCGCGGCCCGGAATAGGGTGGCGAAATCTCCAGGGCCGTGTCCAGGGAGTGTTCCTGCCAGCGCTGCTGGTACTGCTGCGGCGTCATCAGCTTGGCGTTGACGGCCTCGGCCTCGCGGGCCCGCCCGTCGGCGTACAGGGCATAGGGCTCGTCTATTTGCTCCTGGCCATTGACGAACAGGCGGCCGTTGCTGACCTGGATTGTGTCGCCCGGCAGGCCGATGACTCTCTTGATGAAGTCCTTGCCGTACTGGATAGAGCCGCAATGCAGGGCGTGCAGGTCATCCACCGGGAACCGAAAGACGACGATGTCTTTGCGACGGACCGGCCGCAGGGACAACACCCGCCGCCCCGCCAAGGGCACGCGCAGTCCGTAAATGAATTTGTTGACGAAGAGGTGATCCCCTTCCCGCAAGGTATCCCGCATCGACCCGGAAGGGATCTTGAAGGCCTGCACCACGAAATACATGAGCACCGCAGCCAAAAGCACGGCGGAGAAGACCGTGTCGGCCCATTCCAAATCCTCGTTGAGGAAATAGCGGCGGCCGGAGAGCTCTCTACCGCGGCCGTAGCCCTTCCAAAAGCCGATGACCCCGAAGATGGCCCCGGCCGCGAGGCTGGGGTAAAGCTCGGTGGTCGAGACCGCCTGGGCCGCCACCGCAATGAACCGGCTCCGGCTGTCCCAGGACATCATCACGATCCAGACCGTCGAAAACGCCGAGAGGGCGCAGAAAAAACCATGCCAAAGGCCCGCCTTCAAGGGCGTATCCACGGCCCCGGAACGGCTCCATTGCCGGCTCAGCCACGCGAAGGCGCCCATGGCCAAGCCTATGATGAAAAGTCTCGTTTCCATGTTGGCGTCAAATCATCCGCTGGTTTTGTCTTCGTCGAGCCGCAGGACCGCCAGAAAAGCCTCCTGGGGAAGTTCCACCGCTCCAAACTGCTTGGACCGCTTCTTGCCCTCTTTCTGCTTGGACAGGAGCTTGCGTTTTCGGGTGATGTCGCCGCCGTAGCACTTGGCCAAGACATCCTTGCGCTTGGCCGAAAGCGTCTCCCGGGCGATGATGCGGTTTTCTACGCGGGCCTGGATGGCCACTTCAAAATTCTGCCGGTGGATAAGTTCCTTGAGCTTGGCGCACATCTGCCGCCCGATGCTAAAGGCTTTATCCCGATGCACGATCGAGCTGAGGGCGTCCACGGGGTCGCCATGGATGAGGATCTCCAGGCGCGCCATATCCGAGGCCCGATAGCCTTCCTCGGCATAGTCCAGCGAGGCGTAGCCCTTGGAGACCGATTTCAACCGGTCATAGAAATTGACCACCATCTCGCAAAGCGGCAGGTGATAGCGAATGAGCATCCGAGACGCAGCGATGTACTCGATGCTCGCGTATTCCCCTCGCCTGTCCTTGAGAAGGTTCAAGACCCCCTCTTGGTGCGCCACGGGCAGGATGATCGTCACCAGGACATAGGGCTCCTCGATGACGCGCGCTTCTCCGTAGGCCGGAAACTTAGCCGGGTTGTCAATGGTCTGCCAGGTCCCCTCGGCCGTGAGTATCCGATAGATCACGTTTGGACTGGTCGCGATGAGGCTTAGGTCGAACTCGCGCTCCAAGCGCTCCTTGACGATGTCCATGTGCAGTAGGCCCAAGAATCCCAGCCGGAAACCGAAACCCAGGGCCTGGGAGCTCTCTGGAGAATAGTTGAAGGAACTGTCCTCCAGGTTGAGCTTCTCCAGGGCCGCGGCGAGCTCTGGATAATCCGCGGGATTGACCGGGAACATCCCTGCGAAGACCACCGGCTTGGCTTCCTTATATCCCGGCAGGGCCGCGGACAAAGGCCGGCGCGCCTCCATGAGAGTATCCCCGACCCGCACCTGGTGGATGTCCTTGATGCCGCAGATAACATAGCCCACCTCTCCCGCCGACAGCGTATCGGCGGAGGACATCTTGGGCGTAAGATATCCCACTTCCTCCACGGTCACCTCATGGAGCGAGGAGAAGAAACTCACCTTAAGGCCCGGCGCCAGGACGCCATGCACCACGCGCACCAGCAGGATGACGCCGCGGTAGACGCTGAAAGACGAATCGAAGATGAGCGCGGCCAGCGGCCCCTGCGGGTCGCCCGTCGGAGGCGGCACATCCCTCACGATGGCCTCGAGCACCTCCGCGGTGCCTAGCCCCTGCTTGGCGGAGATGGAGATGGGCTCCATGGCTATCTGGAGGACGTCCTCGATCTGGGAACAGACCCCCTCGACGTCAGCGGCAGGCAGGTCCACCTTGTTGATGATGGGCAGAATCTCGAGATTCAAGGCCTGGGCGAGATTGGCGTTGGCCAATGTTTGGGCCTCCACGCCTTGGGTGGCGTCCACCACCAGGAGCGCTCCCTCGCAGGCGGCCAAGGCTCGGGAGACCTCATAGGAGAAGTCCACATGACCCGGAGTGTCGATAAGGTTCAGGACATAGTCGCAACCGTCGGCGGCGCGGTAGCGCATGCGCACGGCCTTGGCCTTGATGGTGATGCCCCGCTCGCGTTCCAACTCCATGGAGTCCATGACCTGGGCCTGCATCTGGCGCGCCTCGATGGTGCCGGTGGCTTCCAAGAGCCGGTCGGCCAAGGTCGACTTGCCGTGGTCGATATGGGCGATGATGGAGAAGTTACGGATGCGGGCAGGGGCGGTCATAGCGCCGCGTCCCGGGTGGGGGACGCGGTCATAGGCCCTGCTCGCGCATGAGGAGGCGGACTTCGTCGGAATCGGAGCAGGTCACGACCTTGGCCGCAAGCTTGGCCATAGCCCCGTGGCGTAGGCGGCATACGGTCTGCTTAATACGCAGGAACATGCGCGGCGAAACCGAGAGGCCGTCGAAGCCCATGCCCACCAAAAGCGGCACCGCGTTAGGATCGGAGGTCATCTCCCCGCAGACACCGGCCCACTTGCCGGCATTGTGCGCGGTACTCACGACATGCTGCAGCAGGCGCAGCACCGCGGGATGGAAAGGGTCGTAGAGGTGCGTCACGTTCTCGTTGACCCGGTCCACGGCCAGGGTGTATTGAATCAGGTCGTTGGTGCCGACCGAAACGAAATCAATATGGGGAATGAATGCGTCGAGTATCACCGCGGCGGCGGGTATCTCAACCATGATTCCCAACTCCACTTTCTCGGGCACCGCCACCCCTTCGGCCTTAAGCTCGGCCGTCGCTTGAGCCAGAAGGCGCCGCACCGCGTGGACCTCACTCACGGCGGAGACCATGGGGATCATAATCTTGACGTTGCCCTTAAGGGTGCTGCGCAAGATGGCCCGCATCTGCGTCTTGAACAGATCAAGATGGCGCAGGAAAAGTCGCACCCCGCGCATGCCCATGAAGGGATTGGTCTCATTCTTGAGCCCCTCGATCCCCATCTGGGTCAGCCGGTCCCCCCCGATGTCCGCGGTGCGGATGATCACCGGGCGGGGGAACATCGCCTTGGCCACCGCGGTATAGGCCTTGGCCTGCTCCATCTCGGTGGGCGCGGTGGGACGGTTGAGGTAGAGATACTCGGTACGGAACAATCCCACACCGTCGCTTTGCAGCGCCAGGACGATCTTCATCTCCTCCGAAGAGTCGAGATTGACCTCGAGTTCGAACCTCTTTTCGTCCAAAGTGATCGCAGGGAGTCCCCGCAGTTGCTCCAGGGCCCGCTCCGCCTCGAGCTGCTCCGCCTGGACTTTCTCGTATTTGGCCACGGCCTCGGCCGTGGGATTGATGATGACCAAGCCTTGTTCCCCGTCCAGGATGATCATGTCGCCGCTCTTGACCCGGCGGCTCACATCGGAAAGACCCACCACGGCCGGTATCTCCAGGCTCTGCGCGAGGATGGCGGTGTGGCTGGTCTTGCCGCCCAAATCCGTAGCGAATCCCCGGATGCGGCTTTCCTGAAGGTTGATCGTGTCCGAAGGCAGGAGGTTACGCGAGATCAGGACGCAGGGCTTGTCGATGCTGGCCAAGTCGCGGCGGTTGCGCTTGAGAAGATGACCCAGGAGCCTTTTCCCCACGTCGAAAAGGTCATGGCGCCGCTCCCGGAAGAACTCGTCTTCGAGCTTCTCGAACTGCATATTGACGGCTTCCAGGGTCTCGGAGAAGGCGAATTCCGCGTTGACACCCTCACTCATGATCCGTTGCGGCACCTCATGGGTGATCAAGGTATCGCGCAAGATGAGGCGGTGGGCGTCTATCAGCTTGGCGTGATTCTTGCCCAGCAGCTTGAGGACCTTGGCCTCAGCGGCGTCCAGGTCGCGGTGCGTGGCCTTCTGCGCCGCCTTGAAGCGCGCCACCTCTCCGCGCAGCTGATCCCGCGGGATCTCCGTGCGGGTCACCACGATTTCCTCGTCCTCGAAGATGTAAGCCTGACCGATGGCGATGCCTGGACTGGCTCCGATGCCCTTGATGATGATCATCTCGTCTCAGTCCTCATCGAATTTCCTCGCGAACAGCCTTTCCAGGGCGGTCGTTGCCTCAGCCTCATCCGGACCCGTGATGCGCAAAGTGACATGAGAACCGAATTCCGCCGCCAGGAGCATGAGCTGCATGACGCTCTTGCCGTTGACCTCGACCCCGTCCTTGACAACCATGATCTCGCTGCGGAACCGAGCGGCTTCACGCACGAACATGCCGGCGGGCTTGGCGTGCAATCCCAGCCGCGGAGTCATAGTCAGAGTCTTCTTTATCACATCCACCCCGCGAGATACGCAAGATATCCCGCCCCCGCCGCCGCCGCGTAGATCCTGTAAGCGGAAACCCGCGCCAGCGATAGGAGGAGGGCCGCGACCAAAGCCAGAAGGCCTATGGGCCGCTGCGGCGCGGGCACGGTCCACAGCAGAAGGACGCCGGACACCAGGGCCAGCGCCAGCCCCGACGCGCGCACGACGCGTATGGCCTTTTGCCCAGGCCAGGACTTGAGGCGCACCGCGATCTGCTCCTTCCATTCGTACCCAAGGCGCAAGAAATGCCAGCGCAGCCACAGCGCCGGAGCGTTGTGGGCGATCAAGTAAACGCCGGCGGCACAAGCGGCCGCTAGCCCGGGCCGCTGCCGCAACGCCAAGGCGCAGACCAAAGACAGTACGGCGCAAAAAGGCCGTAAGGCACCCCAGAACATAGCGTCGCCCACACCAGCCAAAGCCGCGGCCGATGCCGATTTCAAAGCCTTCAGACGCTCTATTTTAGCCGGCCGGTCCGCAACCGCGGCTCCGGCGGCCTCCTCCTCGAGGGCGCAGACCATTCCGATGACTAAGGAAGCCATGTAAGGCTGGGTGTTAAAATATTCCTGGTGGCGCAGCCGCGCCTCGCGGATTTCCTCGTCGCGGCCGGCCCAACACCGCGCGATCCAGGGATCCAGACAGAAGGCGAAGCCGAGGCTCTGCATGCGTTCAAAACTCCAAAAAGCCTGTAGCAGGAGACTGCGCCCGAACAGTCTTCTCTGCATGCTGAGAGTCATGGCGTCGCTCATGGCCGCATTCCGAAAGCGTAAAGAGCCACTCCCAAACCCAGCCAAGGAGCCTGCGCCCAGGAGAAATTCAAGGCTTGCACGAATCCGACAGGGAGATGCGTCCACAGCCTGTTCAGGACTGGCCCGACCGCCAACGCCCAGACCAGCATGACGACAAAATTCACCGCGACCTGCTGCGCCAGATTCCGGAAAGTCATGCGTCGCCAAGGCACCACGCCGCTCTCGCGCACGCTGCTCTCCGCCGCGGCGTTGAGAGTGCGGCGCCCATGACGCAGCGCCGTTTCAATCTTCTGGTGCACCCAGCCAGCGACGAATCCCACGGGTAAGGCCGCCGCGGGCGGCAAGCGCGCCGGACCGCAAGCCATGAGCACGGCGACCGCGGTGGCAATCGTGGAGTTAAGGGGCAGGCTGGCGCCCAAGGGCAGACTGGCGAGGCTCAGGAGTTCACAGCAACAGCCCAAAATAAGCCCTTGCTGCGCATCCGCGAAAAGCAATCCGAAGAGGGCGCCTACGACGATGGGCCGGGAAACCATGAACTGCCCGACTTGGACCGCGTCGAGCTCCAGGCCCGCGGCTAAGGCCGCGCCGCCCGCGGATGCCAGCCAGCCGACAGGCGCGCTCAAGGCGCTCCCCCGAGCAATCCCATGATACCGAGAGCCTCGTCTCCCGGCAGAGCCCGGCCTTCCAAGGCCACGCCCCGTCCGGAGATGGCGCGTAGAGCGTCGCCGTCTTCCCGGCTTATGAAGATGGCCTTGCCCAACTGCACACGGCCGGCCGTATAATGGAGACCGCCGACGTTGAGCGTCGCGAACTGCACGCCCGACTCCAACAGGCGCAACGCTTCCTGGGGTCCTGGGACGAGGACCAAGGTCCGGCGCGTGTCTCCGCCGGAGGCCAGCCGCCGCGCGGCCGCGGAGACGGGCAGCACCAGGAGCTCCACCCCATCCGGCATCGCCATTTGCATGAGCGCCGTCTGGGTCTCATCAGAGGCGGCAGCGTCGCAGGCCACGACCACAACCTCGGCCTTGACGTAAGGGATCCAACCGATGACGACCTGCCCATGGATGAGCCGGTCGTCAACTCGCACCATAGCTATGCCCATGACTTATCGCGCCCGCGCCAAGAACTGACGCCTCACGTCGCAAACGGATTTCTTTCCGTCGGCCAGAACCTTCTCCACTAAAGCCTGCAAAGTATAATCCAAACGGTGATTGAAGGCGGAAACCAACATATACAGGTTCACCCCCGTGACCATCTCCACGTTCGGGGCATCCTTGACCAAGGGAAACGCCAAGTTGCTGGGCGTTCCTCCCGGCATATCCGTAAACAAAATCAGGCCGTCCGCGCCGCCGAGTTCCGTGATGGCCTTTCGGATCCGCTGGCTCAGGTCGGAAACGCAGACTCGGGGAGAGATGCTGACCACCCGCACCCCTTGATCCTGGCGGCCCACGATGGATTCGGCCGCTTCGGTCAAGTAGGCTCCGAAATCGCCGTGCGTGACGACAAGAAAATTAATCAATGATTTATGTCGCGATGGAATTCCTGGATCGAGTGGCCGCTGGCGCGCAGCATCTGCGCCAGGTGCCGCGTGATAAACACGCTGCGGTGCCTCCCGCCGGTGCATCCGACCGCGATGGTAAGATAGGATTTACCCTCCCGGACGTAGTGGGGGAGCAAGTTATTGATGAGTTTAAAGTAATCGTTGAGGAATCTAGGCGTGAGGGCCTGCTCAAGCAGATAACGCCTGACCTTGGCGTCCAGGCCGGTCAAACTCCTGAGCCGCGGGATATAGTTGGGGTTAGGCAGAAAGCGCACATCCATGACGATGTCCGCATCCAAAGGCAGACCATATTTGTAGCCAAACGACACGATGTTCAACGCCATCTCGTTGGCCCGGGTCAGGCCCAATGTCTCGGACAGCCTTTCCTTAAGCTCCCCCAGGGTTAGGTTAGTGGTATCTATGACCTTGTCGGCGATCCCCTTGATGGGCACCAAGCGCCGCCGCTCCTCGCGGACAGCTTGATCAAGCTTCTGGCCCAAGGGATGGCGGTGGCGCGTCTCCGAAAATCGCTGTATGACGGCCGCGTCGGAAGCGTCCAAAAATAGGATACGATAATCCACTCCCCGTTCCTTGAGCCTCTTGAGTATGGCCGGCAGTCCACCCAGAAATTTCCTTTCCCTGATATCCATGCCTAATGCCATCCGGCCGGGGTGCTCGGAGCGCGTGAAAAAATCCGTGAAGCAGTCCAGCATCGCTATCGGCAGATTGTCGATGCAGAAGAAGCCGAAATCCTCGAAACATTTGAGGGCTTGGCTTTTACCTGCTCCCGATATGCCGGTGATGATGAATATCTTGCGGGACTGAGCCATTGTTTTCATTTGGCGCGCATCCTTTCGATGAGCTTCTGGTTGAACGTCTCGGCCGCGAAATAACCCCGGTTGCGCAGGCGCTGATTCAAGGCCGCGACCTCTATGATGACCGCCAAGTTGCGCCCGGGACTGACCGGGATGCGGATCTGCGGGATCTCTACGCCCAGGATTGTCGTCTTCTGGGAGTCGAGGCCAGTACGGTCATAGTGTATCTGCGCGCTCCAAGGCGCCAAGTGGATGGAAAGCTCGATGCGGGTATGGTCCATGATCGCGCCGATGCCGAATAGGAGCTTGACGTCTATGATGCCCAGCCCCCGAACCTCCAGGTAGTGCTTCAACGGTTCCGGACAGCTCCCGCGCAGGTCAGCGCCGCGGCGATGCCGGATTTCCACTGCGTCGTCAGCGACCAAGATATGACCGCGCTTCAAGAGTTCCAAAGCGCATTCGGACTTGCCGATGCCGGGCTCTCCCTGGATCAGCACTCCCAATCCGTAAATGTCCACCAGGACTCCATGCACCGTGGCGAGGGGAGCGAGCTTCTCCTCCAACACATCGCCTAGTTCGCTGACCAAGGTGGCCGTATCCAGACTGGAACGCAGAAGCGGCACGCCGTTCTGTTGACAGACCGCCACCAGCGCCGCCGGGGCTTTGAGATCGTGCGTTACAATCAGGCAGGGCAGTTCTCTCGGCTTGAGCATGGCCGACAATGCCGCCGCCAAACGGCGGCTCGGCGCCTTCGTGCAGTAAGAATGCTCGCCGAAACCGATGATCTGGATCCGTTCCGGCCGGAAGTGATCCAAGAAGCCGTTAAGCGCCAAGCCCGGGCGGTTGAGTTCCATGACGCTGATGCACCGATGCAGGGATTGCTCCCCCGCGATGAGTTCAAGCTTCAGATTGTCGCGCTGCTCACGGAGCAGATCGCTGACGGTAAAATCCCCGGCCGCTGGACGGTTCACTTTCAGCGGGAAGCTTTCTTTACCGGTTGGAGGATCCCGTAGGACTCATCGCTGCGCCGGAAGACAACCTGAATCTGGTTGGAGTCCCTATCCTGGAAGAGCCGGAAGGATTGTCCTAGGTCCTCCATCTCCCGGGCCGCCTCATCAGCGGAAATCGGCGCCACAGTCTGCCGAACGACGGAAAACTGCATCGCCGCAGGCGCAACATCAAAATCCGGCTCCTGCCTCACCGATCCCTTCCCGTGACGCGCCTTATGCCGGGTCTTGGTCTTCTCTTTGAATTTTTTGACCTGACCATCCATTTTGTCGGAGGCGAGATCGACAGCGGAATACAAGTCCGCGGCTTCGGCTAAAGCGCGGAAGGTCTGGCCCGGAGCATGGATTAGCATTTCGCACTTGTGCGCCCTCTTCTCCACAAACAGGAAAACCTGCCCCCAGACGATGTGATCGAAGTACTTCTGGGCCTTTTCCACCTTCTCCTGCACATAGGCCCGGATGGCGTCCGTTATCTTTATCTGTTTCGCAGTCAATTGTATTTCCACAGCTACTCCTTTCGCAGAAGGTAAAGTCAATGCGCGTACAAATCGCACGCCTAGTTTACAATTGAAGCACTTTGGGCAATTTCTGTCAAATTTATTATATTTTAAAAGATACTCTCCGAGAATTTATTTTCGAATAAATTAATCAAATTATTTGACTTAATTAATAGAATTTTATATAGTGTCATATCAAATACAAATCCAACCCAGAACTCCACATTAATTTAAATTATTATC
>CAIRTQ010000143.1 GCA_903881545.1 uncultured Elusimicrobia bacterium
CCGGTCGAGCCGTTGGGGGCAAGAAGATATTCATGTTATCCACACTTGTCCACAGCAATTCACAAAGAGAAAAAGAAGCAAAAAGAGAAAGGACCGGCCTATGACGGCTTCGGTAACATTTTTAGATGAGTTGACACGGGCCGCGGCGCTGGGCCGCAACGGCGGAAAATTTAAGCGAAAAAAATATTACAAAGGCATTGCACTGCAAAAACGAGTGTGATATACTTAAGCGTCGTAGCATTCGAATGCTGAGATAAATTAAGGGAGGATATGAATGAACAAGTTGCTTAAAGTTGTAATCGTAATGGCAGTAGCGTGCATGTGCGCTCGTCAGGTGCAAGCAGCTGCGCCAGCGTATTCTGGCCACATGGACCTCATTGTAACCATGAGCTGCACCGCCGGCGTTCATGTTGACGGAGTAGAAGCCAGCACGTACACCATCGCCTCGACCGGACTGGGCGGCGCGTACCTGGTTCCTGACTCCTCGGCGACCGTGAAGAACACCAGCACCTGCGCATCCTCACTGTGGCAGTTACTGGTTGCGACCATGGCCCCCATCGGCGCAGCAGAGTCCACAGGCTGGACGCACCACAGCGGCATCCTGGGTGTGGCGGGAACACACAACAACCCGGCCAACACAGCATGCTTGTATAATTGCCCAGATGCTAATGAGTACGGATTCCAGGCTCTGTTTGCTTCGTCCATGACGGTCGCGGGTGCCTATGGCACCGCCAACGGCTGCCCTGCGGCGAGCTCCACTGACTGGACCAGCAACGTGTCGACCATCGCCACCCGCGGCGGCTGGGCGACGACTGATACCCGCATAACGACTGGTACCGCGAACACGTACTGGAACAGCCAGTACACATGGACCCAGGGCGCCAATACGCTTGGAGGGCTTTCACAGCCCGACAACATCAATGGCAATCTGGGCTACATGGGACCGTACAACGCTGGCAACGCAACCGGCGTCGGACAGCGTGCGCTCTGCACGCGCGTGACCATGCCGAAGTATGTCAGCGCAGAGATGAACGGCAAGCCGCAGGTAATCCGGCTGAGCATCTTCGCGACGCAATCGCTGTAAAGATCTGTTGGCTTCTTCAAGAAGCCACCTGATCAGATGAGAAGACACCCCCTGCCCCACAAGGGCAGGGGGTTTTCTTTTTTTAACCAGGCAGGCGGAGCCGATGCCTAAAAGCATATTAGTCGTTGAAGACGAGGCCGATCTCCAGGAAATTGTCCGCCATGTGCTGGAGCACGCCGGTTACCGCGTCGCCACGGCGAGCAACGGCGCCGAAGGCTTGGCCCTGTACCGGGAAGTAAGCCCTGACGCGGTCATCCTCGATGTGAACCTGCCGGACATGAGCGGCTACGACATCTGCCGCAAGATCCGCACCGAAGGCCCGCGCGCCGAAACCCCTATACTCATGTGCACGGTCCGCTCGGAGGTCGTGGGCGTGGCCGAGGGCCTGGACGGCGGCGCGACCGATTACATTCTCAAGCCGTTCGAGATTCCCGACCTCCTGGCGCGCCTACGCCGCGCCCTCGCTCTCGGCGATGCCTGAAAAAACCGCCATTGCCGTCGTAGACGACGACCCGGATTGGGGGAAGCACACCCTTGCGCTGCTTCGGGCTCAGGGCCATAACGCGGCCCTGTTCCTTTCGGCGGGCAAGTTTTTCGACGCGCTCATCAAAAACCGGTTCGCCCTGTCGATCCTGGACATGAACCTGCCGGGCATGCCCGGCAGCGAGATCATCCGCGTCCTGCGCGTGAACCCCGAGACGCGGCGCATGCTCATCATCGGCGTTTCCGGAGAGGCCGTGCACAGGCCCGAAGTGATCGCGGCCTTCGAGGCCGGCGCGGACGAGTATCTCACCAAGCCCGTGGATGTTAACTTCCTGGCCGCCCGCATCGCTGCCCTCTTGCGCCGCAGCGCCGCCCCTCCCGAGCCGGAGAGTCTGAAAGTCGGGCCCCTCGTAGTTGTCCCGGACAGCCAGGAAGTCAAGCTGAATGGCCGCGCCGTGGACTTGACCAACATGGAATTCCAACTGCTCCTGCATTTTCTGCGCAACGCCAACCGGGTGCTGACCCGCCCGCTTCTGCTCGACGCGGTCTGGGGCGTGAAGGCTCCGATGGAGACCAAGACCGTGGACAAGCATGTGGAGACCCTGCGCCGCAAGCTGGGGGATTTCGGCAGGCGCTTCGAAACCGTGATCAAGGTCGGCTACCTGCTCAACGTCTGAGCCTCCCCGCTACTTGACGGGGTCTTCCTGTAGGGACGGCGCCTCTCCCGGGCCGGCGGGCAGGCGCAGGGTCACGGTCGCACCAGCTCCCTTGTTGTTGGCCGCCTCCAGGCTGCCCCCCCATCGGGCGAGCACGCGGCTGGCCAAGGCCAACCCCAGTCCCAGATGTCCGGACTTGCTCGTAACGAAGGGAGCGGCCAGGCTGGCCAGGGCCTCACGGTTGAATCCCGGACCGGAATCGGAGAACGAGAAGCAAGACATGCCACTGGCGGCGTCCTTCCAGAAGCGCACGGTTAGCGTGCCGCCTTGGGGCATGCACTCAAAAGCGTTGCGCAGGACCTGGTAGCAGACCAAGCGCAGGGCTTCCGTATGGAACACGGCCTGGGGCGGTGCGCCCTCCATCCGGCGCGCCACGCTGATGCCGCGCTGGCGCAAGGCCGGAGCCCATTTCTCCAGAGCCGACGCCACCAAGGCCTCCAGGCTGCTTAGGGTCTGCAGTTGCGCAGACGGCCCCCCGCTCTCGTCGAGGAATTCCGTCAGGACCGATAAGGCGTCCGTGCCTTGCGAGAGCGCGCCGGCGGCCAGCCGGAGCAGGCTCCTCTGCGAGTCCGCCAAAGGCATGGCTGAAAGCTTGCGCAATTGGGCATAGGATGAGCCGAGACACTGGCGCAAAAATACCAGCGCCTTAGCCCAACCGGAATCCAAAGCCGGCTCCACGGATGGGATGAACGGCGCCTCCGGCAGCGCGGCGCCAGAATCCGGCAGAGCCGGAGGTGGGGGCTCGGGCGAGGTGGGCGCGGCAGGCGGCAGAGGCTGCGGCAAAGGCTCCGCGCAACGCCATTGGCCTGGCGCGACCTCGGCGCGCCGCTCGGCTTGATGCAGCCTTTCCTTAAGGTCCGCCGCCTGGGCCGCGGAGCGCCGCGATTCAGCCGTTTCCAACTCAGCACACTGTTCGGCCTGGAGCAGTTTGGCTTCTAGATCGGCCGCCTGGGCCGCGGAGCGCCGCGATTCAGCCGTTTCCGACTCAGCACACTGTTCGGCTTGACGCAGCTTGGCCACCAGATCGGCCGCCTGGGCCGCGGAGCGCCGCGATTCAACCGTCTCAACGTCAACACGCTGTTCGGCCTGGAGTAGCTTGGCTTGCAACTCGGCCGCCTGGGCCGCGGAGCGTCGCGATTCAACCGTCTCAGCGTCAACACGCTGTTCGGCTTGACGCAGCTTGGCCGCCAGATCGGCCGCCTGAGCTGCGGAGCCGCGGGCTTGCATCGCCGCGGCATTATCGCGTTGTTCGGCCTGCCGCAGCTTAACTTCCAGCTCGGCCGCCTGGGCCGCGAACTGATGAGCCTTCATCGCCGAGGCTTCACCTCGCTGCTCGGCCTGCCGCAGCTTAGCCTTCAGCTCGACCGCCTGGGCCGCGAACTGGCGAGCTTTCATGGCCACCGTGCCGCCGCGCTGCTCGACCTGGCGCAGCTTTGCCTCCAGTTCAACGGTCTTGGCCGCGAACTCGCGGGCCTGCGTCACCGCGGCTTCACCGCGCCGCTCGGCTTGGCGCAGCCTTTCTCCCAGTTCGGCGGCCTGGCGCGCCATTTTGCGCAGATCCCCCGCTTGTTTGGCGCGATGGTCCTCGGACGCCTTCAGTTTCGCCTCCAGCTCGTCGATAGCGGCAGTAAGCCCATGCAGGGGGGAATAGGCGGCGCGCAAGCCCTGGCGCAGATGGGCCAACGCCTGGGGCCAGTTGGGATCCACAGACGGTTCCGAGGATGGGACAGGAGGCGCCTGCGCCCGAGTCTCGGCCGCGGCGCCGAGGGCCAGAGCCGTCCTGACCGTCCTGCCCTTCAGCCGGAGTTCCGCCTCCAGGTCGGACGACTTGAGCGTCAATCTCCGGATTTCCGCCGCTTCCGTGTCGCGGCAGGCTTCGGATTCATTGAGCCTGGCCTCCAGGTCGGTGATACGGGAGGCTAGGTCATGCTCGCCCGCCCCGGCCCCCTCGCGAGGTCCGGGGTCATTTCGAGGCTCCCCTGGTCCGGTCATCTGGTCGTTCATGTCAACGCTGGTCAAGCCGCTTGCACATCATTCTAAAAAATCTGGGTGACGGATTTATTGCGCGCGGAGGAGCTATTCTATAGGATCCTCCTGTAGCGTCGGCGCCCCCTCCACAGCCGGCGCAAGACTCAGCGTCACCGTCGCTCCGGTATTCTCGTTGTTGCGGGCAGACAGACCTCCCCCCCATCGGCCGAGGATGCGGCTGGCCAAGGCGAGTCCCAGGCCAAGGTGCCCGGGCTTGGGCAACGAGGCCGGCGCAGGCAGGGCCCCCAGGGCCTCGGCGCTGAAACCCGGGCCGCTGTCCGCGAAAGAAACGCAGGACATTCCGGTCGCGCCATCCCGCCAGATGCGCACGGATAACTTGCCCCCCTGGGGCATGCATTCAAAGGCGTTGCGCAGCACCTGGTACAGGGCCAGCCGCAAGGAATCCTTTTGAAAGAGGGCCTGGGACGGCGCGCCCTCGACGCGGCGAGACAGGGTGATGCCGCGCTGGCGCAAAGCCGGTTCCCATTTCGCCAAAGCCGCGGCGACTGCTGTTTCCAGGCCTCCGGGCGCCGGCGCGGCCCCGGTCTCGTCCAGAAGTTCCGCCAGCATGGTGACGGAGTCCGTGCCTTGGGCGAGCGCCCCGGCGGCCAACTTGAGCAGCGCTCTTTGGGCGTCCGCCAATTGCGCGGCCGAAAGCTTGCGCAAATGCGCGTAGGATGCCGACAGAGACCGCCGGATGGAGTCAATGACCCTAGACCAGCAGAGCTGTAGGCCCGGTTCCCAGGGAGGCATTTCGGTATAGAGCGGGGCGTCCGCGGATGGCGCGGGCGCGGCCAGGGCGACCTCCGGCGCCGCCGCCGTCGGTACCGGAGACGGCTCGAAGGCCTGGGAAAGCTTGGCCATGCAGGCCTGGGCTTGTCTAAGGTCGTCTTCCAGCCCCCGGATGCGCTCCTGGGCGCTATCCGCCAGGGTGACGATGCGCAGGTCTCTCTCAGCGATCTCTTCGCGCAGGGCCGCCTCCTTCTTCCGGATATCCTCGCAGCGCGACTCCCAGGCGGCGTCGGTCTGGCGGGTCTCGGCGAGGAGCCCGGCGAGACGGGCGACTTCCTGGTGCAGCGCCGCTATCCTGACCCGCGCCTCATCGAGGCGCCCTTCCGCCGGCGCGGCAGAGGTTTCCCAATCGTATTCTTGGCCCATGGAAGTTGGGCTCGCAACGCGAACCCAGGAAGATTATAAGGGAAAGGGCATGGCGGATTTATTACGCCAGCGGGCGCGCCGCCACGGGTCTGTAACATCCGAGGCCTTGACAGCGACGGTCGAGCCCGTTAAACTAATGCGCATATGAACTGGACAATATTGATAGGGACGCTCTCAGCCGTGGGCTTGGCTATCTTCAGCCTGCGTACCGGCGGCAGCGGACGCTCCCTTTTCAATATGCACGGCGCCATCGTCGTCATCGGCGGCACGATCGTGTCCACGCTCATCAACAGCCCCCTGCGCCTGATTTGGGATACCTTTACGGAGGCCGCGTCCCTGTTCTTTTCCCCGCGGCTGCCGTCCCCGGGAGCAGTGGTCACCGAGATGTCCCGCCTGGCGCGCCGTGCGCAGACCGAAGGCGGCCTCTTATCCCTACAGGGACAGTCACAAGGATTCGCGGATGGCTGGCTCAACCGCGCCGTCAACGTGGCCATCGCCGCGGGCGAATCGGATGAGACGCGCCGCGTGCTCGAAGTCGACGTGCGCCAACTGCGTATCCGCCGCCAAGAGAACGCCAACCTCATGCGCACCATGGGCACGCTTTCCCCCATGTTCGGCTTGCTCGGAACCTTACTGGGAATGATCGAGGTGCTGGAGACCATCTCCACACCCACCAAGGTCGGCCCGGCCATGGCCCTGGCCCTCTCCTCGGCCTTCATGGGGATATCCCTGGCCAACCTGGTGTGCATCCCCTTGGCCGGGGCGATGCGCCTGCGCGCCATGAACGAGACCTTAGTCCTGGAAATGATCCTGGAGGGCATACTCGATATCGCGGCCGGCAAGCCCCCCGCCTTGGTGGAGATGCACCTGTCCGGCTATGCCGGGCAGCGTCGCGCAGAGGGATCCCCGGCCTGACCACCGCTTCCCCCTCGACTAAAATGGATCGCTAATGGCTATCTGGCAGGAGCGTGAGGGCGACTACGAAGGGATGCTCAACCGCGGTGCCCTGTGGGCCATCACCTATGGGGACTTGATGAGCTACCTGGCGATCTTCTTCCTTCTGCTCTACTCCATGGTGTCAAGCAAGAGCATGCAGGGCCAAATGGCCGCCAAGAGCATCGAGGCGGAGTTCGGCAAGGAGAACCGCATCATCGGAGTGCTCTTCGACCGCCGCGGCATCCAACAGATCGCCAAACTCGAGGTCCAGGAGAAGAAGATACGCATCGTCTTCACGGCGCCCATCATGTTCGATTCCGGCCGCGCCGATGTCAAGTCCACCGCCATCCCCCACCTCATGAAGCTTTGCGAAGCCCTTTCCGAACTGCCCAACCCCATTCAAATCGAAGGGCACACGGACAACAAGCCCCTGGTGGGCAACAAGAAATTCCTCTCCAACTGGGAACTTTCCGCCGCGCGCGCCTTCGCGGTGCTGCGCACGCTCGAGATCAACGGCGTGCCGCCCAACCGGCTCTCCGCGATCGGCTACGGCGAGTTCCGGCCGGTCAAGTCCAACGACACCGAGGAAGGCCGTACCGCCAACCGCCGCATCGAAATCAACATCATGCGGCTAGAGGACTAGGGCTGGGGCCCTTGCAGGGGAAGCCGCAACACGAAGCGCGAGCCCCGGCCCGGCTCCGATTCCGCCCAGATGCGGCCGCCGTGCAGCTCGACGATCTTCTTGCAGATTGACAGGCCCATCCCATAGCCGGCGGAGCGGTGCCCCCCCCCCTCCAACTGCCGGAACTTCTCGAACACGAACTCCAGCTTCTCCTTGGGGATGCCCGGCCCGGTGTCCTGGACCGAGAACTCGGCCTCGTCCGCTCCGGACGCGGCCACGCGCAAGGTGACTTGGCCGCCCTTGGGCGTGAAGTGCAGGGCGTTGCCCATCAGGTTCATGAGTACGCGCTCGACGAGATTGCGATCGCAGCGCAGGGGGCTCTCCGGGGCCTCCTGGGATTCAAAAAACATGGCCACGCCCGTGGTCTCGGTCTGTAGGGCATAGAGGGCTTTGACGCGCTGCGCGAACTCGGAGGCGGGCACGGGCTGGAGTTCGAGCTTCATGTTCCCGGATTCTATCTTGGCGGTGTCCAAAATATCCGCGACCAACCGGCGCATGCGCTCCGCGGAGACGCGCACATAGTCCAGATAGGTCCTTATCTTCTCCGCCGGCAGGCGCTCCCAGCGTTCCTGCATGATGCCGATGAAACCGTCCACCGTGGTCAGCGGGCCGCGCAGGTCGTGCACGACGCCATGATAGAAGTCCTCGCGCAGGCGCTCCAGGTCGCGCTCCGCGGTCACATCGCGCAGGATCACCACGATGCCTATCGCCCGGTCGTTGTGCATGACCGTCACGGCCTGGCAGACGAATATCCCCAGCCGGTGGCCTTGGCTGCTGCGCAGCTCGATCTCGCGCGCAACGGAAGCTTCCTTGCGCTGCATGAGCGGCAGGACCAGCTCGCGCAGGGCGGGTTCCCGGAAGGCCTCGTGGACGGTGCCCGCGCCCGGCAAGGAGGCCTTGGCGGCGCCGCCAGAGAGGATGGCCCGGGCTCGGGCATTGAGGTAAAGGATCTTTCCATCGAAGCCGGCCATGACGATCCCGTCCGGGATGGTGTGCACCAGGGACTCCACCTTGGCCTTCTCCTCGAAGATGCGGTCTACCTGCATCTCCTGGTATTTACGCAGGGTGCGCATCATGACATTGAAGCCGCGCGTCAGGACGCTGAGTTCCCCCCACCCGCTCTCCGGGATGGTCCGGTCGAACTCATTGCGCGCGGAGCGCTCCGAGGCCGCGATAAGGTCCTGCAGCGGCTTGGCCATACGGGAACCCATCCAGAACGCGCCCAGGACGACCAAGCCGGTCAGACATAGAAGGAATACTCCTGCCTGCGCGGCGAAATGCGGGCTCGAGGCCAGGGCTTCGTCGCGGGACTGTAGGCTGAGCACCCGCCAGCCCAACTCCGGGCAGGAGGCCCAGGCGGCCACCATCGGGCCCTTCTTGGTCGCCACCGCCTCCGCCCAGCCGGAGGGCTCATGCCAAGGCCCTAATACGGGCTCCGGGTAGTCCTCGTCGAATCCCGGCAGCGGACGGCCCGCCTCATCGATGAGGAAGAGGCGCCCGGTCTTGCCCAAGGCAAAGCCCGAGATGCGGCGGCGCAGGCTCTGAAGGGAATACTCGGCATAAATGAGCTTCCCCGCGGGCAAGGGATGGACGACGGGCAGATACGGCTGTCCCCTGCGGTCGGCCACGCG
>CAIRTQ010000144.1 GCA_903881545.1 uncultured Elusimicrobia bacterium
AGGTACTGATAGAGCGCGGTGTCTTGCATAGTGGCTTCCTCCTGTTCCGGAAGCCACTATCTTACCCTACACGGCTACCCACGGCAAACCCGGAAGCCCCAACTTTTCAAACCGCCGGATGCGGACCCGCATGTCCGGTGGTGTGGCAGGGGACCGGTGAGGAAACTCGCCGGCCCCTATGCCGATCGAAGCGCGCCACAGATGCCGTGCTTTATAAAACGGCAACGGCTACAATGACGACCTCAGACACCGGCTCGTCGCCTCCCTTCGGTCGGCGCCGGGGTTCCGGACCCGCTGATGCGGGTCCGGAACCGCATTCAAAGGAGGGTGCCAGCCTCCTGGTAAATCAGTGCGTCAAAACGCACCAATTCGCTACGGATCGGCGTGGCCTCCAGGATTCTCGGTCAGCGCCGGGAATGCTATCATAGTCCGTCGCTTGCCGATGGCAGGCGCAAGGATGGGCTGAAATGGAAGAAAGGATTTTCATCGTGGCGATGGTCATGGGCGCCTTCGCTTGGCTGGGCCAGCGCTGGAGCAAGTCCCAGTCCCTGGAGACCCCGGGCAAGGCCGGCCTGTGGCATGGGCTTTTCTGCGGCATGTGCGCCTACGCGGTGATCTGGATCGCTATGATGTCCTTCGACGGCACCCCGAGCTATTTGGCGCCAATGGCCACCGCCGCGGCCGTGGCCTACGGGCTTTGGCGCGGCCGCTCCGCTGGGGCGAAGACCGAGCCGCGCCGCCGGCTTTTGGGCGACGACCAGGAGTGGGCCGAGACCATGTTCTCCTCCCTGCTTTTGGCCGCGGCGCTGATGTACTTCGTGGTCCAGGCCTTCAAGATCCCCTCGGGCTCGATGCGCGTCACGCTGCTGGAAGGCGACCATCTCTTCGTCAACAAGTTCATCTACGGACTGCGCGTGCCTTATACGGGCCGGCGCGTGATGCCCCTGCGGCCGGTGTATCGCGGAGACGTGATCGTGTTCAACTTCCCGGATGACGACCCGCAAGCCATCCATTGCGGCTCCATCCAATACGGCAGGGACTTCGTGAAAAGGGTGGTGGGCGTGCCCGGCGATGTCATCCAGGTGCGCGACGGCCGCCTCTTCCTCAATGGCGTTGCGCAGACGGACGAGTCCTACGCCCGCTACGAGCCTATCATGCGCCAGCCCGAGTCTCTGCGCGCCACCCATCTCACGCCTCAGATCTATCAGGAGCTTTGGCAGAGCCACAAGCTGGACCGCGAGCTGCAGGAGGTCCAGAGGGATTACTTCGGCCCGGTGACCGTGCCGCCGCACTCCTATTTCGCCATGGGCGACAACCGCGACCATTCCTGCGACTCCCGCTACTGGGGCCCGGTGGAGGAGCGGTTCCTCAAGGGCCGGGCTTGGATCCTCTACTGGCCGCCCTCGCGCATGAAGACGGTCCAGTGACGCGGCCCGTCTAGCCGAGCCGCGTTCCGCAATTCGCCACACAGTGTGTGGCGAATTGGCGCGATGGGTGATTGTGCACGCGGTGAGTGCACAATTCAATCTTCATGCGGAGGCGCTTATGGATTTGGTGGCGCCGAAGAGCTCGAGGCAGAGCCTCTCTGCGGCCCGGAAAGGGCCCGCACTCCGCGTCGCAGTTCGGCGCGCAGCTCGGCCGCGCTGGGCAGATGCAACTTGTAGCGGCTGGCAAAGATGTTCTTCTGTCCTTCTCCCAAAGTGTATTTGACCACGGCATCGTTCTTCTTCGCGCAGAGTATCAAACCAAGGGTCGGATTATCGCCCTTGGATCGCCGCTCGCGGTCATAGTAGTTGACGTACAATTGCATCTGGCCCAGGTCTTGATGCGTGAGTTTGCCGGTCTTCAGGTCGACGATGACATAGCATTTCAGGGCGGTGTGATAAAAAACCGGGTCTTCGTCCCGGCGAGTGGGTGATTTTCACCTGATTTCAGATCAGATCAAGCATGCACG
>CAIRTQ010000145.1 GCA_903881545.1 uncultured Elusimicrobia bacterium
ACAGCTTCATTCTACAATTGGCGAAGGGTTCCCTGTCGTTTTTCCCCGGACAGGAGTGAATCTGGGCACGTATTTGCTAGCCCTAATCCTGTTCCGCAAGGAGAAAAGTTATGCCCAAACCCTGGCGCACATTGACTGCCCCAGTCATCGTCCTTATCTTGACTGCCCCGGCAATTCTTAGCGCCCAGCCTCTGCAATTGCCCCGAGGCACGGAAATCAACGTGAAACTTGGCGGAGGGACCTCTTTCCAAGAAGGCACGAGATTAACCCTTCGGCGCTCACCAGAATAGACCCACCTCTGCTCATCTAAACTGAGCCACCTCCTGATGTTCTGAGGTTCCCAGCCCGGCCGTATGGGCTGGGAACCCCGGCGCCGACACTCCGGTCGGCGCCGAGGCCGTTGTTCCTTCCTCAATGAGGGGACCACAAGGTCGGGCTATCCTTCGTTGTGCGAGGGGATAGCCGATGGCCAAGAAGCGATGTTTATTTTGCCGGGGATGGTTCCTGCCCTATGCGCCTCAGGCTGAGCGTGCGCTGATTTGCGGCAAGATCAAGTGCAAGCAAAAGTTGAAGCGGATGCTGGACCGCGCGTGGCGAAGGCGTAATCCTCAATGGTGCCGGGAGTGGCAGGCCTGGAAACGGGCCTGGGCGGCGAGGCGGAGATATTATCCGTGGTATCGCCAGACCCATCCCGCCTACGTGGCGCGGGACAACAAGCGGCGAGCCCGCGCGCTACGACGGCAACGCTGGGGTTGTTCCGCAAGACAGGAACGATGAACCGCATCTCCGTCGAGGAAAAGGGCGCGATGTTCCGCAAGACAGGAATTTATAGGCAAGACCGGGCGCATGGAGGTAGACTGACCGCCATGCAAATCGCGGAGCTTCCGCTGGATTCGTTGGAGTTGAAGTACGCCAAGCTGCGGATTCGACGGCCAAGCCAGGAGCGTCGGCTGCTGAGTTCGCTGGACGAGGCGGGGCAGCAAGTTCCGGTGGTGGTTGTGGCCGGCGATGAGCCGGGGCGGTATGTGGTCATAGACGGCCACAAACGAGTGGTTGCGCTGAGGAGGCTTAAGGCGGACGTGGTGAAGGCCGCCGTATGGGATATGGAGCCCGCGGCGGCGCTGGTGAGGACATACCAGATGGCAAGCGGGGCGGGCTGGAACGCGGTTGAAGAGGGTTGGCTGGTGTGGGAACTGGTGCGTGCCGGAGCCATGAGCGAGTCGGAGGCGGGGCGGCGGTTGGAGAGGAGCAAGGCGTGGGTAAGCGGGCGGCTGGGTTTGGTGGAGAGCCTTCCAGAGGCTGTGCAGGAAGGGGTGCGCAACGGGAAGATCGGGGCGTACACGGCGACGCGGTATCTATTGCCGTTTGCGCGCGCAAACGGGGCGGACTGCGAACGCTTGGCGGGAGAGGTGATGAAAATCGGATTTCGGAGCCGGGAAGTGGAAACGCTGTGCCGATACTACGGCACCGCCAATCCAGAGGGTAGGCGGCGCATGCTGGAAGACCCCGCGAGGTTCTTGAAGGCGTTGGAGGCCAGCCGGCAAAAGGGAAGCGGCTTGGCAGGGCCGGCGGAAAGCCGGTGCCTGAAGAGCCTGGAGCTTATCGGCAACATTTCGTTGGGACTTGCGCGCAGCCTGCCGGAGGCGGCGGGCAACGACACGCAGGAGGGTACGCGGCAACGGCTGCGGCCGGCATGGCAGCGGGTCTGCGAGCGCTTCCGGTTGCTGGAGAAGACGGCAGCGGCGGTCTTTGCGGCCGCGGCCGGCGCGGGGCGGGAGGCAGCTCATGCTGGATAAAGAGACCCGGACTGCTATCCTGGCCCTGGCGGCCAAAGAGCGCAGCCAGCGGGAGATCGCGCAGGCACTGAAGGTCAGCCGCAACAGCGTGAGGGCGGTCCTGGCCAGCGGCAGCGCCGAGCCGGCGGCGGCGCAACGAGGCAGCGTTTTGGACGAATACCTGGAGGCCATCCAATCCCTGCATGAGAAATGCCGCAACAAGCGGGGACAGGCAAACCTCGTGCGGGTGCGGGAGAAGCTCAGCGAACGGCTGCGCCAGGAAGGCAAGCTGCTGGAGGTGTCCTATGCCACGTTCACGCGGTTTTGCCGCGAGCGCGGCATCGGGGCGGAAGAGAAGACACCGGCCGGGCGCATCGTCACGGCGCCGGGCGAGGAAATGCAGCACGACACGAGCCCCTACGACATCGAGCTGGGCGGCAAAAAGATGCGGCGCCATGGGGCCAGCCTCGTGCTGGGCTATTCCCGGATGCTCTACCTCCAATTCTACGCGCGCTTCGACCGATTCCACATGAAGATATTCCTGACGGAAGCGTTCGAGTATTTCCTGGGCCTGTGCCGCCGGTGCGTGATCGACAATACGAGCTGCGCCATCGCCTTGGGCTCGGGCAACCGCGCGCAGATGTCGCCCGAGGTGGAAGCCTTCGAGGAACGCTTCGGTTTCCGCTTCCTGGCGCACGAAGTGGGCCACTGCGACCGCAAGGGCAAGATCGAGCGGCCGTTCCATTTCATCGAGAACAACTTCCTGGTCGGGCGAGAGTTCAAGGATGACGATGATTTGAACCTCCAGGCCCTGGAATGGCTGGAGGCTGCCAACCGGCGGCGGCTGCGAGAATTCAAGGCCAGCCCCCTGGAGCTCTTTGCCGCTGAGAAAGGCGCGCTCGTCCCCCTGCCGCTCTACGTGCCGCCGGTATACCGGATCTGGCAGCGGCAGGTGGACAGGCAGAGCTGCATCAGCCTGCACGGCCTGAAATACCCGGTTCCGGCGGCCTACATCGAAAAAGAGGTGCAAGTGCGCGAGACGAAGGACCAGATGATCGTGCTCGACGGCCACAAGGAGATCGTGGCGCACAAAAAGAAGGTGGCCGGCAGCCCCGAGGCGGCCACGGTTGTCCCGGCAGGCGCTCCGCGCAGGCGCAAGCCAGCGCAGTTGACGGAGGAAGGCAAGCTCAAAGCCCTGGGGGATGGGATGATCGCCTACTTGGAAGCGCTCAAGGCGGCGCGCGGGCCGCGCTATTTCTGGAGCGTGCGCCGGCTGTGGCGGCTATTGTGCCAGTATCGGGCCGAGGACCTCAAGGCCGCGGTGGCCAAGGCGCACCAGTACCGGCTCTTCGATGTCAACCGCATTGAGACCATCCTGCTGCAGGATGCGGCCGAGAAGGACTACCAACTGCCGCTGGGTTTTGAGGCCCAGGAATGCGAGAACCTGCCCGAGTATCGCAAGGGCGCGGCCACGCCGGAGCCGGACCTCAATGACTACATTCCCAAGCCTGAAGAAGGAGGCAACGCCGATGCTCAATGAAATCCACTCGCTTCTGGACGCCCTGAGGATGCACACCGCACGCACGGTCGTGGCCGATGCGCTCAAGGCCGCGCAGAAGGACAAGCCGAGCTATAGCGCCTTCTTGCTGGAACTGTTGCGCCGGGAGCACGAAGGCCAGCGCGACCGAGCCATTGCCAGCCGCCTCAAGCGTTCGGGCCTGCGCGATTTCTGGACCCTGGAGACCTTTCCGTTCCACATCCAGAGGTGCGTCAACAAGCGGCTGATCTACGAGCTGGCCGAGCTGGACTTCATAGACCGGGGCGAGTCGGTGGTGTTCATCGGCCAATCAGCGGTGGGCAAAAGCGGCTTGGCCGCATCCCTCATGGTCAAGGCGCTCTACGCGGACAAGCGCGGCCAAGCCATCAAAGCCCAGGCGCTATTCGAAGAGCTGGGAGCCAGTCATGCCGACCGCTCCACCAGGGTCCGCCTTCAGCGCTTGGCGCGCTTGGACCTGCTCCTCATCGAGGAGTTCGGCTACCTCAGCGAGCCGGAGCCCCGGCAGATCAACCAATTCTTCCGCTTGATGGACGAGCGCTGCAACCACAAGAGTACCATCATCACGACCAACCTGGGCTTCGAGGAATGGGGCAAGTTCGTGGGCAACGGCCCGCTGGTCGCGGCCCTGCTCAGCCGCCTGCTTCAGAAATGCCGAACGATTACGTTCCCGAAGGACGCGGTCAACCTTCGCAATCCCAAATTCGAACTACCCACGACAGCGCCAATCCCGCCCATCCTCAGCGCGGCCTGATCCGCATTGCCACGCCTCGCGCCAAAAATCTTGCCGCCAACGTCGGCTCAGTTTAACTGAGCACAACTGGCTCAATTTTCGTTAGCGGCCAAG
>CAIRTQ010000146.1 GCA_903881545.1 uncultured Elusimicrobia bacterium
ACCGTCATCGCGGCCGCGAGCGGCTGACCGCGCCGGACGGGACGCTGCCGCGGCACCCGGTGCCTCTTCTTGACATCCGCTTCTCCAATGTCTGCAATTTGCGTTGCCGGACATGCGATAAGTCTCAAAGCAGCACTTGGATGGCGGATGCCCAGGCGTTAGGCTTGCCGGTGGAGGGCGGACCAATTCTTAAGCCTTATGACGATTGGGACGCGTTTTGGCGTCAGCTGCAGCCGGTGCTGCAAGAGGGGCTCGAAGAGATTTCCTTCGTGGGCGGTGAGCCGCTCATCATGGAGGAGCACTACCGGATATTGGATTTCCTCATCGCGCGCGGCCTCACGGATGTGCGCCTGACTTACAACACGAATTTCTCAACTCTGCGATTCCAGGGTCGGGATGTGATCGACCTGTGGTCGCGCTTCCACGATGTTAGGGTTCTTGCCAGTCTCGACGGCTCCGGCCGGCGCGGCGAGTATTTGAGGAAAGGTCTGAATTGGGAGGCGGTGGTGGCCAATCGGAAGGAGATGCTGCACCGGTGCCCGGATGTCGCGTTCTCGATCTTTGCGACCCTCAGCATATTCAACGCGCTACATCTGCCGGATTTTCACCGGGAATGGGTTGAGAAGGGATACATCCTTCATGATGCGTTCGTGCTCACCACGCTCGTGACTCCTGAGATGTATCGCATGCAGGTCTTGCCGCCGACGCTGAAGGAGCGCGTTCTGGAATCCTGCCGGAGGCATCAGGAATCGTTCCTGGTTGCGGGCGGGACGGTGGCGCAAGATTTCGCGGCCGCGGCGCTCTCTCTGCAAGCGCAGGACTGCAGCGAGCTTTTGCCTGAGTTCGTGGCCATGACGCGCCGCCTGGACCAACTGCGCGGGGAAAACTGCTGCGAGATCTTCCCTGAACTGGCTGAACTCTTCGAGGCTGCTGCATGAATCCGCGGGAAGCTGGGGCGTACTTTGAGCTGGGTAAATCGTGCCGCGGGCAGGGGCGCTGGCCCGAATCCGAGACAGCATTGATGAAGGCTTTGGAACTCGACCCAGGTAATGGCTGGGCCCGCCTTGAATTGGGCACTCTTTACCTGGATCAAGACCGACTCTTGGAGGCCGTGGCTGAATTTGAAAGAGCCATAGCTATGGATCGGAGCAGCAGCGGGGCACATTGCCAGCTCGGGCGCATCTACCATAGGCAGGGCCAATGGCCCAAGGCCGAGGTGTCGTTGCGCAAGGCCTTGGAGCTTGACCCGCAGAACGGCGGCGCCCGAATTGAACTGGGCGTTCTTTACGAAGACCAGGGCAAATTCGTGGAGGCCGCGGCGGAGTTTGAGAAAGTCATCGGTGGAGGCCCCAATGGCCGGGCTTATTGCCAACTGGGGCGGATCTACCGCCGGCTGGGGCGAGCGTTCGATGCTGCGGCAGCGTTGGGCAAGGCCCTGGAACTCGACCCACGCAATGTCAGCGCCCGAATCGAACTGGGCGCTCTTTATGAAGACCAGAGCAAATTCGCGGAGGCCACAGCGGCGCTTGATAAGGCCATCGCCATAGATGGGAATAGTGGAGAGGCGCATTGCCGGCTCGGACGTATCCATCGCAGGCAGGGGCGAGTGGCAGAGGCTGAGGCGGCGTTGGAAAAGGCTCTGGAGGTCGACCCAAAGAGCATGGGCGTCCACATCGAATTGGGCACGCTTTACGAAGAACAGCGCAGGTTCGTGCAGGCTGAAGCGGAATTCGGAAGAGCCACGGCTATTGAACCGCGCAATGGCGCGGCGCAATGCCAGCTCGGGCGGTTCTACCGCAAGCAAGGGCGGTCGTCAGAGGCGGAGGCGGCATTGAGCAAGGCGCTGGAGCTTGATCCAAAGAATGGTTGTGCCCATGTCGAACTGGGCATTCTTTGCGGAGATCAGGGTAGATTCTCGGTGGCTACGCGGGAATTCGAAGAAGCCATAACCTTGGGTCAGGACAATAGCAGAGGATGTCCCGGGTCTAGTTGAAAAGAGTTGAGGCGATTCCCCCGGCTTGGTAGCATCAAGTTGGGACAAGAAGCACCAAAGGAGGAATCGCCAAATGGGAAGGTATCAAATTCTTCGTCGCAGGGACAGCGGTCGC
>CAIRTQ010000147.1 GCA_903881545.1 uncultured Elusimicrobia bacterium
GAATAGAGGGGGCGGAGGAAACGAAGTGGATGGCCTGATGACTGTTTGCCACGATGCTCGAAAGGGCAGAACCATTGGAAGTCATTGGCCTAATCATGTCGCGCCTCCGCTCCACTCGACCAGTCGCGAAGTGATCGGGCTGATGCGCGACAAGAAGCGCGCCGACCTCGACACTGACCGCACCTTGGGCTTGACCACGCTGCGTTGTCTGGAAATTGTCGGCGAAGCGGCAAGCCACATCCCCGAGTCGCTTCGCCAACAACACCCCCAGATTCCCTGGCCGCAAATTATCGGCACGCGCAACCGCCTGGTCCACGGCTACGAGCTAGCTGGAATGGTCTAACCAACCGCCCAAACCCGAGTGTTGCCTGCAACCAGGACCGGAGCCGGAGTCCGCAGGGATGGCCGAGGGATGGGCCATCAAAAGAACTCGGTCCGCCAACGGGGTAGAGGTCGCGGCATGTATGGACAGTACGACCCAGCAAAGAAGGGACGGTGAGGCGAACGGCCCGCACGGGCAAAGACCGGCCGGAGTAAGCCGAGGAGGCCCAAGCTGGATGGAGTTCGTCCGACCGGCGCATCAGGCCGTAGTAGCGGTTGCAGGCGTGGACATGATAAACCGCGCTGAGCCAAGGGCCTGTGGGCACAGCCGCGAACCGAGACTCCTGGACCCAGAGCCAAACGTACGGCATGATAAGAGAGGGTGGAGGAAACGAAGAGAGGGCGGAGGAAACGAAGTTAGTGAAATTAGTTGCAATCTGCCCGGAAAAGCGTCAATTCACGGCAGTATATGCAAAACATGCCGAAAGCGATTCTTCCTGCCCCGCGTAGCGTCAAAAGCAATGTCTTACCACTTCAAATGAACCAGAGACTCTACATCGTTCTGAGTGCAATTCTGTTGCTCTTTTCGACATTAGGCGCTGGCTTTGCTGAAGCGAGCGGGGGCGCAAAGAGTGCGGCGCTGAAACCGGTTGCGGAATTCCAGGGCGGAGAGCTTTTCCGGACGGGCGCTGTCAGCGTGCTGGTGATGACGGGCAATTACCGGCAGATGGGGCGGCAGTATGGTGCTCTTTTGAAGGACGACCTGCAGGCGATGTACACCACCATCGGCGAGGTCTTCCTGAATAATCCGGATGAAACAAGAAAGATGACCGGAGACGAACTGAAGACGATGGCCCGGGCCTTATTCAACCGCTACCCCCAGCGCTACAAGGAGATTCTACACGGAATGGCAGAAACCTCCGGCCTCGGGATGGATAAGACACTCCTCGTCAATGCGCTCGAATGGTTTCCGAAAATCAATAGGCTGTCCTACGGGAAATGTTCCGGCCTGGCGGTTTGGGGGCCTTATACCAAGGGTCCGGTCCTATTCGGAAGAAATGACGATGATGATCCAGCCTTCCTGGCATTCGCCCGTCCGGTCGTCGCTGTTTTTAAGCCGAATGACGGGAGCATTCCCGCGGCCCTGATCAACTATCCCGGCGTGATCTACAATGCAACGGGGATAAACGCCGACGGCTTGTTCATGGAACTAAATGCCGGGAACGACATGGGGTTTGCAATGGATCGGGTTTCCATCTTCACGACGCTGTTCTTGTATCTGCAGGAATACCATAACCTCGGCGAACTGGACCGGGCCATGCGTTCCACGCTAGTGGACATCAGTTCCATCATCACCGTGGCCGACCCAACCCGCGGCTATTCCTACGAATGCTCGCTCTGGGACACGAAGCGGCGCGACCAGGACGCCGAGGGAATCGTCGCGGCGGCGAACGCCTTCTCGCTTCCGGACTGGAACATCACGCCGCTGGACCCCAAAAAGGATCCCGGGGCGAACGAGCTTCGGAAAGGGAACCTGCTAAAACTCGCCTCCAAATACAAGGGAGCAATCACTCCCGAAGTCATGATGAAGAAAATAATGGACGTGACGATCAAGGACGGCGGCGCAACCCATGCCGGGACCATTTTCCAGATCGTAGCCGCACCAGCCGATCGGAAGATCTGGGTAAAAGTGCCAGGCCGTGTGGACTGGACGGAAATCCCCTTGGAGCCACTATTTCGCGCTCCCAAGCCGCTGGCCTCACGCTCGCCGTCTTCCTAGCCAGAACCCGATGCGGGTTATCGCCGTGATTGACGACCCGCGCGTGGTCGAGGAGATTCTCCGCCACCTCGGTGCTTGGCACGACCCGCCTGCCATCCAGGGCCCTGCACGTACGAACCCTGTGACGACGTGGACCCCACCCCGGATTACGAGAATGTGCTAACCGACTGAGATCCGTTGTTTTCCAGGCCGGTTCGAAAGCGGGCTTTTGCGCGGCACTGGTTTCCTCCGGCCCAGTTTGCCCCCAAATCGCGCTGCTTCTCGCCCATTGCCTCGCCGCTCGGCCGCTGCCGCCCGCCTACGGTCTTGGCGATAGGGCAAGACCGCCAGAAAACCGGCAAAACTCGCCTGTTGACGCCCTCCGCCAGCGCTTGCAGGATGGGGCCGGAATGAACGAGAACGAAAAGCAATTCTTCCTCACCCGCGCAGAGTCAATTACAAGCGGGCGCGCGAAAAGCAAATTTCTATGTGCAGCCTTCAACCTTTGACATACTTGCAGGTGCAAGTCCTGCCTCGGCAATGGATGGTTGCATAGGAAATGGCCAGAAACGGGTGAACGGCAGCTCC
>CAIRTQ010000148.1 GCA_903881545.1 uncultured Elusimicrobia bacterium
AGGAAATCCAATATCCGGTAATGCTCCTCCATGATGAGCGGTTCCCCGCCCGCGAAGACGATTTCTTCGATCCCCTCCTCCAGCAGTGGCTCCAGTTGGCACCACAGCAGGTCCCAATCGTTATAAGGCCTAAGAATTGCTCCGCCTTCCACCGGCAAGCCCAACGCCTGGGCATCTGCCATCCATGCGCTGCTTTGAGACGTATCGCAGGTCCGGCAGCGCAGATTGCAGACATTGGAGAATCGGATATCAAGGAGAGACACTGGCAACCGCGGCAACGTGCCGTCCGGCGCCGTCAGACGCTCGCGGCCACGATGATGTTCCAGGTCGATGTTCCTTCTTCGCCGCAAGCTCATAAAGCCCGACCGCTCTTTCTCGTAACATTTCCAGCATCCCACCCTTGGGCGCCCGTACATCATGTCCAGACGCAGGGATTTCATATTTGGAGAATTCCACAGCTCCTCGATTGACGAAGATCGGACATTCCCCAGAGGTGGCCCGTCCCAGTCGCAGCAGGGACAAAATCGGCCGTCCGTACGGATTTGCAAGTGCGTCCAAGGCAGAATACAGAACACCTGTTCCCGCATCGAATCGGCCGCGCCGTCTCTCGTCAGGTTCGGCGACAGCGACCACCCGACTCCGGCGGGCCCAAAGCGGTCAGGAGCGCCGCGGTCATTCCCGCCGGCTCCAGAGCTAGCCCGCGCCGCCAAGCGGCCCATGGCCCTATCCTGCTCCATGCAATCCATCAATTCGACGCAGGCGAAGGTGCTCTTCGGGTTTATCGCCAAGGCCGCGACCAAAGCAGCCTCAGCCTCGGAAGATCGCCCCTGGCCGATATAGACCGCCCACAAACCGACATAGGCTCCAGAGTTGCACGGATCCATGGCTATAACTCTTTGGAACTCCGCCTCGGCCTCTGAGAATCTGTCTTGAACTTGGCGGAGGGCGCCCAATTCGATACGGGCACAGGCATCATCTGGGGTGAGTTCCAAAGCCTTGTTCAATGCCGCTTCGGCATCGGGCCAGCGCCCCTGTCTTCGCCAGATCCGCCCCAGCCGGCAATGCGCCCCGCCATTGCCCGGGTCTATCGCGACGGCTCTTTCAAGTTCCGCAGCGGCCTCAGTGAATCTCTTCTGGTCTTCATAAAGCCCGCCTAGCTCAATACGGACGCCAGCGCTCCGCGGGTCGAACGCCAGCGCCTGGCGCAACGCCGTTTCAGCTTCAGGCAATCGCCCCTGCCGGCGATAAACCCGGCCGAGCTGGTAATGGGCCCAGCCATTGCCCGGGTCTATCGCGACGGCTCTTTCAAGTTCCGCAGCGGCCTCAGTGAATCTCTTCTGGTCTTCATAAAGCCCGCCAAGCTCAATACGGACGCCAGCGCTCCGCGGGTCGAACGCCAGCGCCTGGCGCAACGCCGTTTCAGCTTTAGGCAATCGCCCCTGCCGGCGATAAACCCGGCCGAGCTGGTAATGGGCACAGCCATTGTCCCCATCCAATACTATCGCTTCTTCAAATTCTAAAATGGCATCAAAGAATTGGTTTTGATCCAGAAAAAATGCGCCCAATTCGATATGAACCGACACTCCTGTCCGGTTAAAATTCGAGGCATAGTTGGGGGTCGTGACCTTTGAGGCGTGCCAGCCTGGATTCGTTTAGACTGAGCAGATCAAAAAGCGAAGCGCGTTCGAGCA
>CAIRTQ010000149.1 GCA_903881545.1 uncultured Elusimicrobia bacterium
GCGCGGCGGATGCGAGGGAGAGCCAGAGCGGATGGATAGGCGGGGTCTTGCCGCCGTTGCCGGGCAGGGCTTTCATGCTCCGCTCCGATTCTTCATCCGATCGAGGTAGAACCGGGCCTCTCCGTAGTCCGGCCGCAGTTGCAAGGCGCGTTTGAGCCAGCCGGCTGCATCGTCTTTGGCGCCGGAGTCGAGCAGGAAGAGCGCCTTCTGCACGCAGAGCTCGGCGTCTCGGGGCGCCAAGGCGCGGGCCTTGTCGTTGAGCCGCAGGGCCTGCTCGCGTGACCCTGCGGCCCACAAAGCGTCGGCCATGCCGGACAATATGACGGCCTGCGTGGCGGAATCGCCGCCTGCCGCCCGGGCGGCGCCATCCCCACCCGCAATCAGCTCCGGAAGGCGAGCCTGCGCCATGCGGGATATCCCCACTTGCAGGACGGCCCTAGTATCCTTCGACAGACGGGCCACGGCTTCGGGGTAGATGGTCTTGTAGGTCCGGCCGTGGTCTGGGACTTGGCCTAAAGAATTCGGGTCGATGCCCGCGAGCCGTCTGAGGCATTCAGAAGCCTCGCGGACAAAAAACGAGGGGATGACATGCTGGGCATCATAGAAGCTCTCCCAACCCGGGATGCCATGGGGTGCGGTTCGCGTCACGAGGCGCTCGAAATCGAGCAAGACCAAGCACTTCTCCCGCGCTACCCTCCGGATCAGGCCGTTGACCGCGCTCGAGGCCCGGAACCGAAGGGGATCGTCGTCCCGGGCCGCGACCAACCAGTGCCGGGCTTCCCCATATCGCCCGGCCTGGTAGAGCCAGCCTCCCAACTGGAACTCCCACCAGCTGCTACGCCGGCGCGCCAGGGCCCGCGCACAGTCGCGCATGGCGGTCTCCTTGCGGCCCGACCAGTACAGATAGTTGGCCTCCAGGAACGCGGGGTCCCAGCGGTCTTTTTCCAGCGCCTGAGGAGGAAACTGTAGATTGCCCGGCACGGTGCACAGGGCTAGCCTGATGCCGCGCCGGCGTGCCTCGTCTGCCATCCAGGAGAGGGCCTCCCGGAACGCCAGCCAGCGGCCGGGGGTGCGGAAATCGACGCCCGGCATCCGGGACCGTTGACGCTCCGCGAACAAGGAGAGCAGGCGGCTGTGTGACAAGAGGAACAGCCGGAGGCTATCGACGCCGGGCCAGGCTGACAGTTCGACCAGGGGGTGGTAATAGAAGAGGTTGTGTCCGAAGAGTATGGTGATGTCGTCCGGGGAGCATTCTAGGGCATCGCGGAAGCGGCGCATGGTCTGCTCTAGGTCCGAGGCACCAATCCCCATGTTGACGATCTGCGTGGTAGGAGGGGAAACCTGCTGTTGGAGGATATTGCTGGCGGCTTTCGCGAGGTCTTGTCCGCTGGATTCCCCCACGACCACGATGCGTCGCACTCCTGCCGGCTTTTGTAGATCTAATTTCAACATCGCCGGACGCGCGAAGAATCCATGGACCGGGACCTGGACCAGCAGGCGCCGCCCACTTGCCTCCTCCAGCCGGAAGAATGGGCCGGAGGATTCGTAAAGGTATCTCTCGTTATCCTTGGGAGCGTGCGACGGGTAGAACCGGCGCGCGGCGAACTCCGTGGCGCCCACAATGCAGACGACCAGCGCGGCGGATGCGAGGGAGAGCCAGAGCGGATGGATAGGCGGGGTCTTGCCGCCGTTGCCGGGCAGGGCTTTCATGCTCCGCTCCGA
>CAIRTQ010000150.1 GCA_903881545.1 uncultured Elusimicrobia bacterium
GTACCGGGAGTGCGTGTCAGCCGGCGTCTGCACCCCGGCCGACGATTCCGGGCCCTGGTTCGCGGGGGATGACCATCCTGTCGTGGGGGTGGATTGGGAGCAGGCGCGGACGTTCTCGCGGTGGGTGGGCGGGCGTCTGCCGACCGAGGCGGAATGGGAGTACGCGGCGCGCGGCGGCGGCCGCGACCAGCGGTTCCCCTGGGGCGAAAAGGAGGCGACCTGTGAGAATCTCGTGTTCGACAATTGCGGCGAGCCGACCGCCCCAGTATGCTCAAGACCCGCGGGCAACACGCGGCACGGCCTGTGCGACATGGCGGGCAATGTTTGGGAGTGGGTGCAGGACTGTTACCACGACACTTACGAGGGCGCGCCGGCCGATGGCAGCGCCTGGGAGGCGGGCCCTCCCAATGAAATGTGGGATCGGGTGATGCGCGGCGGAAGCTGGACGCTGGAGATTTATCAAATTTCTCCAACGATTCGCAACGGCTGCCACCACAGCCAGCACAGCTCAGAAATCGGTTTCCGCCCCGTCCGTTGAGTGTGCGGTGGCGTCTGGGACGCGCCCATGTAGGCCGGGGTCTTTCATCTCACGCTGAGCGCCAGTAATCCGGGCGGGACCGGAACCCTGCCGCTGACCATCACCATCGGGCTCCCATTTAGGGCACATGGCACACCTCTTCCCGTTCGGCGCAATATTGATATACTGAGGTATGATTGAACAGGGCTAGCACTACCAAGATGAGTATGAATACGGAACTTTTGGGAAATTTGATTTGCCCGCGCACGGGTGAATGTCTCTGTGTCGCGGCGGGTGATTCAGAGCTGTCAATCCCTCTAAGACAACAATTTGGCAAATTGGGCGCGCCGACCGAAGTGTTTACGCAATGGGTGTTCAATAAGTCAGGCACATTTGCCTATCCCGTATTTAAGGATGTGCTGATTCTGATTTCTGATATGGCCGTGGCGTGGCCGCAGAAAGAATTTTTATCAGCCGATAGTAAAGGTCTGTCAGTTAATCCCTTTGCATTTTCTGGAGCGACGAACGTCTGCGGCAATGAGGAGTGTCGGCGGATTTTTAATTTTAAGACTGAGCAATTCTGTGATCATATGCCATATACAAGCCAAATGGTGGTCGAGTTCATGAGCGCCGACGGGAATATATTAGATTGCTTATCATTAAGGGACTCGTGTTTGAGAGTTGCAGTCGACTTGGATTTTTGGGCACTCTTCAATGGCAACACCTCTGGTATCCATAAAGTATGTGCGGATGCGACGATCGCCTGCTTTGGCCCATGCTCTATTGACTGTGCGTTTTCCAATAGCATGCATCATATTCCGACTCAATCAACAAGATTTTACCGTGATATTTTGGTGTCCTTGAAATCTGGTGGCAGGTTTGTCGGGATCGAGACACAAGGCCTATTGGCTAAACTGGCATTGAATATGGTTCTTTGCATGCCCAGGTTTGCCATGCCTCATTCATTTAGAAACATAGACGATGAAAGAAATCTTCTGAGGGAGTGGTTGCGTGTGCCTATTGAAAAACGTCTGACTGATGCAGGGATTCGCTCATTCGATTGCAACAAGACTCTATTCCACACGGTCTATTCGTTTTCCAAGGTGCAGCAAAAATGCTTGCGAAGCCCCTGAAAATCTCGGGCCAATCCAGCTTCGATGTATGCAGGCGGCCCGCCGCCGAAGCTGTAAGTGCAGGTTCGATTGCGGCCGGGCGCAATTTTTTCCTGACGCGATGAAGATAACGCTCGTCAGCCCTCCCTTGAGCGATGCCAGGAGCCTGGGCTTGGGCCGGCTGTTCTTCCAGAAATACGAGCCCTTAGGGATTCTCTACATCGCCGCCGTGGCCAAGGAGCATGGCTATGGCGTCGAGGTGATCGACTGCACGGCCCAGGACATGGCGCTTCCTGTTTTGAAGCAGCGCCTTCTCTCCAGCCGGCCCGACGTCGTGGGGATATCGACGCTGACCCTGCAAGGCGCCGCGGTCTTCGACCTCGGGCGGTGGCTAAAGGCCTCCCTGCCGGATACCTTCGTGGTCCTGGGCAACATCCATGCTTCCGTCTTTGCCAAGGAATTCCTACAGAACGGCTGTTGCGACGCGGTCGTTCATGGCGAGGGCGAATACGTCTTCCTCGACATCCTCAGAGCCCTGGAAAAGAAGAGAGAGTTGTCGGCGATCTCATCCCTCTCCTACCGAGACCCGTCGGGAACCTTGCATGAGGACAGGCGTCGCGCGCAAGTGGCCGACCTGGCGGCCCTGCCGCCGCCGGCGCGAGCCTTGCTGGCGGGTAATGCCTACGGCTTGGGCTCCATCAGCAACCAGATCTTCGTGCCTCGCCGGCCGGCCAGCGTCAGGACCATGATCACGTCGCGGGGCTGTCCCAATTCCTGCGACTTCTGTACAATTGCCCAGAGCGGCCGCCCGCGGTTCAATAGCCCGCAGCGCATCGTGGACGAGATGCAGGCGTTGGCCGCGGAGTCCGGCGTGGAGTACTTCTACATCTTGGATTCGCTGTTCGTCTCGAACAGGGCGCGCACGCTCGAGGTCTGCCGCGAAATCACGCGGCGCGGCTTGGACATCCGATGGGGAGTCCAGGCCCACGTCAACTTCTTGGATCCCGAGATGCTGGGCCCTATGGAACGGGCGGGTTGCTACAATGTCGCCATAGGGATCGAGTCGGGCGTGCAGCGCCTGCTGAATCTTGTCAGCAAGGGGACACGGCGGGATGACATAGTCAGGTGCGTCGAGATGGTGAAGCGCCGGTCGCGCATCAAGGTGGAGGGTCTATTCATGCTCGGATTGCCGGACGAGACCCAACAGGAGGCGCTCGAGACCATCGCCTTCGCCAAGTCCCTGCCCTTGGACATGGCTCAGTTCAGCATCTGCACGCCGTATCCGGGCTCGCCCTTCTTCAGCCGCCTGCGCGCGACCGGCCAAATCGATGCGGGGATCCGGCCGGATGGCTCGGTCGACACGGCGGTCTGGAACCGCTATTTCGCGTATCCGGCCTTTGCGGACATCGAGCCCATCTGGACGCCACCGGGGCGCACCGGCCGCGAACTCATGGCTTTGCAGAGGAGGGCCAACCGCGAATTCTATTGCCGACCGAAGATGTTGTTGAAGAATCTGAAACGAGTCCGGCTCCAGAGCGTGAGCGCCTTGTGCCGCCTGGCCTGGAAAGTCCTGTCATAGCGAGCCCAAGGAAACTCTCTTGGTTCCTGTTGGCCGGCCTCAGCGCTTGCGTTCGTCGCGGGGCTATCTTGATACGCGGAGTGTTGGGCGGAGCGGAGTTGACAAAACCTGAGGGCTCCGCTAGACTTATGGGCCTGATGAAACCGATGCGCCGCGCCTTCTTGGCTATCCTGCTGCTGCCCGCCGCTGCGGGCGCGGAATCCCTGGAGATGGCGCGCAGCCTGAGCAAGGGCCTCGACGAAGTCTACGCCATGCACTTCAGCACGGCCGAGGCCGATGTGCGGTTGGCCATCGCCGCGGACCCACAGCATCCTTACGGATATTTCGGTCTCGCGGCCGTGAGTATGATCAAGTATGTCTACGGCAGCGAGCAAGCGGACCCTGGGCTGCTGGAGGAGTTCTCCCTGCGCATAGACGACGCAATCGTCAAGGGTGAGGCCTGGCGTAAGCTGCATCCCCGCGACCCCGAAGGCTTCATGGCCTTGGGCGCCGCCTATGGACTATCCTCGCGCCTGCGGGTCGTGCGGCGCGACTGGATCCGGGCTTTTTGGCACGGCCGCAAGGCCGTCGCTTTCCTGCAGAGCGCCGTCAAGTGCGACCCTGCCATGGGCGATCCTTGGCTGGGACTGGGGATGTACGACTACTACGCGGACGCCTACCCGCGCTTCATCCGGGTTTTGGCCAAGTTTGTCATGCGCGGCGATCGTGCCCGGGGGGTGGCTGAACTGCGGCGCGCGGCCTCGATCGGGCGCTACAGTCAGGTGGTGTCCCAGCTCATCCTGACCGAGATATTCCTAGAGGACCAGTGGGGTTTGCGCGATCCGGTCGAGGCCATGCGTCTGAGCGCCGAGGTCCGCCGTCGCTATCCGGATTCCGCCATGATACAGAACATCGACATCATCGCGCGTTACGAGGGGGGGCGCTATGACGAGGTTCTGGCCGAGGCAGACGCTTTCCTGGCGCAGGCCGAGGCGGGGGATTTCGATATCGTGCAGCTGGCCAAAGCCCATGTCATCAAGGGCACCACCCTCTGGGCCATGAACCGGCAGAACGAAGCCCTGCAAGAGTACGACGCGGCGGCCGAGGTCCGGGCGGAGGGAAAGATCACGCGGTGGGGGGTCTGGGCTCAGATCCGGGCCGGCAACCTTTTGGACTCCCTGGGCCGGCGCGAGCTGGCCCAAGCCCGGTACCGGATCGTGGCCGCGGCGCCGGACCGGTGGGGCCTGCGGCAGTTCGCCGTGGCCGGTCTGCGCGCGCCTTGGTCGGACTCCCGGCCGGGGCATATCTCGCCCTTCGGCGCATAATTGATACACTGAGGGCCATGGTCAAGAACTGGACCGTCGAAGACAGCGCGAACCTTTATAACCTGCGGGGCTGGAGCCTGCGCTACTTCGACATCAACGCGGAGGGCCACCTCACCGTGCACCCCCGGCGCAGCCCGGAGCTGACCATCGACGTCAAGGGCGTTGTCGACGCGGCCATCGCCCGCGGCATCCGGCTGCCGGTCCTGTTTCGGTTCCAGGATATCCTGCGCCACCGCGTGGCGCTTTTAAACGAGACTTTCCGTAAGGCCATCGCGGACCATAAGTACCAGGGCCGTTATTTCGGCGTCTATCCCATAAAGGTCAACCAGCTCTGCGAGGTGGTCGAGGAGATCCTCGACGCCGGCCAGCCTTACCAGTACGGCCTGGAAGCGGGCTCCAAGGGCGAGCTCCTGGCGGTGCTGGCCATGAATTCGGCGCAGTCCTTGACCATCCTCAACGGCTACAAGGACGAGACCATGATGCGCCTGGCGCTGATGGGCGTCAAGCTCGGCAAGAAGATCATCGTGGTCATCGAGAGGTCCAGCGAGGTCAAGCTGCTCTTGAAGGTCGCCCGCGAGATGGGCGTGCGTCCGCTCATCGGGCTGCGCTGCAAGTTGCAGACGCAGGGGACGGGGCGCTGGAAGTATTCGACCGGCCATGTTTCCAAATTCGGGCTGAACACGCCGGAGCTACTGGGCGCCGTCGCGACTTTGGCCGAGGCGGGCATGCGGGACTGCGTCAAGCTTCTGCATTTCCACATAGGCTCCCAGGTCTCGGACATCCAGAGCATCAAGGACGCGGCCAAGGAGGGCGCCCGGGTTTACGCCAAGCTGCGCCGCAAGAAGCTTGACCTCGAGTATCTCGACTGCGGCGGCGGCCTGGGCGTGGATTACGACGGCACGCATACGGCGGTAGATAGTTCCACCAACTACACCCCGCGCGAATACGTCAACGGTATCGTCTACACCATCCAGGAGGTCTGCAAGCAGGAGGGTGTGCCCGAGCCCCACATCGTCACCGAGTCCGGCCGCTCCGTCGTGGCTCACCATTCCTTCATGGTGGTGGACGCCGTGGGCATCATCGAGTCCGGGGCCACCCCCGTTGACCTGCCCGCGGCCGAGAAGGAGTCCGAGGTGGTCAGGGAGATGCGCGATACCCTCCAGGAGATTAACCCCAAGAACCTGGCCGAGAGCTATCACGACGCGCTACAGCGGCGGGAGGAGGCCTTTTCCATGTTCAAGCTCGGCTATCTCGAGCTCGAGGAAAAGGCCAAGGTGGAGAACCTGTTCTGGCGCATCTGCCAGGAGATAGACAAGCTGCTGCCCAAGGCCAAGTTCATCTCGGAGGACCTCCTAGAGATGGGCAAGACCGTGCGGGCCCAGTACCTGTGCAACTTCTCGGTCTTCCAATCCCTGCCGGACGCCTGGGCCATCGGACAGCTCTTCCCCATCATGCCGCTGCATCGTCTCGATGAAGAGCCCACCCAGCGCGCGGCCCTGGTGGACATCACTTGCGATTCTGACGGTAAGATCGTCCAGTTCGCCTGCCACCGTAAGACGGGCGGCGCCTTGCCCCTGCATCCCCTGCGCGACGGCGAGCCATATTATGTGGGCTTCTTCCTCATGGGCGCCTATCAGGCGACCATGGGCGACATCCATAACCTTTTCGGCCGGGTCAACGAGGTTCATGTGTTCGAGGACGCCGGCGAGCCGGGCGGCTATTACTTGGAAGAAGTGGTGCATGGCCAGACGGTCCGGGACATGCTGACCAGCGTGCAGTATCACGACGAGGAGCTGATCAAGCTCATGAAGGACCAGATCGACGCCCAGGTCAAGGCCGGCGCCATCAAGCCGCGCGAGGGGGTGGAACTGCTCGACGCCTACGAGGCGGTCATGGGGCACTACACCTATATCGACCGCAACGCCATGCGCGTTCCAGACGAGATCCCCGCCGCCAAGCCGGCTTAGTCCGTGCCGCGGCCCGCGTCATGAAAGTCCTGCTGCTTAACCCGCCCGGTTCCGGCGCTAACCACCTGCGCGACTATTATTGCGCGGGCACTACGAAGTCCAGTTATTACTATCATCCTGTAGACCTGCTGTACCTCAGCGGCATGTTGGCCGCGGAGCACGAGGTTCGGGTCTTCGATGCCATCGCGCGCGGGTGGGATGCCCAGAAAACCCTGGCGCGGATCGTGGCGATCTCGCCTGACGCCATCCTTTCCCTGGTCAGTGCCCCGACTTTCGCCAGGGACCACGAGTTCTTAAGCTCCGTCCGCCGCGCGTTGCCCGCCGCGCGCATTATCGCCACGGGCGACGTCTACCGCGAGATGCGCGAGGCCATGTTCGCGCGCCAGCCCTATCTCGACGCCAGTCTTGTGGATTTCACCACGGACGACATCCTGTCCTATTTGCGCGGGCCCGGCGGGCGCCCCGTGGACAATATCATCTATCGGCACGGCGGCGGCCTGGTGGCGGGGCCGGAAGCGCACCGCCAAGGCGCCTTCAGCCTGCCGCGGCCTCTCTGGGAGGAGTTCCCGCTGAGCCTCTATTCCCTGCCTATTGCCGAGCGGGAGCCGTTCATGACGGTCCTTTCGGATTTCGGCTGCCCTTTCCGATGCGCGTTCTGTCCCTTGTCCAGCATCGCGTTCAAGCTGAGGCCCGTCAGCGAGGTGCTGGCCGAACTGCGCGCCCTGCGCGAGCGCGGGTATCGCGAGATTCATTTTCGGGATCAGACCTTCGGCGTGGACAAGGAACGCACCTTGGCGCTCTGCCGGGGCATCGCCTCTGAACTGCCGGGCCTGAGCTGGACCTGTTTTACTCGGGTGGATGTGCTTGACGAGGATCGTGCCCACCTCATGAAACGGGCCGGCTGCCATACCGTCATCTTCGGCATTGAATTCGCGGACGAGGCGCGCTACCGGGAGATGAGCAAAGGGCTGACCCTGGCCCAGATCGAGGCCACCGTCCGGCTCTGCCGGGCCTGCGGCCTACGCGTCGCGGGCGAATTCATCGTCGGCCTGCCGGACCAGGGCGCCCGAGAGGTCCTGGCGACCGGGGCCTTTGCCGCGAGCCTGGGGCTGGATTTCGCCGCTTTCAACATTGCCGTACCGCGCATGGCCACGCCTTGGCGCCGCGAGTTCATCGCCGCGGGCCAGGCGTCGGCGGAGGAATGGGATGGCGACACCCGCCACGGCTCGCTCGCCTGGCGCTCGCCCCGGCTCCCGGCCGGCGAGTTGTGGCGCCTGCGCGCGCGCCTGGAGAGGGGGTTCTATCTGCGGCCGGGCTATCTGCTGCGCAGCCTTTTCAGGCTGCGTACCTGGGTCCAGGTCAAATTGGCCTTGCGCAACGGGCTGGCCGTGCTGCTCGGATTCTAGCGGCCAATCATGCCAGGTAGCCGAATTCCTTGAGCGAGCGCGGGTCCTTGCGCCAGTTCTTGCGCACCTTGACCCATATGTCCAGGTCCGCCGGCCGGCCCAGGAAGTCCACGATCGCCTGCAGGGACTGCGCGCGCAGTTTGCTTAGGGCCATGCCGCCCTTGCCCAGGATGATCCCTTTCTGCGTGTCGCGCTCCACATAAAGGGTCGCGTCTATCTGGTCCGGCGCGCCCGCGCCCTCGCGGAACCGCTCGATGACGACTGCGGTCGCGTGCGGAATCTCCTCCCCGTAGAGGTCGAAGACGGCCTCGCGCACCAGCTCGGCTGCGAAGAAGCGTTCGTAGCGGTCCGTGAGCTGGCCCGCCTCGTAGAACGCAGGCGAGATCGGCAGGTGCTTCACGATCTCCTTGAGCAGGGCCTCCACGCCGTCGCCTTTGAGCGCCGAGAGCTTGCACGCGACCGTCGGCCTGAGGGCTTCCGTATAAGATTGGAGCGCCCGGTCGTGCTGGCCGGCAGGCGCGGACAAATCGCATTTGTTGAGGGCTAGGAGCAGCGGCTTGCCCGAGCGGTTGAGCCCGGAGAGTTCCTGGAGCAGGCGCGGCGAAGGCTCGCGCGGCTCCACCAAGAGCACTATGACATCCGGGTCTTCGTGGGCCGCGCCCATGGCTTGGCGGCGCAGGCCGTTTTGCAGGGGGTCCTTGGGGTCCTCGATCAAGCCCGGCGTATCCACCAGGCAGGCCTGGAAGCCGTCGCCGTTGAGGATGCCCAGGATGCGGTGGCGCGTGGTCTGCGGCTTGGGCGAGACGATGGAGAGCTTGGACTTGAGCAGGGCATTGAGCAACGTGGACTTGCCGGCGTTGGGCCGGCCCAGGAGAACGACGAAGCCGGCCTTGAAAGTCCCTTCATTCATGCCGTAATGATATCAATTTGCCGGCGCGGGTCGCGGGACCGTAGCCGCTTCCACGAGTGAATTTCGTACAATGCCAGGCATGGCCGGAGAAAAGAAGGTCCTGCGTTGGGCCTTGGAGGCCGGTTCGCTCAAGCGGGTCAAGCGCACGGGCTGGTGGTGCGCCGGCATCAAGGATCCGGAAAGCGTGGCCGAGCATTCCCACCGCATGGCGCTGCTCGCTTATTACATCGCGGGCGAGGAAGGGGGGGACCCATGCAAGGCCGCGGCTCTGGGCGTGTTCCACGACCTGCCCGAGGCGCGCATCGGCGACGCCCATGCCGTGGTCAAGCGCTATTGGACTGGTCTGCGCCAGGACGAGGAGCGCGCTCGCGACGAGCAGAACGCCTGCCTGCCCGCGGGCCGGAGCCGCAGGAGCATCGCAGGATTGGGCCGGGAATGGAGCCAAGGGAGCAGCCCCGAGGCCCGGGCCGCCCGGGACGCGGATTATCTCGAATGCGCGCTCCAGGCCCTGGAATACCTTTGGCGCGACAGTGCTGCGGCCCAGGAATGGCTGGATTCCAATATCGGACGGCTGCGCACCAAGACCGGAAAGCGTCTGGGCGCGGCCTTGCGGCGCGTTTTTCAGAGGGGCGAATGGGAGGCACTGAGCATCTGGTGGAAGGACATCTATCAGCTTCGCCCTTGTGGCGATGGGAACAGTGGCAGCGTCACGGATGTATAAAATCAGGGAGGCAACATGAGATTATTGATCTGTCTGTCCGCGTTGTGGTTGTCGGCATCTGGGGCGGGAGCCGCAGAGGTCTATGACATAGACCCGAGCCATTCCACGGTCGGCTTCACGGTCAAGCATCTGGGCATCTCGACGGTGCCGGGCAAGTTTGCCAAATTCAAAGGCACGGTCACACTGGAGAAGCACAAGTCCACTGCCGCCAAAGTCGAGGCCGTCATCGAGGCCGACAGCATCGACACCGGCATCGTCGGGCGCGACACTCACCTCAAGAGTCCCGACTTCTTCGACGTGACGAAGTTTCCGGAGATCCGGTTTGTGAGCACTAAGATCTCCCCCGCGAAGAACGACAAGTTCGTCATGGAAGGCGAGCTCACCATGCATGGCGTGACCAAGCCCGTCAAGCTCGACGCGGTCTTCGGCGGCGAAGCCAAGGACCCGTGGGGCGGATATCGGGCGGCCTGCTCCGCGACGGGCGTCATCGACCGCAAGGACTTTGGACTGACCTGGAACAAGGTGATAGAGACCGGCGGACTGCTGGTCGGGGAGAAGGTTCAGATCACCATCGAGGTCGAAGGCGTTTTGCACGTCGACAAGACGCCATAGCCATCCCCGCGCACTTGCGCGGTAGCCGCATTTTTGGGACAATCTCGTCAGACGCGCCCGCAAGGAGGCCTTCCCATGGGAGTCGGACTTTCAATGCCGGTCATCATCCTCGTCGTCGTCGCCCTCATGTCCATCAAGATCATCACGGAATACGACCGCATGGTGGTCTTCATCCTCGGCCGCCTCTGGAAGGTCAGCGGCCCCGGCCCCATCATCGTGGTCCCGGGCATCATGAGCGCCCAGCGCGTGAGTCTGCGCACGATCGTCCTCGACGTGCCGCCGCAGGACATCATCACCAGGGACAATATCTCGATGAAGGTCAACGCCGTGGTCTATTACCGCGTCATGGATCCGGAGAAGGCCGTCATCCAGGTCGAGAACTACATGTATGCCACTTCCCTGATCGCCCAGACCACCCTGCGCAGCGTGCTGGGCAAACTCGAGATGGAGGCCCTCCTCTCCCAGCGCGAGAAGATCAACTCCGAGCTGCAGCAGATCCTCGATTCCCACACCGAGCCCTGGGGCGTCAAGGTGAGCATGGTTGAGGTCAAGAATGTGGACCTGCCGCCGGAGATGCTGCGCGCCATGGCCAAACAGGCCGAAGCGGAACGCGAGCGCCGGGCCAAGGTCATTCACGCCGAGGGCGAACTACAGGCTTCCGAGAAGCTCAGCCAGGCCGCCAAGGTCCTCTCCGAGAACCCGGCCTCGCTTCAGCTGCGCTATCTGCAGACCCTGGCCGAGATCGCGGTGGACAAGAATTCGACCACCATCTTCCCGGTGCCGATCGACATGATCTCGCTGTTCATGAAAAAGAACTGACGGGGAAAAAGGTTGGCTGACGCGGACGGGCTTCTGGGGCTCTACGTCCACATCCCGTTCTGTTCCGGGAAGTGCGCCTATTGCGACTTCACCTCCTATCCCGGGCGGACAGCGGACATCCCCCGTTACCTCGCCGCGCTGGAGGCCGAGGCGGCCTTGGTCCCGGAGCATCGGGCGCCGGAGACGCTTTATGTGGGTGGAGGCACGCCCTCCGAACTCGGCGCGGGGCAGATAGACGAACTCTTCGCCCGGCTGCGGCGGGCTTATCCGGAATCGCGTTTTTCCGAGATCACCTTTGAAGCCAATCCGGAGTCCCTTGACAAGGACAAGCTGAAGGCCCTGCGCCGGGCCGGGGTCACGCGGTTGAGCATTGGATTGCAGTCCTTGGATGACAAGGTCCTCGAAGCCGCGGGCCGACGGCACACGGCGCGGGATTCCGGGCGCGCCTTTGGTTTGGCCAGGGTCTCCGGCGATTGGTCCGTCTCCGTGGACCTCATCTGCGGCTTGCCGGGCCAGAGCGCGGCGGTCTTCCGGGCCGACCTGGACCGGGTCCTGGCGCTGGGGCCGGACCATCTCTCCCTCTACTGCCTCGACCTGCACGAGGGCACCGCGTTGGCGCGCAGCGGCTTCATCCCGGATGAGGACTTGGGCCGCGAGCTGTTCGAAGAGGCCATTGGCCGCGTCACGGCCGCGGGCTTCGCCCATTACGAGATATCCAATTTCGCCAAGCCCGGGCACGAGCCGCGGCATAACCTCAACTATTGGAGCGGTGGCGAGTATGTCGGCCTGGGCTGCGGCGCCGCTTCGCATCTGGGCGGCGTGCGCTCGCGCAACGCGGGCGACCTGGACGCATACTTGGGCCTAGTGGACCGGGGCTTGCGGCCGACGGCGGAAAGCGAACAGCTGGAGGGCAAGGACAAGCTCGGCGAGAGGATTTTTTTGGGATTGCGGCGCGTGGCCGGGCTGGATATCGATCCCATCATGGCGGCCGAGTTCCGGTCGGAATGGCTGGCGCTGGAGCGCCGGGGGCTAGTGACCCGGCACGGAGGTCGGGCGCGCATGACCCGGGAAGGGCTTTTCCTCGCTAATGAGGTCTTCGCCGAATTCGTAGCGCCGTTTGAGACGCAGGAGGTTCACTCATGAAAACTTTCGTGCTCGACACCAATGTCATCCTTCACGATCCCCTGGCCATGTTCGCCTTCCAAGGCTCGCGCGTGGTCATCCCCATGCCCGTCATCGAGGAGCTCGACACCTTCAAGCGCAACAACGACGAGCGCGGCCGCTCGGCGCGGCTGGTGGCGCGCAAGCTCGACGAGTTGCGCAAGAAGGGCAAGCTCTCCGAGTGGGTGGACCTGGAGCACGGCGGCAAGCTCAAGGTGGAGATCCAGGTCTCCGGCGGCCTGCCCAGCTCCTTCTCCCAGCACACCAAGGACAACGAGATCCTCTCTTGCGCCCAATTCCTCAGGAAGCAGGGCGAGAACGTGGTCTTCATCTCCAAGGACATCAACCTGCGCATCAAGGCCGAGGCCCTGGGCCTGGAGACTCAAGACTATGAGAAGTCCAAGGTGGACATCGACGTGCTCTACGCCGGCTGGCGCGAGGCGGCGGTGGACACGGCTTTCATCGACCGCTTCTACAAGGACCATAAGGCCGCGCTGCCCGGAGTGGAGTTCAAGCCCAACGAGTTCGCGATCCTCAAGAGCGGCTCCCAGAGCGCCTTGGCGCGCTTCGACGCCAAGGCCGCGGCCCTGGTGCCGGTGGCCAAGAGCGACAGCGCGCCGTGGGGCGTCAAGCCCTTGAACACCGAGCAGCGCTTCGCCCTAGAGCTGCTCCTCAACAAGGACATCCAGCTCGTGACCCTGGTCGGGGTCCCAGGCTCCGGCAAGACCCTCATGGCCCTGGCCGCCGGCCTGCAGCAGACCTTGGAGGAGAAGGTCTACCGCCGCATCCTGGTGGGCCGGCCGGTGGTCGCCGTGGGACACGACATCGGATTTTTGCCCGGCACCAAGCAGGAGAAGCTCACCAACTGGATGGGCGCCATCTACGACAACCTGAGCTTCCTGCTGGAACGGCCCAAGGGCTCCCTGGAGACCACCGACATGGACATCCAGATGCTCATCGAGGATGGGAGCCTGGAGATCGAGGCCGTCACCTACCTGCGCGGCCGCAGTCTGCCCAACCTCTACATCATCATCGACGACGCCCAGAACCTCACCCCGCACGAGGTCAAGACCATCATCTCGCGCGCGGGCAAGGGCGCCAAGATCATCCTGACCGGCGACCCCTACCAGATCGACAATTACTATCTCGACGCGTCCTCCAACGGCCTGACCTACCTGGTGGAACGCTTCAAGGGGCAGCCGACTTTCGGGCATGTGACCTTCACCAAGAGCGAGCGCAGCCCGCTGGCCGCTTTGGCCTCGGATCTGCTCTGACGCGGCGTCAGTTTTTTATCCGGTCGAGGTAGAACCGGGCTTCCGCGTGGTCCGGCCGCAGTTGCAAGGCACGTTCGAGCCAGCCGGCCGCATCGTATTTGGCGCCGGAGTCGAGCAGAAAGAGCGCCTTCTGCACGCAGAGCTCGGCGTCTCGGGGCGCCAAGCCGCGGGCCTCGTCGTTGAGCCGCAGGGCGCGCTCACGCAGGCCTGCTTCCCAGAAGGCGTCGGCCATGCCGGACAATACGATGGCCTGCATGGCGGGATCATCGCCTGCCGCCCGGGCGGCAATATCCCCGGCGGCGATCAGTTCCTGTCGGCGAGCCTGCGCCAGGCGGGATATCCCCGCCGGAAGGACGGCAGCATCCGCAGGGATATTTATGTTGAAGGCGGCCAGGGCGCTGCGGTAGATGGTCATGAAGGTCCGGTCGTCAGCCGGGATTTGGGTCCAAGGAGCTTGGCCGGTCTTCGAGAGCCGATTCAGGCATTCAGACGCCTCGCGCCAAAAGAATGGAGTGATCACATGCTGGGCATCCAAGAAGCTCTCCCAACCCGGGATGCCATGGGGAGCGGAGCGCAATACGAGGCGCTCGAAATCGAGCAAGACCAAGCCCTTCTCCTCCGCCACCCTCCGGATCAAGCCGTTGGCCACGTTTGATGCCCGCTGAAGACGGGGATCATCGTCCCGAGCCGCGACCAGCCAGCGCCGGGCTTCCCCGTAGCGCCCGGCTCGGTAGAGCCATCCTCCCAACTGGAATTCCCACCAGGCATCAGGCCGGCGCGCCAGGGCCCGCGCGCATCCGCGCATGGCGGCCTCCTTGCGGCCCGACCAGTACAGATAGTTGGCCTCCAGGAACGCGGGGTCCCAGCGGTCCTTCTCCTTGGCCTGAGGAGGAAACTGTAGATTGCCCGGCACGGTGCACAGGGCCAGCCTGATGCCGCGCCGGCGTGCCTCGTCCGCCATCTGGGAGAGGGCCTCCCGGAAGGCCAGCCAGCGGCCGGGGGTGCGGAACTTGACGCACGGCATCCGGGACCGGCGATGCTCCGAGAACAGGGACAGCAGGCGGCTGTGCGACAAGAGGAATAGGCGGAAGCCATCGGCCCCGGGCCAGGCTGACAGTTCGACCAAGGGATAGTGATTGAAGAGATTGTGTCCGAAGAGCACCACGATGTCGTCCGGGGCGCATTCCAGGGCCTCGCGGAATCGGCGCATGGTCTGCTCCAGGTCCGCGCCGCCCACCCCCATGTTGACGATCTCGAGCTGATGGGACAGGGCAAGTTCTTCGCCCTCCGTCTTCATGCTGGCGCCTATCATCCCTGCGCTGGATTCCCCGATGACAACGATTCGGCGCAGGCCCGCCGGCTTCGCCAGCTCGAACCCCTGCGGCGCTTTGGGCGGGAAGTGTCTGTGGCTCGGAATCTGGATCAGCAGGCACCGTCCGCCCTTCTCCTCAAGCCGGAAGAACGGGCCGGAAGATTCGTAAAGGTACTGGGCGTTTGAGCCATAGTCTTCCGGGTAGAACCGGCGCGCGGCGAACTCCGTGGCGCCCACAATGCAGACGACCAGCGCGGCGGATGCGAGGGAGAGCCAGAGCGGATGGATAGGCGGGGTCTTGCCGCCGTTGCCGGGCAGGGCTTTCATGCTCCGCTCCGA
>CAIRTQ010000151.1 GCA_903881545.1 uncultured Elusimicrobia bacterium
ATAGGCATCCCATAGGTGCCGGCGTTTTTGCATCCTGCAATCGTGCCAGATTTTGCAAGCATCAGGAAAGCCATTTCTCCGTCGAGAGCATGTTGTTTTTCACGCTGTTTTTACCCACTCAGGAAGGAGAAGACCCATAATAGTATAATGATGCATGTTGCATGGGGAAGGGCGAGCCGCGGCCCACTGAATGGGAATGAGAGCCGTCCCCCGCAGGCGCGTCCCCATGCATCCTGGGACGGCTTGGGCGTTGTTGCGTTTGGCCGTGAAGGGCCAGCTCATTTCCGGCGAATGCGTGGGGCACTTTGAGCAAGCCTTCGCCAAATACCTATCAGCCGCGGAAGCGGCGGCGGTTTCATCAGGTAGCGCGGCGCTGGCGCTCATCCTCGAATCCCTCGGGCTGCAGGCTGGGGATGAGGTAATCCTGCCCGCCTACACCTGTCAAAGCGTCCCTGGCTGCCTCCAGTCTCTCGGGCAGGTCCCGCGTTTTGTGGATTGCGATCCGCGTGACGACAATATGGACCCCGGACGGTTTTCCGCCGTACTCACCGCCAGGACGCGCGCCATCATCGCCACCCATGTCTTCGGCCGGCCCTGTGCCATGGAATCGATAGAGCGATTCGCTCGAGAGCACCGACTGTTCCTCATTGAGGATTGCGCCCATGCGCTGGGCGCCACAATCAAAGGCCGGAAGCTGGGGACTTGGGGTGACGCCGCCTATTTCAGCTTATCCCTGACCAAGCCGTTCGGCGCGTTCAATGGTGGGATGGTCGTCACTAACGACCGGGAATTGGCCGCGCGCATCAGGTCGAAGATAGACGCGCTCGTGCCTTTGCCCCGTCATATTTTGTGGCGGAACATGCTGAGCGCCTATGCCCTCTACTGGCTGACCCGTCCCGTGCTCTTCACCAGCGTGCTTTATCCGGCCCTGCGGCTGCTCTCCTGGTTCGATCGCGACTTGATTAGCGCCTACAACTCCACATTCCGCAGCCTTCTCGCTTCGCGCAGCGAACGGTTCAAGCTGTCCAATGCCCAGGCCTGCGTCGGCCTGCTCATGCTGCGGGCCCACAACGGCGATATGCGGTCCAGAGCGGAGAAGGTTGCGTCGTTCCGAGACTTGTGCGCCCGCGCGGACTGCCCTTTGCCGGGGGACGCGGCCGCGGAGGTGGATGCCAGCGCATATCCATATTTCTTCATCATCAAGCACCCCCGGCGCTCGGAGCTGGCCCGGGAGCTGCTTCGGCGTCGGATTGATACGGGGAAGTTCCTGATGCGCGATTGCGCGGCACTCTTTCTCGGAACCGCGGATTGTCCACATGCCGCGGCCGCTTACGCTGATTCCCTCCAGATTCCCGTGGAGCATTGCGAGCCCAGCGAGATGGCCAGGATCATTGAGGTGCTGAAGAGTCACGGCTCCGGGGAGGGAGCGTGAATATCGGGACCAAGCTCCGATTGGGGACCGCCTGCATGGCGGCGCTCTTGTCCCGGAAGAGGCGACCGGTCTTCGTGGGTTGGGCCCTGACCGAACGCTGCAACTTGCGCTGCCGCTACTGCCGCGTTTGGGAAAAGAAGCCGGCTGCGGAGCTAGACACCGGCCAGGTTACAGGCATCATCAGGGACCTCCACGAGCAGGGGGTGCGGCTCATCAAGTTCAGCGGCGGCGAACCGCTCCTGCGCAAGGACCTGGGCGACATCGTGGCCTTCAGCCGAAGCCTGGGAATATACACGTTCATTTCGACTAATGGCACCCTGTTCCCGAGCCGCATCGGCGAGTTCAAACATCTTGCCGGCTTGGGGACCAGCCTGGACGGCCCCGAGGATGTCCATGACGCGATTCGGGGCACCGGTACTTACCGGGCGACGCTCGCGGCCATGGAGGCCGCGCGGCAGGAACGCATTCCGGTAAAGCTGACCACGGTCCTGAGCAGCGCGAATCTCGATTGTTGGGACCATGTCCTGGAGGTGGCCGAACGGTTCGAAGCCCAGGTGACCTTCCAGCCCGCCACCGAGACCGTCCAGTTCGGGACCGCGCCCAACCCCATGACCCCAGAAGCCGGGCGATATCGTCAGGCCATCCGGACCTTGCTGGAGCGGAAGCGGACCAACAGGTTCATCAGCAATTCTGCGGCGGGCTTGAGGCATCTCTACCATTGGCCTGACCCGCGGTCGATCCATTGCGTCGGAGGCAAGCTCCTCCTGCGGTTGGATTGCCGGGGCCACATCCAGCCCTGCTCGCGGCTGCCGCTGCGCGAGGGCGCTCCCGATGCGCTGACGCACGGCGTGCGCTATTGCTTGGACCGACTGCCCGTGGTGGGCTGCCAACGCTGTTGGTGCGGCTCCGTGGTCGACTTGAACCTGGGGGCGCACTTCTGCCTGGATGCGGCCATCGCTATGGTAAGGCACGGCTGACGGAGGGCACCAGAAAATCATGTCCCGGATCGCCTTCGTCTACGTCCCACTCAAGCACCAGGGCTTCGCTGAGAACCTCCAGGTGGTGGACGAGGATTTCGGCCGCCTGCCCCCCCTGAGCTTGGCCTATGCGGCCGCGATCGCCGAACGCGTCGGCCATGCGGTCACACTGATCGACGCCAATGCCTTGCGCCTGACCCTTCCGGAGGTCTGCGCTCGGCTACGGGACTGGCGCCCGGACGCGCTGGCCTTCACGCTTTCCACCTATATGTTTCGCGAGACCGTCGCCTGGATGCAGTCCTTGCGTCAGGCTCTCGGTGTCCCCACCATTGCCGGCGGCATCAATCTCGCGCTCTACCCTGAGGAGACCCTGGCGCATCCTGCCATCGATTTTGGCGTTGTTTCCTTTGCAGTGCGAGGGTTGCCGCTTCTGCTGGCGGCTCTCGCCGAGGGCCGAAACCCGCTGGGGCTCCCGGAGGTGGTGGCGCGGAATCAATCCGGCCGGCCCGTGGTGGGCCCCACCACGCCCGAGCGCAACCCGTTCTTGGATTTGCCGCGGCCCGCGCGCCATCTCCTGCCCAACCATAAGTACTACTCCATCATCTCGCAGCGCCGTAATTTCACCATCATGGTCACAAGTACGGGCTGCGACTCCCAATGCTCCTTTTGCGCGATCCCCCAGCGGCCGCGGTTCAAGAACAGCTTGGAGCAGGTGGAGGCCGAGGTCGTGGAATGCGTGTCCACGCACGGCATCAGGGAGATCGATTTTTTTGACGCGGACTTCTTCGCGGACCCGGGCCGCGCGAAGGCGTTGTGCCGGCTGCTGATTGCGCGGAACCTGGACCTGGAATGGTCATGCCGGGCCCGGCTCGACCGGCTGGACCGGGAAGGCCTGGCGCTCGCCCGCCGGGCCGGCTGCCGCCAGATGTACGTGGGAATCGAGTCTGCCTCGCTCCAGGCGCAGGGCCTCCTGCGGAAACTCTTGCGTCCCGAACTGGTGAGAGAGCGCTTGGACCTGATGCGGGAGGCGGGCATAAGCCCCTTGGGATTTTTCATGCTGGGGGTCCCCGGCGAGACCTGGCGCAGCGGCCTGGACACCATCCGATACGCGATGCGCCTGCCGCTCGACTACGCGCAGTTCCAGCGCATGATCGCCAAGCCGGGCTCGGCCCTGCATCGCGAGGTGGTTTCCCGGACGGGGGTGGACTATTGGCGCGATTTCGTCCTGGGCCGGGCCACCCCGAAGCGGATGCCCAACCTCTGGTGCGGCCTCAGCGACCGGATGATCACCGCGCTGACCCAGCTCGGCTATCTGGCCTTCTATTTCCGCCCCCGCCAATTCTGGCGCGCTCTAAGGCGTCTGCGCAGCCGGGAGGAGCTTCTGAGGACCGGGCGGGCCACGCTACGGATGCTTGGGCATGTCGGAGGATTGGATGCTTGATTTTAGGGATCTCCTCCAAAGCGAGCGGGCGATTTTGTCTAAAATCATATCGGATCGAGCATTCAGGTGAGGACCTTGAGGCGCTGCCACTTGAGCGAATATCGCCAGTTCTCAAAGAAGCGCCGAGCCCAGCCCTCCCGTTCGTAGTCACAGAGTTTGCCGAACTCCTCCTTGAGGATGTAAGCCGTGCTCAGCCGCCTGTTGGCATTGAGCAAGAGCCTCAGACTCCGGCAGCCATCCGTCGTCAGGTTCTCTTGATGTGAGGCCCTCGTCGGGGCGCTGGCTCCGGTCGCTCGCTGTCCAACGGCATACGCGGGGCCAGGAATCGTTCGATCATTCGCCAAGGCGCGGCAAGCGCCCCGGGGGCACGCTGCGCCAGCACGCGGGCGCATTGGTGCGCGTAATAGCGCAGATAGGTGTCGGTCGAGGCGTCGCGCGTGCGAATGAAATTCGTCAGATCCATCAGGACGAGCAACGGCGTCGGCAGATGGCGGAGCCAGCGCGCCTTGCTGGGTTGCGCAAGCCAGCGGCCCACGCCGCGCGGCAGCAGCGGCAGCAGCGTGAACAGCGCCTCCCACGCCCGGTATACCGGTTCGAGGACCGAATTCGTCACCGAGCCACCCAAGTGGTAGATTCCGGCCCGCCCATCGACCGCGTCTTCCAGCTTGGTCTCGGAGACGGCCCCGGTCGCACGGGCGAATTCCAGCATCGGAGTCTCGGGAAAGTACGACATGCGGTAGGACGCGATGCGGACCGGATCGTGCTCGACGTAGGTGCGGGCCGCTGCGGCATAGTGCGCCGCGCCTTCTCCGGGGATCGCGAAGATGTGGTCGATTTGGTAGGGGAGACCGGCCTTTTCGCAAGCCGAAAGGGCCCGTTCGATGTCCGCGTTCGTTTCCGGGCGCAGCAGGACGTCGCGGCGGATCCCGGCATCCATCGATTGGACGCCGATCTGCACTTTGTAGCAGCCGGCCCGGCGCAAGGCCGAGGTCATGGGGCCGTCGATGTGCAAAGGGTGCGAGAGGCAGCGGAAAGGCAGCCGAATCTCCTGTTCGTACAGCCGCAAAAGCGCATCCAGATGCCGGCGATTGAGCGTGAATATGTCATCGGCAAATTCAACATTGCGGATGGCGTAACGCCGGCGCGCCTGGAGCAATTCGGCCACGATATTCTCGGGACTGCGGTAGCGCAAGCGGGGGGCGCCTTGGAGCTTGGCCAGATTGGGGCTGTTGCAGTAGCTGCAGCGGTAGGGACATCCGCGCGATCCCAGCAAGAGGTAATTCTCACGGATGTCCATGTGCGGCGCAAAGAGGTCTTTGTCTGGGAAAGGCAGGGAGTCCAACTGGGCAAGGATCGGGCGCAGAGGATTGCACCGCACGGCGCCGTCCGCCCCCCGAGCGCATAGCCCCGCTATGCCGCTCAAATCGTGGCCGGCCCGCAGGCATTCAGCGGCCTCGACTATGGTTTCCTCGCCATCACCTCGACACGCAAAGTCCACGCAACCGTGCCGAAGAACGCGCTCGGGAAGGAGGGACGGATGCACCCCGCCGAAGATGATGGGAGACGCTATGCGCTCACGCACGCGCCGCGCGAGGTTCAGCGCCCATTGGAAATTGTTGGTCAGAACGGAGAAGGCCACGAGGTCAGGGCTTTCCGAGATGATGCGGCCGACGACAGCCTCCCCCTGGGAGAAGAACCCGGCGAGAGGCCTCGCCGTCAGGTAGCGCTTGTCATCGAAGAGAGCTGGATCGAAGACGAGCGCCGTGCGGTGGCCCGCACTGCGGAGCGCGGCTGAGAGATATTCGACGGCCAAGCTCTCGGCCCCGATAAAGACGAAGACGATCTTCATTCTTTAGGGGGCGGCCGGGACGAACGGCAGCGTCCGCGCCAGCAGCCAGCAAAGAAAGAACACCACCGGCACATGGACGAGGAACTGCAAGAAGCTGTATCCGACTAGGTCGCGCGCCTTGACGCCGAGGATTGCCAGCAAGGGCAGCATCCAGAAGGGATTGACCAGGTTGGGGAGCGCCTCGGCTGCGTTGTAGGTCTGCACCACCCAGCCCAGATGCACATGATGGAGCTTGGCCGCCTCTAGGATATAGGTCGCCTCGACCGCCCATTTGCTCCCGCCGGACGGTATGAATATCCCTAGAGCGGCCGAGTAAGCCGCGACTAATATCGGGTAGGTGCCGGGCGTGCTCAGCCGCGCGAAGGATCGGGCCATCCATTCTGAGATCCCGGCGCCGGTGATCATCCCGAAGATGACCGCGTAGAAGGGGAACTGGATCAGGACGCCTCCCGCGGCCGGTACGGCCTGGGCTACCGCTGCGGCAAAACACTTGGGCCGCCAGTGCAGGAGCAGGCCGGCCGTGATGAAGAGCAGGTTGTAGGTGTCGAGGTCCAGCGCCGCCAGGATGCCGTGCGGCGACGTCAGGAAGAGCCGGGCCAGATACCAGGTCAAGAGTCCCGCCATTAGGAGGTTGAGCAGGGGGCTGTGTTCCAGCCATTCTCCCGGCCGGGTCGCGGGCGCGAAATCCAGCTTGCGGGGCGAAAGGTCCACGCCGAACGAAGCGGCGTTGCGTCCTTGCCCGGCGCCGGGAGCCGAGGCGTACGCGATGAGCACCGAGACGCTGACCAGGATGGCCGCGAGGAGCAGGCTTTGCCACAGGAACAAGGTCTGGGTCAAGGGGATGCGGCCGCTGATCGCGAATATCTTCTGCGGCATGGCCGACTTGGTCGCCATCATCAGTGCGGCCGAAGATGACAATCCGAGCGCCCACACCGCCCCCAGCCCCAGATAGGCCGCGGCCCCGGCGGCGCGATAATCCAGGTCCTTCATCCGGCGCGCCAGCGCTTTGACCAGCAGGCCGCTGAAGATCAGGCTGAAGCCCCAGGAGAGCAGAGACGACGCCATGGAAAAGAACGCCACAAAGGCCACCGCTCCGCGGGGCGTCTTGGGGACACGCGCCAGCCTTTCGATCAGGCCGGAGACCGCCGGGGCCGAGGCGACCGTGAAGCCGCCGATGATGACCATGGCCATCTGCATGGTGAACGGGACGAGCGCCCAGAAGGATTTGCCTCCCTCGCTGGCGAGGCGCGCCGGCGGCTGCCCGATGCAAAGGCCGAGGAAGAAGGTGGCGAGTATGCCTAGGAAGGCGAAGACCAAAGAATCCGGAAACCATTTTTCGGTCCATTGCGCCAGGGCGAGCCCCGCTCGGGCCAAGAAGGGCTCTGTCCGGTCGGCCATTACTGACGCGCCCGTTAAGAGTTCTGTTTCGGTCGCAGGAGACCGCACAGGGGCTCGCCGTAACGGCCGCGCTTGAGCGCGGAGAGGCTGCGCAGCGGGTCGGGCTCATTGGCGGCGGCGGCGCGCGCGAGTTCTTGAAGGCACTTGGTGTCGAGGATCACCACCGGTTCCACTGCTTCGCGCTCGGCCTGGGCCTTGCGCCATTGACGCAGATCCTCGAAGAGAAGGCGCTCGCGGTTGCTGCGGCGCTTGCCGCTGCGGGGCGGTTCGGTCGGCGGTTCCGCGGTCCGGCCTCGGGCGAGCGCATCCATGATGGCGCCGCCGAGCTTGTGCTGTAGATACGGTGTCATGCCGCGCACCCGGGCCAAGGCTTCAGAGTTTTCCGGCATGGCCTCGGCCAAATTGACCATTAGTTCCTCTGGCATGATCCGGAAATGGGCCCGGTCCATGGACTTGGCGCGCCGCTCGCGCAGGAGGAATACCTCCCGCAGGCAGGCCGTCTGGCGGGGCGATAGCCGGCTGCGGCCGGCGAGTCGCCAGAATCCGTTCGGGTCGAAGCTCTTGGTCACGGGCTCGATATCGGCCAATCGGGCGCAGGCCTCGGCTGCGTCGCCATCGCGCCCTTTCTCACGCAGTTGGTCGCGGAGTATGTCCGAGAGACGCAGCAGATAGTGCGTGTCGAGCTGTGCGTAATGAAAGTGCGCCTCGCTCAAGGGGCGCAGACCCCAGTCCGCGCGCTGGAGCTTCTTGGATATGGTGACGCCGAAATAGATCCGGATGGCGGCGGCCAAGCCTAGTTCCTTGGCCCCCAAGAGGCGGCCCGCGATCATCGTGTCGAAGACGTTGGTGAAGGCGAAGCCATAATCCCGCTTGAGGCACAGGACGTCGTATTCACCGGCGTGGAAGACTTTTTCGATATGGGGCGCGGCCGTCAGCTCGCCTAGGGCCGAGAGATCCTTGATGGCGATGGGGTCTACGATGAAATCCTCCCGCGCCGATGATATCTGCAGGAGGCAGACGCGCTCCTGGTAGGCGTAGAAGCCGTTGGACTCCGTGTCTATGGCCAGGCGCGGCTCATGGCGCAGCTCGGCGACGACCTCCTCCAGGTGCTCCCGCGCGGTGACCAAGGTGGCGGGAGGGGGCGACTCGGGCTCGCGTTGTGCTGTCGTCATTCAATCGCCGTAGAGGCGGCTGAGTTCCTGGGAGCGCTGCGTCGCGGTCATTATGGCGTCGATGAGGACGCTCCGCAGGCCTTTGGCCTCCAGCACGTGGATGGCGTTGATGGCCGTGCCGCCGGGCGTGGTGACCTCGTCCTTGAGGATGGCGGGGTGCTTGCCGGTCTCCTGGACGAGTTTGGCCGCGCCCAGCACGGTCTGGGTGGCCAGGATGGTCGCCACGCTGCGTGGAATGCCCATTTTGACGCCACCGTCGATCATGGCCTCGATGACCATGAAGATGTAGACCGGGCCTGTGCCGGAAAGGCCGGTCACCGCGTCCATGGCGCTCTCGGGCAAAGTCACGACCATGCCCACGGAGGAGAAGATGCGCTCGGCGATCGCCAGGTCATTGGCGCCGGCATGCACGCCGGCAGCGATGGCGGTGGCGCCAGCGTCTACGAGGCAAGGGGTATTGGGCATGGCACGCACCACGGGGCAAGGCTGGCCGAGCTTCTGGCCGATGGTCTTGGCGGTAATGCCGGCCATGAGGCTGATGATAAGCTGCTCTGGCCGGATGACGGCAGCGAGCTCGGTGATGACCGCGGGGCTGACCTGGGGCTTGACGGCCAGGATCACGATGTCGGCGCCGCGGACGGCGGCCTTGTTGGCCGTGGTGACGTTAATGCCCCAGTCCTTTTTAAGGACGGCCAGGGCCGTTTTGCTGCGCCGTGAGGCTTTGATGTTCTTGGAGGCAGTGAGCTTGGCGCGCAGCATGCCGCCGATCAGGGCGCCGCCGATATGGCCCGCGCCGACGACGGCGATCTTCTTGTGGGATAACATTGCGCTGGGGAAGTTATAACAGGTCTATGAGGAGGCAGTCAAGCCTAGCCAGTTCTTTATTATAATTAAGTGAAGGGGAAAGCGCGTATGAAATCTATGGGGCTTCCGGGTTTGCCGTGGGTAGCCGTGTAGGGTAAGATAGTGGCTTCCGGAACAGGAGGAAGCCACTATGCAAGACACCGCGCTCTATCAGTACCTGCTGGGCCTGAAGTCACC
>CAIRTQ010000152.1 GCA_903881545.1 uncultured Elusimicrobia bacterium
AGCCCCGCAGGAAGCCCTCCACGCCCTCGGCGTAGTCCCGCGTCGAGACCCCGCGCATCATGTCCCGCAGGGCGAGGCGCCCATTGGCGCCGTCCTCCTGGAACTTCGCGTAGCTCTGGAGCTTGACCTCCTCGCCGTCGAAGCTGCGCACCCGCCTGTTCGGGAAGGCCACCTTCCGTCCGTTCCAGTGGACGAAGCCCGGTTGACTCCCATGCTTCCAACCCACTCGCTCCGGGCTCTCCGTCACCGCCACACGCTCCTGCTCGACGGCCAGACGCATCAGCTCCAGGCCCATACGGTCTCCGAGATCTCGCATGCCCTCACGCGCCGCTGCCACGAGCTCGGCAACCGGCACCATCAACGGCACCGAACGCCGACTGACTTTCTTCAGGCGACCACTTTCTCTGCGACGAAGAATTTGATACCTTCCCATTTGGCGATTCCTCCTTTGGTGCTTCTTGTCCCAACTTGATGCTACCAAGCCGGGGGAATCGCCTCAACTCTTTTCAACTAGACCCGGGACATCCTCGCGCAAACTGGAAGAGATGTCGGCGTTCAACGGCTACGCGGGCGGGACGGCGCCTCTTTGACTCGGCGGGGAGCTAAGAGGCCTCGAATAGCGCGGCCAGTTCGGGGAATACTTCTCGGCAGTCTTCCCCCCGCAACTCGTCCAGGCGACGCGTCATGGCCACGAACTCGGGCAGCAGTTCGCTGCAATCCTGCTCTTCTATGAAGCGCGCCGCGGCCACGAATTCGCGCGCTGCATTCCCGTCGACGTCCAGGAATGTTTCTCGATGCCGCTGGTATGACTCCAAGACCCGCTGCTTGAGCGCCGCCGGCAGAAGCCGGACGCAATAGACCTGAGGCGACAGGAGCACATTGAGGTTAAACGCATTGCGATTGATGTAACCCACTTCGCTCCATTCCCGGTGGAAATCGGGCAGATGCAGCGCATTGAATATGCTGAGGGTTGCCGAGATTGAGAACTCGACATCCGGGCACCGGCGCAGCATCTCTTCACGGTTGGCCACCACCGCCTCCCAATGCAGCCCCTTCCTCAGGTATTCGCCCCGCCGGCCGGAGCCGTCGAGACTGGCGGTAACCCTGACATCGCTAAAGCGCGACCACAGATCTATCACGTCCCGCCCCTGGGACCGCAGGGTCGATAAGTTCGTCACGTAGCTCAAGCGCACATCAGTGCGTTTACGCGCGTTCAAGAAATTCAGTATGCGGTAGTGCTCCTCCATGATGAGCGGTTCCCCGCCCAAGAAGACGATCTCTTCCAGCCCCTCTTCCAGCAGCGGCTCCAGCTGGCGCCACAGGCTGTCCCAATCGTCATAAGGCTTCTGGATGGGCCCACCCTCCGCCGGCAAACCTAGCGCCCGGGCATCCGCCATCCAAGCGCTGCTTTGCCTCAGGTCACAGGTCCGGCAGCGCAGATTGCAGACATTGGAGAACCGGACATCAAGCAGAGTCACCGTGAGCCGCGACAGTGTTCCATCCGGCGCGGTCAGCCCCTCGCGGTCGCTGTGGTGGCCCAACTCGAGGTTGATTCTTTGCCGTGCGCTCCTAGTGCCAAACCGTTCGTCCATGTAGCATTTCTCGCATCCTGCCACCGGGCGCCCGTTCATCATGTCCAAACGCAGAGCCTTCAGACCCGGAGAGTTCCACAGCTCTGCAAGCGATGACGAGCGGGCATTCCCCAAGGACGGCCCGTTCCAAACGCAGCAAGGGTAAAAAAAACCGTCCGGGCGGATATGCAACTGCGTCCAAGGCAGCAGGCAGAATACCTGATCCCGCATCCGCTCTTTTGGGCTGTCTTGCGCCAGGCTCTGCGAAAAAGGCGCGTTCGCCCCGACGGGCTCAAAGCGGCCCGGAGCGCCACCACTCTTGACGGCACAACCGTGGTCGTTGCGATCCGCATCGTCGCAGACAGCCTTTTCCGGCTCAAGGCGCTCCTGCGCTCCGGTGCAGGCCCAAGCGTTGCCGGGATTGATCGCCGAAGCCTTCCTAGCAGCCGCTTCCGCCTCGGCAGACCGCCCCTGACTGCCATAAATCGCCCACAGGCCCATGAAGGCCTGGCCATTCCCCGGATCGATAGCTAGGGCGTCCTCGAACGCCGTTTCGGCCTCGCCCCATCGGCCCTGTAGACGATAGACATTCCCCATCTGGAAATGCGCCCAGCTATTGCGTGGAGCGAAGGCTATGGCTTTCTGGAACGCCGCCTCGGCCTCCGCGAGCTTGTCTTGATCCAGATAAAGAGTCCCTATTTCAAGACGGACGGAGCCATTCCCTGGCTCGAACTCCAGCGCTTTGTTCAAGGCCTCCTCCGCCCCGCCCCAGCGCCTCTGCCTGCGGTAGATCTTCCCTAGCTGATAATGCGCCCCGCTATTGCTCCCGTCCAAGGCTATGGCTGTTTCGAACTCGACCTCGGCCTGAATGAATCTATTCTGGTCTGCGTAAAGAACGCCCAATTCGATATGGGCGCAACCATTCTGCGGGTCCAATTTCAAGGACGTCTGCAATGCCGCCTCAGCTTCGCACAACCGCCTCTGCTTACGGTAGATATCCCCTAGTTGACAGTAGGCCCAACTATTGTTCCGATCCACGGCCGTGACCTTCCTCAGTTCCGCCTCGGCCTCCGCGAGCCTGCCTTGATCCAGGAGGAGATTGCCCAATTCGAGGCGGGCCCAACCGTTCTGCGGGTCGAGCTCCAGCGCCTTGCACAGCGCCGCCTCGGCCTCGGTCCAGCGCTCCGCGCTGCGGCAGACTTTCCCTAATTGAAAATATGATCCCGCATCCGCCGGATTCATGTCGATGCTCTTGGCCAGCCCCGCCTCAGTTGCAAGCCCTCCGTCCGGGCTGCGCCAGTATGATTTTGATCGAGGTCGACATGCGGACTGAAGCAAGAAGAGAACCCTTACAACGCATATATGCTTTATAATCTATCAAATTTGATAGGGCGTCCCATGCAGTACAGAATAGTCCTGTCGCCCGGCCTAGCTGATTAGCTAAAATCCCTCCATGCCTGCTATCCCTTCCCTGCCCCCCGCCGCGCACACGGGCCCTCTGCCCTGGGTGCGGCTACGCGCCGCCTCGGCCACGCCCAACCTTTTCAAGCGCATGATCGGCGAGGTCTCCCCTCAGGCCCGGCCCGGAGACCTCGTTGCGGTCTATGACAAGGCCGACGCCCCCTACGGCGTGGCGCTCTACAATCCCAGGAGCCTCATCACCTTGAGGCTCCTGACCCGCGAGCTGGCCGGCTTCGACGCCGAGGTGTTCCTCAAGCGACGCTTGGCCCAGGCCGTGGAATTGCGCCGCGGGCTGCTCAAACTTGACGATTCCTCCGAAGCCTATCGGCTCGTCAATGACTTGGGTGACGGTCTGCCTGGCTTGGTCGTGGACCGCTATGGGGACGCCATCGCGCTCGAATTCTACTCCCTCGCCATGTTCCGCCAAGCCCAGCGCCTGGAGCGTCTCCTGGCGGAGCAATACCCCCGCGCCAGGTTCGTGCGCCGCGCCAGCGAACATACCGAAAGCATGGAGGGCTTCAAGATCGCCGCGCAGTCCCCCACCGTGACGCGCGTCAAGGAGAACGGAGTCCTCTTCGAGGTGGACCTCTGCGGCGGGCACAAGACCGGCTTCTTCTGCGACCAACGCGAGAACCGCCTGGCGGCGGCCGGCTTCGCCGCGGGGCGCCGGGTCCTGGACATCTGCAGCTACACGGGCGGCTTCGGATTGTATGCGGCCAAGATCGGCGGCGCCGCCGCGGTGACCTGCGCGGAGCTCGACCCCGAGGCCTGCTCCCGCCTGGAAAAGAATGCCCGGCTTAACGGGGTCACCGTTGAGACGGTCTGCGTCGACGCCTTCCCCTACCTGCGCCAGATGGAAGCCAACCACAAGACCTACGACCTCGTGGTCCTGGACCCCTACAAGCTGATCGCCTCGCGGGAGAGCTACCGGCTTGGCCGGCAGAAATACTTGGACCTCAACCGCCTGGCGCTCGGCGTGGCGGCGGAAGGCGCCGTATTCGTGACCTGCTCCTGCAGCGGCATGTTCTCCTGGGATGACTTCCAGGCCGCGGTGCGCACCGCGGCCGGCTCGGCACGCCGGCGCGTCCAGATATTCCGCAAGACCGGCGCCGGGCCGGACCATCCCGTGGCCGCCGACCATCCGGAGGGTGAATACCTCAAGGTCCTTTGGTGCCGCGTCCTTTGATTGGGACTCAGGCGGGGATCTTGATCAGTAGTTCATAAAACTCGAGCGCGTTCTGCATCCGGGCCTGGGGGTCCGACGCCAGCGCGCGCCGCACCAGCGCGTCGAGCTCCGGCGGCAGTCCGGGCACATGAGCGCGAGGCGCCAAGAACTCTCCCTTGTGCTTCTGAGCGATGAGCTCCGAGGCCGTCGGCGCATTGAAGGGCAGGTAGCCCGTGGCCATCTCGTAGAGGCAGACCCCGAGAGAATAGATGTCCGAGGCGCGGCTGGTCTTCCCGAAATGCTGTTCCGGCGACATGTAGCGCAAGGTCCCGGAGGCCCCTTGCTGGTCCACAAAAGTAACGGATAAGGTCCCCGTCAGCTCCAACGCGATGCCGAAGTCCATGACCCGGGCGATGCCGTGCTCGTCGATCATGATATTAGCCGGCTTGAGGTCCCGGTGCAGCACGTGCTTACGATGCGCGTAGTCCATGGCATGGCATACGTAGTAGAAGAGACTTTGGCACTCCTTGACGGTAAGCCGCGCGCGCCGCGAGAGGAGCCGGTGCAGGGTCTCGCCCCCCACGAACTCGAAGACCAGGAAGAGGTCGTCGCCGCTTTCCAAGCTCTCGTAGATGGACACGATATAGGGGTGCGAAAGGTGGGCCGCGGTCTTGGCCTCGCGCAGGAATTGCTCGCGCATCAAGGGGTCAACCAGCAGGCCGGGCAGGAGGCGCTTGACCGCGACCCGGCGCTCCAGGCTGCGGTCGAAGCCCTCGTAGACCTCGCCCATGCCGCCGCTCGCTATGAGCTGGCGCACCTCATACTTCCCGCCCAGCAGAAGCCCGGCCGGGGCCGCCGGAGGAACCGCCCTCACCAAAGCAGGCTTTCCCGATGCCACGCTCTTCAAATCCTGGGCGAATCGCTCCCCACCTCTCATGGTCGCCTGCTTGGCCAAGTCCTCATAGTAGTCACGGGCCGACTGAGGAGGTTTGACCTGCGTAACCCTTTCAAGCAGAAGGCTGGCCTGCTGGAATTTGCCCAGCTTCACATGCAGTTCGAGCATTAACGCCTGGTCCTCGGCGGTGAAGCTCTCCACGGACTTGGCCGTGAGCATCCGGAAAGCCTGCTCGGCGCACCCTAGCCGCAGAAGCCCTGCGGCGTAGGAGCTATAGAACGCGGCCGGCCGTCCGGCCGTGCTGAAATGCTCGACGAATCCATCAAGATGGCCGGACTTGGCCAGCAGCGCCAAAGCCTCTTCCGCTCGGCCAGCCGCAGGCAAAGCCGTGAGAACAGGCTCCGAAAGCAGATCCATGACGCGCCGCAAGCGGCCTGCCTCCACAAGCCTGCCCGCCACCTCCAAGGCCTTACCAAAATTCAGGTCTGGCGTCGCGCAGGCAAGGGAACTCTCGTCGCAACTGATAGCGATGGCCAGCAGTTCCGACGCGGAGAATTCCTCGGCCGAGCCTCCTTGCCGGCAGTGAAGCTGATGCCAATCCGCGATCTCCCGGTAAGCGTCTGGCCTGGTCTGGAGGAGCATGCGGATGGTCCGAGGGGCGCGCCGCCGCAATGAGGCAAGCCGGATCTTATGGACGGCGTACCATATAAGTGGGAGGAGCCATACGGCCGCAAATAGGAGCCACGGCCGGAGCTTGGCCGCGATGGAGGCGGAGGCAGGAGCCAAGGGCTCGTTGCGTTCCAGGGCCGGCGGCAAGGGCGCCGCGGCCAGCGTCGAGCGCGCTTGAGGCGCCTGGTCCGGCGTCGAAAGGATGCGCGGCACCTGATTCTCCAATATGTCTCCAGAAGGCTGCTGGGCCGGCGCCGGCGGTGGCGACGGCGGCGACACCATCGGCGGTTGCGTCGCGGTCCCGAGACCGGTGTCGTCCTCCAGGTTGCTCACGGACTTGAGCGCAGACCGATCCATTGAACTCTTGAAGTTCTCTCCCGACATCTGATTGAACTTGATGTCGCCGATCCTGCGTCCACTCAGGGCGGGCTTGGTCTGGGAGCACTGTAGGACGGCCTTGCCATCGCCCTGTTGGGCGGCGGCGCAATACCAGCGGTCTGCTTGGACCGAGTCGCGTGCCATGCCTTCGCCTTTGGCGCACATATTGCCGAGCTCGAACTGTGCCAAGGGAACGCCGGCCTCCGCCGCGCCCTTAAGGAATTTGAAGGCCTTCTTGAAATCCCGAGGCACGCCCTGTCCCTGCCGATACATGGCGCCCAGCATGGCCATGGCATGAGGCTCGCCCGCGTCGGCGGCCGGGACGCACCACTTGGCCGCGGTCCGATAGTCCGGCGCTGCGCCTCCCGCGCCTTTCCAATAACGATGGCAGGTCCGAACCTGCACTCTGAGGTCGGCTTGCGCCGCAGAGTCCGGCTGCTGGGATGCAACCCAGGGTGCGACGCCGGCCAGCAGAAGCGCGGCCGCAGGCATCCAGGCAATCCCCACTCTCATCCGCCATATCATAGCAGAACCTTTTGGCCGCAAGCGGCGCCAAACGAAAAGCTAAGTAGCCTCGAAAAGCGCAGCCAGCTCTGGAAAGACTTCTCGGCAGTCTTCCCCGCGCAACTGATCCAGGCGGCGCGTCATGGCCAAGAACCCGGGCAGAAGATCGCTACAATCCTGCGCCTCCATTAATCGGGCTGCGGCCGCGAAATCGCGCGCTGCCGTCCCGTCCGCATCCAGGAAAGTTTCTTGATGCCGCCGGTATGACTCCAGGGCCCGCGCTTTGAGCGTCGCCGGTAGGACCTGTATACGGTACATCGCGGGGGATACGAGCATGTTAAGCGCGAACGCATTACTATCAATGTACCCCTTCTCGACCCATTCCTGATAGAAATCAGGCAGATGCAGAGCGTTGAAGATGCTGAGGGTCGGCGCAATCATGAATGCGACATCCGGGCACCGACGCCGCATCTCCTCCCGGTTGGCCACCACCGCGTCCCAGTTCAAGCCCTTCCTCAGGTATTCGCCCCGCCGGCCGGAGCCGTCGAGGCTGGCAATAACCTGGACATTGTGAAAACGCGACCACAGGTCGATCACGTCGCGGCCCTGAAACCGCAGAGTCGAGAAGTTAGTCGTATAGCTTAGGCGCACATCCGTGCGGCCGCGCGCGATGAGGAAATCCAATATCCGGTAGTGCTCCTCCATGATGAGCGGTTCCCCGCCCACGAAGGAAATTTCCTCGATCCCATCTTCCAGCACCAGCTGCAACTGGCGCCAAAGCGCGTCCCAATCGTCATAAGACTTCCGTACGGCTTCACCCTCGACCGGTAAGCCCAACGCTCGGGCATCGTCCGCCCAGGCGCTACTTTGCGCCGGGCTGCATGTCCGGCAGCGCAGATTGCAGACATTGGAAAAGCGGATGTCGAGAAACGGCACCGGGAGCAGCGGCAGCGTCCCGTCCGGCGCGGTCAGCCGCTCGCGGCCGCGATGGCGCGCTAAGTCGATGTTGCTTCTTTGCCGCATACTCTGAAAACCCAACAGCTCGGTCTCGTAGCATTTCCGGCATCCCGCCGCCGGGCGCCCGCTCATCATGTCCAAACGCAGAGCCTTCATATCCGAAGAGTTCCACAACTCATCGATCGATGACGAGCGGGCGTTGCCCAAAGGCGGCCCGCTCCACATGCAGCAAGGGCGGGATAAGCCGTCCGTGAAGATATGCAGAAGCGTCCAAGGCAACAGGCAGAACACCCGCGCCCGCATCTGCTCCACCGCGGCATCGCTCAACTCGGCCGGGGCGCCCCGGTCATTCACGCCAGCGCCACAGCCATCCCGAGCCGCCATGCCGCTCTCCGCCCCATACCGATCCAGACGACGCAACAATTCAGTGCAGGCGAAGGCGCTGTTCGGGGCTATCGACAATGCCTCGGTCAGAGCTGTCGCAGCCTCAGGCATTCGTCGCTGGCAGCGATAGGTGGCCCATAAACCGATATAAGCCCTGTCATTGCGCCGATCCAGGGCCACAGCTCTTTGAAACTCAATCTCGGCCTCAGCCCATCGACCCTGGCGGAGATGGATACGGCCTATACAGAGATGCGCATCGATATCGTTGGGATTGATGGCGGCGGCCGCAGCGAACTCCGCGGCGGCCTGAATAAATCTGCTCCCATCTTCGTGAAGGACGCCCAGCTCGCTATGGGCGCCAGCGTCCCCCGGGGCGAGCTCCAGCGCCTTTTTCAACGCCGCCTCGGCCTCGGACGATCGCCCCTGCCTGTGGTAGATCCGACCCAACTGGCAATAGACCCAACCATTGTCCCCATCTATGGTTATGGCTGTCTCAAACTCCACCGCGGCCTCCGCGCATCTCCCTTGGTCTTGATAAAGAGCGCCCAATTCAATGCGAGCCCAGCCGTTCACCGGATCGAGTTCCAGCCCCTTGTGCAAGGCCGCCTCGGCCTCGGATGCTCGCCCCTGCCCGCGATAGCTCTGCCCGAGCTGGCAATGGACCCAACCTTGGTTCCCATCTATAGCTATCGCTTTCTCAAATTCCGCTATAGCCTCCAAGAATCTATCTTGACCCCGGTAAAGAGTTCCCAACTCGATGTGCGCCCAGCCGTTCCGCGGGTCGAGTTCCAGCGCCTTGTGCAAGGCCGCCTCGGCCTCAGAACACCGCCCCTGCTTACGGCATATGCGCCCAAGCTGGCAATGCGCCCCCGCATGGTTTGGTTCCATGGCGATGGCAACTTCGAATTCTCCCGCGGCTTCCACAAATCTGTCCTGATATTCGTAAAGTGAGCCCAATTCAATACGGGCGCAGACATCCCCTGGGGCGAATTCCAGCGCCTTGCGCAATGCCGCCTCGGCTTCAGACCACCGGCCCTGGCCCCGGCACGATTTCCCCAGTTCCAGGTACGCCCCGGCTTCCCGCGGATTCATGTGGCGGCCTTGAAGAGTGCGGCCAGTTCTGGGAATACCTCGCGACAGTCTTCCCCGCGCAGCTGGTCCAAGCGGCGCGTCATGGCCACGAAGTCGGGCAGCAGTTCGCTGTAGTCCTGCGCGTACAAAGAGCGCGCCGCGGCCGCGAAATCGCCCGCCGCCCTCCCACCCGCATCCAAAAACGATTCTTGATGCCGCCGGTAGGATTCCAGAACACGCTCCTTCAGCGCCGCCGGCAGGACCTGCATGCGAT
>CAIRTQ010000153.1 GCA_903881545.1 uncultured Elusimicrobia bacterium
CACCCAGCTGACCAACGTCGTTCCTACGGCCAGCATATCGGGCTCCTACACCAACATCACCGGCGTGGGCACGCTCACCGCCGGCACCTGGAACGCCGGCACCGTCGGCTCGCAGTGGGGCGGCACGGGCGCCAACCTCTCGGCTGCGGTCGCCAACGGCATACCTTACTTCTCAGCCACCGGAGTCATGGGAGCGGTAGGCACCGGCGCGACCGGCACCATCCTGGCGGCCAACGGTTCTGGCTCGGCGCCCGCATTTACCAGCAGCATCTCCGCGGCCACGACATTCTCCGCCTCGGGCACCGGGGTCTACAGCGTCGTGGCGTCATCGGGAATCAGCGTGGGCTCGCCCATCGTGGGCAAACTTGACGGCAGCGCCAACTCCGGCCAGTTAATGGTCGGGTGGTCTGGCTCTGCGCCAACGGGGTATTACGCGGTCTACGCGCCGTAAGATAAGAGAGGCAAGGGAAACGCCTGATGCATTGGCAAGCCGTCAAGCCGCATAGCTTCGCAACCTGGGCCGGCGCCGCCGCCGTGTTCCTGGCAGCCTTCGCATTCCACGCGCCGGCCCTGCGCGGCTCCTTCGTGCATGACGACTTCCCCCTTATCGTCTACAACCAGGACCTCGCCGACCCCGGGGCCGCCGCGATGCTGCTCAAACCCGCGGGCTACCTCAACACCCTGGGCCTGCGCGGCGCGACGCGGCCACTGTCCCTTCTGTCGCTCATGGCCGACCGCCGGCTCTGGAAGCTCTCTCCCGCCGGCTATCACCTGACCAACCTCGTCCTGCACGGCACGGACAGCGTCCTGGTCTTCTTCCTGGCGCTGGTATTGCTCGGCCGCGGTTCGGAGGCCCGGCCCTGGGCCGCGGTCGCGGCTCTGGCCTTCGCCTTGCATCCGGTCCAAGCGGAGGCCGTGGACATCGTGTCCTTCCGGCCCGACCTGCTGATGGCTTTCTTCTACCTGCTCGGCCTGCTCGCTTTCGCCCGGGTCTGCGCGGCCGTCGGCTTCTGGAAGAAGGCGCTTTGGGCCGGGCTTTGCGCCGCGGCGGGCGTGCTTGCCATGCTCTCCAAGGAAAGCGCCGTCACGTTTCCCGCGGCCCTCATCCTTTACCGCGCGCTCCTGGGCCCCCGGCTTTCGGCCCGGGCCCGGCTGGGGCTGGCCGGCGCCGCTGTCGTAGTCACGCTTCTGGCCGCGGGCTGGCTCATGCGGAAATGGTCCGCGCCCTTCCTGCACGCCGCGGTCTACCCGTCCCTGACGGACGCAATCTCGCCCTTGCAGTCGCGAGCGGCGCATGTCCGGACCGTGGTCCTGACTGCGGGCCATTATCTCAAAGCTTTCTTGTGGCCCTCCGGCCTGTCCATCGAATACCAGATGCGGCTGTTCGGGCCGCGCTTCGCCTGGCAGGCAACGGCAATCGTCCTGGCCTTGGCCACGATCGCGGTCCTCTTCCTTATTATCCGGGACCGCCTGTTCCGCTTCGGCCTGGCCTTCTGCCTCATCGCCCTGTTGCCCGCCAGCAACATACTGCCCTTGCCCAACCTGCTGGCCGACCGCTACCTCTACCTGCCCATGGCCGGCTTCGGCCTGATCGTGGCCGCGGCCGCGCGCGGCCTGCGCGGCCGCCGGTGGGCGCCGGCCCTGGCGGCCGCCCTGCTGTGCGCCTACGCGGCGCAGACGGCGTTCGCCAACGCGCGCTTCCACGACATGATCGCCCTTAACTCCGCCGCGGTCCGCGTGGCGCCGGACAACCCCAGGGCCAGGTACCATCTGGCGCTGGCCCAGATCAATGCGAAGGACTTCCCCGCGGCCGCGGGCCAGCTCGAAGCCGCCGCGGCCCTGCCTTCTCCGTTCCTGAAGCCTCAAATCCGGTTCTTCCTGGGGCAATGCCGCGAACAACTCGGAGATATCGACGGAGCGGAGAAATCCTACCGCGAAGCCTTGCGCCTGGTCCAGGACCCCGAGGTCTACGACCGGCTCGGGGCGCTGCACGCGCGCCGAAAGGACTATGCGGCCGCCATCGGATTCTTCCGGCGGGCTGTCGACCTGCAGCCCGATTACAGCGACGCCTGGTTCCACCTCTTGAACGCTTACGAAGCCTCGGGAAACAAGAAGGCCCTTCGCCGGCAGACGGACAAGATGGCCAGGCTATTCGCCCAGCGCCATTGGGCGCTGGAGGGATTGTCAACCTATGCTCCATAAAATGCGCTGCGTCCTGGCGGTCCTGCTGGCGGCCGGCTTGGCCATGCCGCCCTGGGCCGTCGCCCAGTCCGTCGCCTCTTTGACGCCCGCCAACGCCAGCACGACCCACAACACCAATCCCTGGGTCACCTTCAGTGCGACCGTCGGGGGCGGCGGCACCTATATCGATAACGCCGAAGTCCAGATATGCGACAACTCCGGCTGCGTCAGCCCGCCGTCGGCGTTGAGCTGTTCATCCTCCGCCGGATTCGACTACTGGGTCTGCTGCCAAAACGCCACCTGCACGGGCGGCACCACCGCCGGGTGCGGCTACGGTAAGCTCACCCTATTCCATCCCATGGGCCCCCTCGCGACGAGCGGGTCCACGATCAACTTCAGGGCGGGTTGCACTCTGAACGCGGGGACCTGGTATGTCCGTGCCCGGGCCATGGACGACCAGGGGCAATGGAGTTCTTGGTCGACCGTGAACACCTTTACGGTGGCCTCCATTTCTTCCTGGAACCAAACGATCACCGCCGGGACATCCCTTATCAGAGTGGGAGATTTCACGGAACTGCGCACCTATATCGACAACGTCCGCGCCGCGAGAGGCTCTGGGGCCGCTACCTATACCAATACGACGCTTGCGGCCGGAAAAGTCATCCATGCCGTGGACATAACCCAGATGCAGTCCGCTTTCGACACCCCTTTCGCCTATGTGACCGGTTCCCACATATATAGCGGCTCTTTCAAATCCGGAAAATGCGGCCTCACTACCATCCCTTGCGACATCAACTCCACCTTCAACACGGTCACCAGCGGCTCAACCCAAATCCGGGCCTGCCACATCAACGACATCCGGACCCTCTTCACGAACTGTAGTCCCTGACCGCGGGAGGCAGCTTCGCGACGGCTGCCGCGCGCCCGGACGGGTCTTGCAAATTTACATCATGGCACTCCTGTCCGGGGAAAAACGACAGGGAACCCTTCGCCAATTGTAGAATGAAGCTGTTCAGGAAACATTCTACGACGGAGGATTCCCCTTGGCACATTATAACACGGTCTTGCACCAGCTCGTTTCATTGTTGCCGGGAC
>CAIRTQ010000154.1 GCA_903881545.1 uncultured Elusimicrobia bacterium
AGATACTGACGCAAAAGCGCCAAGGCCCGCTCATGGATAGGGATGAGGCGCTCCTTGGAGCCCTTGCCCAGAACGCGCACCCAGCCGTCCTGGAGATTGATGTATTCAGCCTTGAGCGCCATTAGTTCCGAGACCCGCATGCCCGTGGCGTAGAGAAGTTCCAGCATGATGTGGGTGCGCAGACTTTCGTAGGAAGCGCCCATGGGCGCGCGCAGCAGGCGCAGCACTTCCTCGGGGCTCAAGACCTGGGGCAGGCGAGCCGGCCGACGCGGAGAGCGCAGTTCCGCGGCCGGACTGGCCTCCATCCGCCGCTCTGCCACTTGGAAAAAGTAAAAAGAGCGCAGGGCCTCTATCTTGCGGAACAGAGAGCTGGCCTCCAGGCCCTTCTCCGACTTGAGGACCCAGAGGTAATCCTCCAGATCGCCGCGCAAGACTTTGAGTGGGTCCAGGCCCCGCCCGTTGAGGTGCGCAAGAAACTGCCGCAGGTCCGAAGCGTAGGCAAGCGCGGTGTTGCGGGAAAGCCCCCTTTCAGCCGAGATATACCGGAGGTAATCCTCCAGAAGAGGATGCACCGGGCCTGGCGTGATCAGTCGGCTCCCTTGGCCTTGGCGCTGACCGCGGCGGGCTTGGCCGCCGGCTTGGCCGGGGCGGCCTCGCCGCCGGATGCGGGCTGGAGGTATTTGTCGCGCAGCGCCTTCTCCAGGCGGCCGGCTAAGTCGGCGTTGGCCTTAAGATAGGCCTTGGCGTTCTCGCGGCCCTGACCCAGGCGCTCACCTTGATAGAGGAACCAGGAGCCGGTCTTCTCCAGAAGCAGTGCCTCTAGGCCCAGATCGATTAGGCAACCCTCGCGCGAGGCGCCGTAGCCGTGCATCATCTCGAACTCAGCGGTGCGGTAGGGCGGGGCCACCTTGTTCTTGACCACCTTGACCCGGGCGCGCATCCCCACGACCTGGTCGCCGTCCTTGATGTTCTCAATGCGGCGGATGTCCAGACGCATCGAGGCGTAGAACTTGAGGGCCAGGCCGCCGGTCGTGGTCTCGGGGTTGCCGAACATGACCCCAATCTTGTGGCGGATCTGGTTGATGAAGATGAGGCAGGTCCTGGAACGGGCGATGGAGGAAGTGAGCTTGCGCAGGGCCTGGCTCATAAGGCGCGCCTGCAGGCCCATGTGGGAGTCACCCATCTCGCCCTCGATCTCGGCCTTGGGCACCAAGGCCGCGACGGAGTCCACCACAACCACGTCCAGGGCGCTGGAGCGCACGAGCTTTTCGGTGATCTCCAGGGCCTCCTCACCCGAGTCGGGCTGAGAGATGAGCAAGTTATCGAGGTCCACGCCTAGCTGCTTGGAGTAGGCCGGATCCATGGCGTGTTCCACATCGATGTAGGCGGCGCTGCCGCCGAGTTTCTGGGCCTGGGCCACCACCTGTAAGGCCAGCGTGGTCTTGCCCGAGGACTCAGGACCGTAGATTTCAACGATGCGGCCACGAGGGAAGCCCCCCACGCCCAAAGCCAGATCCAAGGAAAGCACTCCGGTAGGGATCGTTTCCACCTTGATCTTGGCGGCGCGATCGCCCAGTGTCATGATGGCCTCGCGGCCGTAGGCTTTCTCGATCTGGGCCAGAGCCAGCTCCAGGGCCTTGCCCTTCGCGGTGTCTGTCGTCGTCATGGCGTGTCCTCCGGGGGGAATGTGGCTAAATTCTATCAAATCCCCGCCTTAAGCATACGAACGAGGACGGGGAAAGTTCCCTCCCGCAGCCCTCCAAAATGGCACGGAGCGATAGCCGGGGGAATTCACGCGGAGTTGTCCTCCACATACGGCTTGTTTTATATACTCATTCAACCCGCTGACAAAGGAAGGTCTTTCTTGAATAAGCACCATGCCGTATTAGCCCTTCCCTACCACCCATGAATAGTCGCGACCTGCAGACCGGAACCGTCTGGCATGGTCAACCCGGACGGCCCGAATGAAGAAGCGCAATGTAGTCTTGTTGCAGCCGCAAGTCGGAGACATGGATGCCTTTCGCAGCCACCCAACCCCGCCGCTGGGACTGCTCTGCGCTGCCACCGGGGTCTGGCAAGACCTGGAGGTCCGTCTTGTCGACCAGCGCACGGCAGGGAATTGGCGGGATGCGCTCGCCGGAGCCCTGGACAGCAAGACCGTGGCCGTGGGAATCACCGCCCTCACCGGCAGAATGCTACGCCACGCCCTGGATGCAGCGCAGGAGGTCAGGCGCTTGCGCGAAGTGCCAATCGTATGGGGCGGCATCCATCCTTCCCTTTTGCCGGAGCAGACGGTGCGCCACGAGTTGGCGGACTACGTGGTCGAGGGAGAGGGAGAACACTCCTTCGCGCGGCTTATACAGCGCCTTGCCACGGGCGCGGCCGGTGATGACATCCCCGCGGTCTGGTTCAAGAGGCGCGGGCAGGTGGGTGGCACCCGCCAAGAAACTCTTTTGGATTTCAACGACCTGCCCCCGGTCCCGTATTCCCTCGTGGACATGGAGAACTACATCCAAAACTTTCGTGGGAAGCGCATGTTTTTCTACCAGTCCAGCCGGGGGTGTCCATGTCGATGCACCTACTGCTACAACCATGCCTTCAACCGAGGTCGCTGGCGGGCACGCGACGCCGAGCGGGTCTTGGAGGAACTGCAAGGATTACGCCAGCGCTATGACTTCTCCCTGGTTTATTTCCTAGATGACAATTTCTTCATCGACCGCCCCCGCGCCATGCGCATTATAGGCGGGCTGGGGAAACTGGGGATTGCCTCTTCATTACAGGGCGTGGATGTGGAGACTTTGGCGCGGCTGTCGGACCAAGATCTGGATTTTCTGGAGAAGGCCGGCTTGGAACGCCTCTCCATCGGCGTAGAATCCGGCGTTGATCGGGTGCGCGCAGAGGTCCTCCAAAAAGTAGGGGATATACAGCTCGTTCGCCAACAACTTTCCAGGTTCCAGGGCCGCAAGATCATCGTGCTAGGCTCGTTTATTCTCGGCTTGCCCACCGAGGATTCCGCGGAAATGCGTCGGAGCATGGACTTTGCGTTGGAAATGCTGCGGCTGGGGAAAAATTTTCGCCTTCCCCAGTTCTTCAACTATGTGCCCTATCCGGGGACAGAACTCTTCGCCAGGTTGGAACGCCAGAATTTCCAGTTCCCGTCCCGATTGGAGGATTGGTGCGATTACGAATTTGACTTCGCGCACATGCAGAAGCACCATCCCCGGCTCCGCGATGCCCTGGAGCGTATCTGTTTCCTGAGCAAATTCCTCGACAGCAAGGCAGATGATTTTGAATTCACAGGGCGCACCCTGCGGGTTCTCTATGAGCTGTATCGCCCGGTGGCCGGAGCGAGGCTACGGCACGGCGTTTTGTGGCCGTTGCCGGAACGGCGATTCTACCAGGCACTTAACTGGTGGGTCAAAAGCGTCCGGTCCCCGACCGGGAGCAGCGCTCCCCGGTAACGCTCGCCAACCCTTCCCCCAGAATCAAGACCTTGACTTTTCTGCCTATGGGGAACGCCATCGCCCAATGAGACAGGATTAGGCAACTCGATCTTGATTATCCCCAGAGAAGAAGCGACATATGCTGTTGAACCATAACGGACCATGCCCAACGGCTTATTCCCAACATTGTAAGTTTTAACAATTTGCCCGGAATTTTTCTTGATAATATGGAATTGCCCATGCACATAGTCCACCACATACAATAGTCCGCTTTGGGAATCAACATCAAAACGGCGAATGATCGGGGTGGGCATCGAAATCACTTGTTTGATTTTGAATGTAGTACGGTCTATTACCAACATCGCCCGCCACAGAGCCATCCCCAACACGATTTCATTGTTTTTTGTATCCAACTCCAAAGACATTGGGAGTCCCGGCAGAGGCAGCATGCGGACGATATTCATGGTTTCCGGGTTAACTTCGAATAACAATCCACCCTTATTCCCAGGGACCGCAATCCCGGTTATCGCGATCGCAACAATGCGCTGCGCTTTCTTATCATAACGCAGGATATGGACCAAAGATCCGAATTCAGCAATACCAAGCTTGGATAGGTCCAAGACTTTCGTTGTCTTACCAGCGCGGCCTATCCTGGCAACCGCCGGCGGTTGTCCAGTCGCAAAAAATATCCGGTTATGCGCCTGATCGGGAACAATATCGTAAAGACTGTATTCCTTGAGCTCCTCTCTTAGGAAATCAAACGGGATTTCTTCCAGCACGGATAAGCCGACTCGATCGATGCGATAGATTTTATAGGCGGCGAAATAACTCGAAATAAAAAGGTCTTCGGCGTGGGGTTCCATCTGAAATTCCCTAAAAGTATTAGACTTGTCCATCAGCCTCCTGGCTGAGGCTGAAAAGGAAAATGTTTTCAGATTCTTGCCGTCCAAATCGCAGGCCATCAGACGAGGACTGGGGGCCGGAGAAGGGACAGTTGAACCCGCGCTCAAATACAATCGCCCTTTTCTCCAATCCGCCTGCAAACAGCGAGGGAATTTCAAACCTGCGACTTCATCATGGTCGAAAGGCAACACCATGGACACCCCGGGCTGCCCTATAAAATCTGCCGCGCGTTGGCCGCCCACAATATTGTAATAGAATAAAAAAACAACTGAGACAAAAAGGGCCAAGGGCGAGGCTATGCTGAAAAAAATTCGCCCCATCTTATGTCTTACCCAAATGATGTAATAGATAATTGCCAGCAGCCCCAACACAAACCAGGACGCCACCGGCCTTAAATTGAGCCCCAGCCAAAACAATTTCAGCGCATAAGGACGGTGGGGACCCATCCAGGCGAAAATGAAGGTGGGACGGCTGGGGAAAATTATCCAAAAATAAAATAATGCGAATTGCCAAAAGAAATGACGGATTATAAAGCCGACAGCGTCAAAAGCATTTTGAATTCTCTGGGGATCCTTTGCGCTCCGGAAATAATGGGCAGCCCAGAGCTCCAGCGCCATAATGGGCAAGAAAAATAGGCAGAGGACGGAATCCCTAAACCGCAGACCGCGCAGGATCCTTTCCAATACTGCAAGGTAAGTATAGAAGGCAGCGCCGTAGAGTACAGGGAATAGGGCGTCAAAAGCTCCAGAAAGAAATCTGTCTTTTGAAAAGGATTTCATTCCGCTAATCCTCGTACCAAGGCGGCTTGACCAGGCCCACATAGCGGCTCAGCTCCGCCGGCGGACCAGGCGCCCGCCAGGGCCAGAGCCGGTCCAAGACATAGTCGAACAAAGCGCGCGCGCTGACCATCACCCACCACAGATACATGCGCCTGCGGTATTGGTGCCGCGACAAGACGCCGAGCGCCACCCGCCAAGGATTAAGATAGCGCCGGTTCATCTCCCAGATCTCGCGCTCCAGCTCCGCGCGCGACAGAGCGTCCGTGCGCATGACCGGCGTCATCCAATCGTATCGGGCAAAATCCTGAATTTCCAGCGTGCCAGCCTTCTGCGCCTCCTTCCACAGCTGGGTGCCGGGGACCGGCGTGACCGGATGGAAGGCCGGATAATCCGGGTTGAGCTCCTCCGCGTAGCGGCGCAGGCGGGCCAGGCTGGCGCGCGTGTCATGGGGCAGGCCGACGATGAAGGTGGCCTGTAAAAACAAGCTGGGATATTTCCGGCGCAACCTCGGGAAGACCGACCGCATCAGCTCCGCCTGCTTGTGGCGTTTGGCCAGGCTGTCGAGCTCCGCATCGCTCGCCCGTTCCAGCCCCACGCAGATATGCCTCAGGCCGGAGGCGACCAACTGTTCAAAGACGCCCGACTCCTCGTCGCGCGCCAGCATGTCGGCACGGAAGAAGGCGAACCAGTTGACGCCCAGCCGCCGGCGCGCCAGCCCCTCGGCAAACCGCTTGTTCCAGCGCGGATCCACATTCCAAGTATCGTCCACGAAGACCAGGCACTTCTTGCCGTACCTGCGGGCCAGAACCTCCATCTCCTCGAGCACGGGCTCCACCGAGCGCGTGCGCCAGCGCGGGGCGAGATTCTCCTCGGGCGGAGCGCCCGTGCGCTGCGCCATCTGCAACCAGCAGGCGCAGAAGCTGCAGCCGCTGGTGCACCCCCGGCTGTGGTGGATCGTGACCCCTCCGGGAGAGAAGAGGTAGCGCGCGGCCCCGTAGCGCTGCATGGGCAAAAGGTCGTAAGCGGGAAAAGGCAGCGTGTCCAGATCTTCCAACAGCTCGCGCGCTCCGGTATAGATCGCGCGGCCCGGTCCGTCCGGCAGCGCCAGGCCGCGCACCTGGGTCAAGTCCCGGCCGGATTCCAGGCCGCGGAGCAGCTCGCACAGGGTGATTTCACCCTCGCCCCTGACGATGGCGTCGATGGGATATTTGGAGAAGGCATCTTCGCAGGCGTGCGAAAAATGGGCTCCGCCTGCCACGGTGACTATATCCCGAGATACCGACTTGACGATTTGGAACACGCGGCCGCTCTCGTGGGCGTAGAGGGTCTCGCTGTCTCCCGCCAGGACCACCTGCGGCTTGAACTCCCGGATCTTTTCAGCCAGGCTCCGCCAGCCGACCTTGAGGGGCATGCAATCCAGCAAGACCACCTCATGCCCATCGCTCCGGGCCGCCGCTCCCAGATAGGCGAGCGCCTGCGGCAGCAGATAATTGTCCTGCTCGTTCATGTACGGCCACACGTATTTTGGCGGCCGCACGAACAGCAGGCGCATCATCCTCCCCCTTTGAAGACCTGCCGCAGGGCCAGAAGCGCCCCCTGGAATAAAGTGCGAAGCGGGATGGAGCGGATCTTGAAGAGATGCCTGAGGATGATCCGCGGCCGGAAATAGAACCTTAGGTTAGCCCGGCGCTGCATGGCGAGAAGCTGGCGAGCCGTCATCCCCTCGGGGACGAAGGGCAAGGAGTCCGGATCTGGATTGAAAGTGGTGAATCTGCCCCAATCCTGGGACCCCATCTTGCCTTCCCGGACGAGCCGGTCGTAGAGTTCCGAGCCAGGATAGGGGATCGTGATAGCGAACTTGGCGAAATCGATATCCAGCTCCATGGCAAACCTGACGGTCTGCCGCGCCGCGGCCAGCGTCTCCCCGGGCAGGCCGAGCATGAAGAACGCGGATATCTCCAGGCCCGCGGCCCTGGCCGCGGCCACCCCCCGGCGCACATCGTCCGTGGTGTAATTCTTGCCTATGCCGGCCAGCAATCCGTCCGACCCGCTTTCGATGCCGAAGAGCAGGCGCCGGCACCTGGAGCGCCGCATCTCCCGACAAAGTTCTTCATCGACCGCGTCCACCCGGGTCTGGCTGGTCCACCACCACTCGCCGGGGATGGCCCGCGCGCGGATGGCGCGGCAGGTGTCCAAGGCGTGCCGGCGGTCCAACGGGAAAATGGGGTCGACGAACCCGACGTGGCGTATGCCGAGCTTGGTGACCAGCCATTCTACCTCGGCCGCGATGGCGGCGGGGCTGCGACGGCGCACGCGGTGGCCCATGTAGCCCAGGGCGCAGAACTTGCAGCTATAGGGGCAGCCGCGCGAGCCCAACACCGAGAGGCAGGGCTGGGCCACGGTCACGAACGGCAAGAAGGTATAGGAGCGCCAAGGGAAAAGGTCCCAGGCCGGATAGGGCAGGGCGTCGAGGTCCTCGATCGGCTCACACATCGGGGTGGACATGATGCCGTCCGGACCTCTCCAGGTTATCCCTGGTATCGCCGAAAGGTCGCCCCCGGCCGTCAAGGCTTCGATCAATCTGGGGAAGCGGATCTCTCCCTCTCCATGCAGGACCGCGTCGCAAGCTCCCCGGCCGACCAGTTCTTTCGCAAAAAGCGCCGCATGCAAATTCCCAAGCACCACCTTGGCCGACGGGAAGCCGGCGCGCAGCAGGAGCCCCAGCGCCTCCGTGGTCTGCGCGGTGGGCGTCAGCATGCTGATGCCCACGACCTGCGCGCCCCAGTCGCGCGCCAGGCCGACGACTTGGCCGTGCGAGAGGTTCTCAACGAAATTGTCCAGGACTCGAACCTCGTGCCCGGCTTGGCGGCAGGCGGCGGCCACATAGGCGAGACCCAGGCACGGCATCGGCTCCATCAGCTTGCGGTAGGCGCCAAAACCCGCCGGGATATCCATGGCCGGGTTGACGAGAAAGACTCTCGCCATCAGTGGAGCTTCCTGGCGGAGGCGCTAAGGACCCGCGCCCACGCCTTGGTCTGGGGATCGGTCCGGCAATAGTCCTCTACTCGCAGCACCCGCGCCGCGTAGGCGGGGTCGCCGAGGCGCGCATCATCTATGGCCTGCCAAAACGGCCCTTCGCCCAGATAATGCGAAGGTTCGATGACGACATCGGACAGATGCGCGCGACGCAAGAGCTTGCGGAAGGCGGCTAGGTCGAAATAGCGCACGTATCGGTCTCCGGGGACCAGAAACGGTTCTCCCGCGAGCGCGGAGCGAAGGCGCTCCGGCGTGCTCGGGGCCTGCGCGCATAGCGCGCCGGGACGCGCTTCCAGGGACAGGAGGATCAAGGCGCCCGGCTTGGCGACGCGGATCAGGCGCCGCAACGAGCACAAGGGATCATTGGTATAACCGATCAATTCCATGCCCAGAACGACATCGAAGGACTCCGCCGGCCAAGAGTCCAGGAAAGATAAGTCCGCCCAGCGCAGATCCACGTGGCCAAGGCCTTGCTCGCGCAGATGTCGCCGGCAGGCCCGGAGGGAAGACCAGGACGGGTCGAAGGCCACGACCTTTCGGAACCGTTCCGCCAACAGCGGCGTGAATCGACCGATGCCGCAACCAGCGTCAAGAGCGGCCGCACTCTTGGGGATCCGTTTCAAGCGGGGCTCCAAGAACCGCCGATAGATCTGCGTGGATAGACCCTTCAGATGATGGTACGGCGAAGCTGGCCGAATGAAATCCATGTCCAGCGGTCGGGATTGGAATGCCGATTCAACCCCCAAGACATTGTGGAATCCTGGTTCAGTGGCCAAAGCCCGCTGATGCTGCGCGCTGTCGCCGAAGATAAGGCCGGCATTGCCTTCAGGCCGCCAATACTGTCTCTTCACAAATGGACGGAAAGTGGTAGGTCCTGCCACAAGCCGCAAGGACGGCTCCGGACGCTAGCTCGGCTGCGGTCCAGGCTCGGAAGGCTGCGGCTTCGGGTACGGCTTAGGAGACGGTCGCCAATCCATCGTTTACCTCAATGACCGGATATCTTTCATTATTATAAATAGGCGCTTTAGTGTCAATGCAAAAAACAGGCACGCATGCAAAAATGGCCGTATCCTACCGGCCTCCGACAGAAAAGGATTAAGGTGTATGATATCCGTAGTAAAACCGCAGCAGGGGCGGCGCCCCGACTTTTTTTCCGGCTTCATCCTGTTCACTGCGGCGGCATCCCGATGTCCTATTCTCGAACCTTGTGAAGATACTACTCGCCGTTCCGCCCGCGTCATCCGGTGGCGAGAGCGCGATCACCGGGCTCCCCCGCATGCCCCACTACGGACTCGCCGTCCTGGTGTCGTCGCTGCGCGCCGCGGGATTCAGCGAAGTCTCGGTCGTGGACGCGCAAGCGGAGAATCTTTCTCCGGAAGAATTCACGGCGCGCATCCGGACTGCGGCGCCGCGGATGGTCGGATTCACGGCTTTCACCGTTCATATCGAGGACGCCCATAGCGCCGCCCAGAATGTGAAGGCCATGGACCCATCCATAATCACGGTCATCGGCGGCGTTCACGCCAGCGCGCTGCCGCGGCAGACTTTGGAAGAATTCTCCGCCTTTGATCTTGTGATTTTCGGAGAGGGGCGTGTCACCTTAATCGAAACGGTCCGCGCCATCAAGGATTCCTCTCCCCTCGATGAAATTGCCGGTCTGGGATGGCGGCAGGGTGCGACCGCGGTGATGAACCAGGCCCGCCCATTGGAGAAGGCCCTGGACCTCTTGCCCCTGCCGGCCTTCGACGCGATGCCCTTGCCGAAATACCGCGGCTATCTCGCCGGCTTCCGCCGAGGATTAGAACTGCCGGTCTTCAGCAGCATGGGATGCCCCTATTCCTGCGCCTTCTGCTATCGCGGCGCCGGACAAACGGTCCGCTACTTCTCCATCCCGCGGATCCTCGACGAAATCGAGCGGGACATCAGCAGGTTCGGTGCCACCCAGATATACTTCTGTGATGAGACCTTCACGCTAGACCGCGCGCGGGCCAAAGATTTTACGCAAGCCATGATCCAGCGCGGCTTACCGCGACGGATCTCTTGGAAATGTTCGACGCGTCCGGAACTGGTCGATAAGGAACTGCTCGCCCTGTTCCAGCGCGCGAATTGTCGGCTCATCGGCTACGGCGTCGAAACAGGTTCCCAGGGAGTGGCGGATGCGCTGGGCAAAGGCCTCGATCTGAGACGCGCCCGGCAGGCGGTGCGTTTGACGCGGCAGGCCGGGATTCGCAGCGAGGCAAACTTCATCCTGGGGCTTCCCGGGGAGACCCAGGAGTCCCTCCGAGGAACCATCCGGTTCGCGCGCTCCCTGAACCCGGACTTCCTCAACCTCTCTCTGCTGTCACCGCTGCCCGGGACCCGGACCATGGAGATGGCGCGCAAAGGCGAGGGCGGGCTGCGCCTGAGGGCCGGCGCCGCTTGGAGGGATTTCGGCTGGAAGACCTCGCGGGCGCTAGACTACGAGCGGTTCGCGCCCGGGGCCCTGGCCCGGGCTCAGACCACGGCCTATCTCCGCTTCTACCTGCGCCCTTCCCGCATCAGGAACCTCTTCCGCCTCGTCGGCCCACGCGAAATTCTGCGTTACGCTAGGCACACGGCCCGGATGTGGTTAGAGACCCTCAACCGTAACGCATGGGGTCGTGGCGCTCCATCCTATGGAATCCCAACCGCGCATAAAAAGGCCAAGCCCCATCCGCCGCGATGAGCCCGATCCAGCCCAAGCCGTCGGCGCGGAGCCGCCGCGCCAAGCGCCTCACCAAAGCCGCTCCTACGCCCCGGCCGCGCAGCTCCGGCCTGACGAACACGTCCTGGATGTAGCCGTCGTTGGTCCGGTCGCTGAGCGCCCGCCCCATCCCCACCGCCGCCGCGCCCTCCCACGCCACCAGGAAGCAATGGCTGCCCGCCACCATCCCGCGTATCCTGGCGGGATCGTCCCGCTTCTCCCACCACCCCGCGGCCCGATATAAACCAACAATCTCCCGCAGGACGCTCGGCTTCGGCCGCATCACCCAAGCATAACGAATCACAAGATACCCCCAGGGTGCGCCCAAGCCTGGCGCCTTATCGCTGCTCGCGGTGGGACAAGATTCTCGATCGTTATCATGGTTGGATCAGGGGGTTGCCACGCAAGCCCGCGGCCTGGGCCAGCTTGAGCACGGCAAAGCTCGCCTCGGTCACCACCTTCTCCCAGTCCGCCTCTCCGCGGGAGATACGATCCAGATCATCTTCCAACCGGGCCGTGTAGCCCAGGTCTATGAAGTTGCCGCTGAAGTGGCGCACGAGGAAATCGGTGACGGATGATCCCAACGGAGTGGCGTACAGCTTTCGCTTCTTCTCCTCCACATAGCCGCGCTCCAATATCGTGCGCATGATGTTGGCGTAGGTGGAAGGCCGGCCGATGCCGTCCTTCTCCAGCTTCTTAATCAAGGAGGCCTGAGTGTAGCGTGGCGGCGGCTTGGTGGAGCGCTTCTGCGCCAAAAGGTCGAGCAGTCTCAACTCTTCTCCCACCACGAGCATGGGCAGTTCCTCTGAGCTTTCATCATCCTCCGCGTCCGGCTCGGGCTTCTCCCCCGGCTTGGCCTTGACCTTGGTTTCCTCTGTCGCGTCCTCGCCCGCCAGCTTGCGCCAGCCGTCGAACACGGTCACCTTGCCCTTGGCCTGGAACACCCCCCGCGGGACCAAGGTCCCGTCGGCCAGCTTCCACTCGCCCGGCGCGCAGGCCGCGTCCAAGGTCGTGATCTGGTCGCGGCCCGCAGACATCTGGCAGGCGATGAAACGTTGCCAGATGAGCTTGTAGAGCTTGCCCTCGTCGCCCCGGAACGCATCCGGGCCCTTTTCCGGATGGGTCGGCCTGATGGCCTCGTGCGCCTCCTGTGCGTTGGCTGATTTCGTGGCGTGGATGATCGGACCCTTGGGCAGATACTCGGCCGGAAAGTCCTTGGCGATAAGCTTGCGCGCGTCAGCGATGGCCTCAGGCGACAAGGCCGTGGAGTCCGTGCGGTGATATGTGATGTTCCCGTCTTCGAAAAGCCCCTGCAGGAGCTTCATGGTGGCGTCCGGGTTAAAGCCCAGGCGCACGGAAGCCGCCTGCTGGACCGTGGCCGTGGAGAAAGGCGGCGGGGCGTTGCGCGAAGAATCGCGCCGGTCGCAGGCCAGCACTTCCCAGCGCTGCTGCTTGCACCAGTCTATGGCCTGTTCGGCCAGGACAGGGTCCTTCAAGCGCTGGTTGAGAGGCGTTCCCTTCCAGATAATAAGCTTGGCCTCGAACGGCGGCGGGGCTCCCGGCTTCTCAAGCTTCGCGGCCAAGACCATATAGTCCACGTTATTGAACTTACCAATCTCGCGCTCACGCTCGGCCACCAGCCGTAACGCCACGGACTGTACCCGGCCGGCGCTGCGGGCCGCCTTGCCTAAGCAGCGCAAGGTCGGGCTCACCAGCCAGCCCACCACCCGGTCCAGGACGCGGCGCGCCTGTTGGGCATTGACCAGCCGCAAGTCCAAGGGCCGGGGCTCTGCCATGGCCTTTTGCACTGCGGCCTTGGTGACGGAATGGAACACCACCCTGCGATAGGTGCGCTCGCCCAAGAGCTGGCTGATATGCCAGGCGATGGCCTCCCCCTCCCGGTCTGGGTCTGTCGCCAGAAGGACCTCATCGGCCTGCTTGGCCAAGCCGGAGAGCTCGTGGACCGCGCGCGAGGCGCGCTCCAACTGCTCGTAGGTAGGAGCCACCTTCCCGCCATGGAAAGCCACGGCGATGCCGCCCTTGGCCGGCAAGTCGCGCACATGGCCGAAGGACGCGGCCACGCGATAGCCCGATCCAAGGAAATCCTTGATCTTGCGGACCTTATTGGGCGATTCGACGATAACGAGCTTCATCCGTGTTCCCGCTGGTTATGATACAAAAGCATAGATTGTCAATTCCCTAAGTTCTATAATCGTCCCAGAAGGATCAAAGGAGCGCTGAAGCGGCATGGCGAGCAAGATAAAAGGCACTTCTCCCGGACAGTTTCGCGCCACAAGGCCCAAAGGCGGCGACAATCTCCTGAGCTTGGTGGACGCGCCAGAGCGAAGTCCGGTGGCCACGCGCAAGGCGGCGGTCTTCCTGGATCGCGACGGCGTGGTCATCGAGGAAGTGGACTACTTGAGCCGCCCCGAACAGCTCAAGCTTATCCCAGGCGCGGCGCGCGCCATCGCGCGATTGCGCAAGGCTGGGCTCAAGGTCGTGGTCATCACCAACCAATCCGGCGTGGCCCGGGGGTACCTGACGCTGAAGACCTTACGCGAGGTGCACGCCCTGCTCCGGCGCCGCCTGGCTGCGCAGGGCGCGGCTCTCGACGGCCTTTATTTCTGCCCCCATCTGCCGGCCCGGGCCGGCGGCAAGGGCTGCGACTGCCGCAAGCCCGGCCTGAGTCTCCTTAAGAGAGCGCAGGCACGGTTCCACCTGGACTTTTCCCGCAGTTACTTCGTGGGCGACAGCACCACGGATGTCCTGACCGCCAAACGGGCCGGCTGCACGGCCGTCCTGGTGCGCACGGGCAAGGCCGGGCGAGACGGAGTCTATCGCGTCCAGCCGCACCGGGTCTGCCGCAACCTGCCGGCCGCCGCCGATTGGATAATCGGGGCCGGGAGCAGGACCCCTGCTCTACGGCGTCAGGCTGACGGACGGCGCCGCCATGTTCAAGGCCTTCCGGGCCCATGACGCCCAGGCCTTGGCCCTGCGCAGCAACGGATTCGACTACGATTGGGAGATCATCGCAAGCTGGCCGAGCGGGACTGATTATGATATATTTGCAATCGTTCAATGAAAACCACGGTCATCATCCCAGTTTATAACGAAGCCAACACCCTCACCTCCTGCATCGGGGCCGTATACGACCGGAACCCCGGCCGGGACCTTGAAGTCATCGTAGTCGATGATGGCTCGACGGACGCGACATCTGCGCTGGTGAAGGATATCCGGCGGCCTTCCCTGCGTATCTTCCGTCACGAGAAGAACCTCGGCAAGGGCGCCGCCATCCGGACGGGCCTCGCTGCGGCAACCGGCGACATCGTCCTCATACAAGACGCCGACCTTGAATACGATCCAGCCGATTACAGCATTCTACTTAAGCCGTTCAGCGACGGCAGCCTGCAGGTCGTGTATGGCTCAAGGAGCCTTAAAGCCGGCAATTTCCCCTCCTACGGCAGATTCTACTGGGGAGGCAGGTTCTTGTCCTGGCTGACGAACCTGCTTTTCGGTTCCAGCATCACGGATGAGCCGACATGCTATAAGGCGTTCCGGACCGAACTGCTGCGGTCGCTGGACCTGCGCTGCGATGGGTTCGAGTTCTGCCCTGAAGTTACCGGAAAGATACTGCGCAGAGGCATCCGGATACACGAGGTCCCGATATCCTACCGTCCACGCAGCATCGAGGAAGGCAAGAAGATCCGCTGGCACGACGGCCTCTTGGCCATCTGGACTTTGCTGAGAATTCGATGTTCAAGAAAATAGCGCGTCCAAACCTAAGCTTTATTTGGATCGTCACAGCCATCGCGCTGGCAGCTCGCTTCGCCTTCCTGGCCTTCTGGAGGGCCAAGGACCTCTCGTCTTTTTATGGGCAGGACCTTTATTACTCGCTCGCGCTTCACTGGATCGGCAAGGCGCCCTGGATAGGCATGGACGTCTCTCACCCGCCGCTTTATACCGCATTCATCGCAGCGGTGCTTTGGTGCTTCAAGGGGACCAATCCCGCGCCAGTCCTCGTTGCGCAATGCCTGCTTTCCGCCGCCGTCCCATTCCTCATTTACCGGCTGGGCCAGCGGCTGGCATCCGAGCGCGCAGGGCGCATCGCCGCGCTCTGGGTGGCGCTGGATCCAGGGCTTATTTTTTTCACGCCTCATCTTCAGACAGAAACTCTGTTCATCGCCATGGAATGCTGCTTCTTTCTGGCGCTCTACAGCTGCCTGGACGAAGAAGCCGGGCCCGTAGGCTTTGCCGGGCTGGGCTTTTTAGGAGGAGCCTGTTCGCTCTGCCGCAGCGTTTTCGTGGCATACCCCGCGGTCTTGCTGCCGGTGCTGTGGATGACGCGCCGCCGCAAGGGACTGGCATTGGCCCTGTTTTTTTTCTGCGTAGGCTGGCTCGCGCCGATAGGCGGATGGGCCTTGCGGAACTGGGTCAGGTATCATGAATTCGTCCCCACATCGGCCCAGATGGGCTGGACCTTGTACGAGGGATTCACCTTGGACCGTGAAGAGATCCGCCGGCGGCCGTATGACATGGCCGACGAAGCCCGGCGGGTGGGAGCAGTAGGGTCTCTCCAGACCAGCAGATACTTCAAGGCCAAGACCATGCGGTTCGTGCGGGAGAATCCTATCGATGCCGCCAAGATCGTTTTCGGAAAAGCGCTGCTTTACTGGCGCATAATTCCTTATGATCCCCATTCTCTGGCTCAGCGCGCCGTCTTGGCGGTCTATTTTCTGATCCTCTTCGTTTGCGCTGGGATGGGCATATGGACCCAGCGGAAAACATCCGCGCATTGGTGGCCGATCCATGCGCTCTTCTTCTATTTAACCGCTTCTCACGCAGTTTTCTTCACGTCCCTGCGCTACAGGATGCCGCTCGAACCGTTCCTGTGCCTTCTGGCAGCCGCCGGGGTAGATGCGTTCATGCCCAAGAAATCCTGAAACGGCGCATTCGTGATTGCGGGCGACCCAGAAAGTCTCCGCAGGCTTGCGCGTCTTCTCCGCCGCCCAGCGTTACCGCTTCTCGAACTGAGGCGTCGTCGTCCCTCCGTCGTTCCAATATGCGACCACGATGTTGGACGGCCAGCCCAGCAGGCGCACGAAGGACGCCGCGACCCGCGTCCCAGCCGGGAATAGCCCCAAAAAATCGTGGCGGTCAAGCAAGCGCAGCCGGTCCTCTCCCGCGAATTCCGTCATTCCGAGGCCGATGAGCACACGCTTGTGCCAGGAGCGCGGCAGCCAATGCGCCAGCGGCAGGACGGTGTGGGTTTCGATGGGGAAATAGCGGTAGGGCGTGGCGATGAGCCCGCGCTTGCTGACTCGGACCACCTCCGAGACGAAAGCGCGCTGCTGTTCGGCCGCGCCCACGTGTTCGAGCACCGCGTTGCAGAAGGCAAGGTCGAACTGGCGGCCAGCGAAAGGCAAGGGCTGGCCGGCCGCGATGGGCACGAACCGTACGCCCGGATATAAGGCGCTGATGCCTTCTGCGGCCTCGATGCTGGCGGCGGTGATGCGGTCCCGGTGCGGATAGAGCGCCTCGAAGAAATTGGATTCCGCACGGCTGCAGTCCCGCGTGACCCCGACGTCCAACACAGTCTCGTCAGGCCGGGGCCGGAGCAGGTCTAAAAAACGCAGTAGGATGCGGCGCCGGGCCACCAGCGCAGCCCACGAAACGGCGCCAAAAGAGGTGTATTTGTAATAATCGGGCTTCGAACTCATGCCGTACGCCTTGCCCTGGCAGCGGCGCCAAACCCGCCCTCGTCCACTTGACGCCCCCCCCCGCCAACTTTCCAGGCTAGGATGAGGCGCAAGGCAAGCCCCAGCAACACCCATGACCATCCAGGCGACTGGGGCACCCAGCATGCCAGAAACTTTCTCATATTGAAAGTTTAAGACTTTTCCCATGCTCCCACAACCCGCGGTTGTGGGTTTGCGGACAAATCCGCTAGAATCCCTGAGACGATGAGGGGAGACTCTCTCAGGATATCGCGAGAAAGGCTAGCATGGTAAAAACCGATGTCGTCACCTATCTGAGGGCCAACCTCAAGAAGCATCCGCTCCAAGCCTTGCGTGGGCAACTGGCGGAGGAAGGGGTCAGCGAAGAAGATTTCAACGATTCCCTAAAGGCCGCGCGCGCGGGGCCCAGCCGGGCCAGCCGGACCTTGCTAACAGTGGGAGTGGCGCTCGTAGCGGCGCTGGCGGTGCTTCTGCTTTCCCACCGCGAACCCCCTCCGACGCCGGCCAAAGGCGCGGCGACCGCGGGCGAGTCCGCCTTCGTGGGGCACACCGGCTACATCATCCGCCTGCCCAAGGGCTACGAGGCCGTGGCTGGATTCAAAGATGAGGCCAAGACCATTGAGATCGTTCATTTTTGCAGGGCCGGAACCGACCCGACAAATTTCTTGAATGAAGCGCTTTTCGGCCAAATGGGCATCGTACGCCTGGAGGTGAGGACTAATCCTTTCGCCGGAAGCCTAACGGGGCTTGAGCACCTAGGCCGCGCCATCACACAGCAGTTGACCGTGCACGGGGCGAAGTTCTCCCCCCTCAAAAGCATCCAAGTGGCCTCCTTGCGCGGCCTCCAAGTGGAAGTCCAGCTCCCAGATCCCAGCGTCAAAACATATTGCCTGGGAGAAGATGTCATGTACGAGTTCGATGGCGGGCAAGATGATGACACTTATCGCGATATCATCAATAGCTTGCACGATCCGCATGCGGAAGCGCTGTGATCCGCGCCCAAGAAGATAGCCGCGAGGTGCCGGAAACGGAGCATCCCTCCGCAAAGTTCTTCGATACTCATACCCACCTGACTGATCCGCGGTTCGATGCGGACCGAGAAGCGGTTTTGGAGCGGGCCGCAGCCGCAGGTGTGAGCCGCTTAGTGGAGATTGCGGACGCGCCTGAGGACTGGCCCCGGGTCCTGGCCTTTGCCCGAGCGAGGCCGCAAGTAGCACGCTGCGCCCTGGGCCTGCATCCCTATTACGCCGATGCGTGCACGGACGGGTTGCTGGCTCTCCTAGAAAGGCAGGCGCGTCTGCCAGAGGTGGTCGCCGTGGGAGAGATCGGCCTGGATTATGCGCGCGGCCCCGTTGCCCCGCAGGTGCAGATAACGGCCCTACAGCGACTCCTGGCCTCCTGCAGGGACTGGGGCAAGCCGGCGGTCATCCATTGCCGCGAAGCATACGCCGACCTGCGATCCGTGGTCCAGGAGGTATTCCCTTCCCCCCCCGAAGGACGACGATTCTGGGGCGTGGTGCATTGCTTCTCCGGGAGCCCGGATGACGCTGAATTTTTCACGCGGCGGGGATTTGCCTTAGGAGCGGACGGCCCGGTCACTTATCCGAAGAACGCGGATCTGCGCGAAGCCTTCCGCAGGGCTGGCCCAACGGCGACGGTTCTGGAGACGGACAGTCCTTATCTGCCGCCGCAGAGCCGGCGCGGCCAGAGGAACGATCCCTCGCTCATCCCGGAGATTGCGCAGGCCCTAGCTGGAGTCTGGGAGATTGGCCTGAAAGAAACGGCTCGCGTCACTACCGCCAATGCCTTGGAGCTCTTCGAAACTCGTATCCCGTAATTTGTTGTAGAATACGGCGATGCAGTTCCTTGGCACCCAGACGCCCCTGAACCAGTCGCGGTTCTTGGTCCTGCCGCTTCCCTATGAGCGGACGACATCCTACAAACAGGGCACCATACGGGGTCCAGCCACGCTCCTGGAGGGGTCCCTAGGTCTCGAGCTCTACGACGAAGAGCTGGGACGGCTGACCTTTCGTGACGGCATCCACGTCTTGCCGCCGGTACGCTGCTCCGGTCCGACGGAGCGCGTCTTTGCGCGCATAGAGGCGACGGTGGCGCGTCTGGCGGCCATGCCGGACAAGACATTGTTCTGCGTGGGCGGGGAGCATTCCCTCTCGCACGCGACCATCCCCCCCTTTATCAAGCGTTATCCGGACATGGGAGTTCTTCATTTTGACGCGCATGCGGATATGCGGCCGGCCTACCAAGGCTCTCCCCGCAGTCATGCCTGCGCCATGTATCCGATCGCCCATCAGTGCCGCGTGGTGCAGGTGGGGATACGCTCCGTGGGCGCCGACGAAGCGCATCTGGTAGGCCGCGGCAATGTAAAGACATTCTTATGGCACGATCACCGCGACATGCGGGCCCTCTTGCCCAAAGTCCTGCGGCTTCTTCCCCCCTTCGTGTACCTCTCCATAGACCTCGATGGCTTCGACCCATCAGTCATCCCGGGCGTAGGAACTCCTCAGCCCGGCGGCTACCTATGGCACGAAGCGCTGGAGCTGTTCCGCGCCGTGATAGCGCATAAGACGGTGGTCGGCGTGGACATCATGGAGCTTTGCCCGCTCAAGGATACGGTCGCCTCCGAATTGGCGGCGGCCAAGCTTGTATATCGCCTGATGGGCTATCTGTCGGCCCGTTAGTATCCCCCCCTCTCCCTCCCTAAGCGTCCAGATGCACGCCCCGTTACCGGATTATTAATACATAATACCAAATGACAATTAAAAGCATCAAAAGACACACAAAAATACATAATGATAGTGCATGGCAATAAAACATAATTATGTTTTCACGTGAAAATTATCAATATTTATTATTCAAAGTTTTCACGTGCAAACTTTTAATCAACTTGAAATCAGACGGAATGTAATGCTATAAATATTGCAAGGCAAAATTTACAACTGGAGAGATTAATGTCAGAGGTCATTGTCGTTGCTAATCAAAAAGGCGGAGTCGGCAAGACAACCACTGCAATTAATTTTTCAGCAGCACTTGCACTACTTGGACAACAAACTCTTTTGATTGACTTAGACCCGCAAGGGAACGCGACATCTGGACTAGGATTTGATGCAAAGACATTCACTCCAAGCATCTACAATGTAATCGTAGAACTAATGCCTATCGAAAAAACCATCAAAGGAACAATCATACCGGCTTTGTATTTCTGTGGCGCCGGGACGGATTTGATAGGGGCAGAAGTCGAGCTTGTTCCTGCGATGGCAAGAGAAAGCCGCCTAAAGGGAGCGCTGTCCTCATTAAAAGATAGATTCAAATATGTAGTAATAGATTGCCCTCCTTCACTTGGATTGTTGACAATAAATGCCCTTAATGCGGCAGACAAGGTTATAATTCCAATTCAAGGGGAATACTATTCGATGGAGGGACTCGCTCATATCATAAGCACATTCAAGAGAGTCAGAGATGCCTTAAACAATAAATTAGAAATAGAAGGCGGGGTACTCACAATGTTCGATTCCAGGATGCTTCTTTCAAATAAAGTAAGGCAGGAAGTAGAAAAATACTTTGGTGAGTCATTGTTCAAAACTATAATACCTAGGAACATCCGCCTAGCTGAGGCTCCTGGATTCGGAAAATGCATATTCGAATATGACCCAGAATCGAGAGGGGCGCAGGCATATGCAGACCTAGCCAGAGAGTTTCTCGCGCGTCGCGGAATCAAGGATGATACGGCAGACCCAGCACAAGAGAAGTCCTCTTCGCAAGAAACGGAGATTGCCTCATGAGAAATGCATTAGGGAAAGGTTTGTCAGCACTAATACCCGAGCAAGAGCCTCAGAAGCAATACCAAGAAGGAATCCCAGAGACATCAATCCATTTGACTGTTGCACTAGAAAAAATCAGGGCCAACAGGTTCCAACCAAGAAAGAATTTTGATAATGCGCGCCTGGCAGAACTAGCGGAATCAATAAAAGAACACGGATTGGCACAACCAATAATAGTATCTAAAAATGATCATGACAGTGGATTTGAGTTGATCGCAGGAGAAAGACGCCTGCGCGCTTGCGAACTTGCAGGACTTAAGGAAGTCGAGGTAATAGTTAGGAAGGCGAATTCAGACAAACAGCGTTTAGCCATATCGTTGGTAGAAAATCTTCAGCGAGAGGACCTTAATGCCATTGAAGAGGCACTAGGATATCTCCGTCTGATGAAAGAGTTCAATATCAATCAGACAGAACTTACAAAAGTTGTCGGAAAATCAAAATCTGCCATTTCAAATACACTTAGGTTGTTGGAATTGCCAGATAATATTCAGAATGCTATTAATGATGGATCTATCACAGAAGGACATGCCAGAGCACTGCTTATGGTTGATTCAGATGATAGAAGGCAGTTATTGTTAAAGAATATCATTGAGCAAAAACTATCAGTACGAGATGCTGAGGATATGGCTCGTGGACTATCTACTGAAGACCCTGACTCAGCAACCAGGAAGAAGCATATAACTGCCAAGTCTGCCGACATAAAGAATATTGAAACGTCACTACAACATGCCCTGGGAACAAAAGTTGATATTAGAACAAAAAAAGACTTAAACAAAGGCAGCATAACTATACATTTTTATTCAATAGATGATTTTGAAAAAATCGTAAATACTCTTAAAAAATAATGATAATTTCAATACTGCTCGCTACAATATTCTGCAGTTATGGGAATACTTATGATAGGTCATCTACAGTATCTACAAGCACAATATTGCCTACCTATGTAGCTCTTACACAGAATATAAATGATTTTATTCGTTTCTCTGATGGCGGAGATGATTCAAATTGGTATATAGGATATAACAATTCATGGATTGTCAGATTACCCCAGGCTCCTGTCGGAAATTTTTCACATTCTTTCATAGGAGCCAAGATTGGGCGCGCCAAAACGAGACCAAATTCAAACAAGCCGTGGTTAAGGGACATCATCCCTGGCAAAATTTATATGGCCATCTCCCAGAACCCTTCATTCACGACGCAACACAGCTTCTTCCTCGTCGAAACAAAAGACCTTCCACTGGAATCCGACTCAGAGGCGCATTCTGATGGCGGCGGATCAGGAGAATGGTTTTGGGCTGAAGTTCCACTCTCCATGGTGAGCTTCACGAAGCCAAACTACTTAATAATATGGTCCCCGACAGAGGCTTTCGTAAAAACTTCCAGCGCTCCCATCCTGGCCGCCGCAACCGATGATGAATCCGGTTCCCGCGAGGTAGCAGCCTGGAACAACCGCTCCATTTCCGGAGTGCCGCCCCGCAACCCAGAAGGCGCCTTGGAGACACCCATACCCACCATCTATCCGGCACTCGCCATCAAACTCACCCCTCCGAACACAAGCGAAATCAGCGTCTCCGAATTCCTCCTGGAGCGCGCAGGGAAGAGATGCGTAGCCCGGTTTTCAGTGTGGGGGGAGAACATCGCGCAAGCCTGGGTCGAGCGCTCCAAGGACAGTTTGGACTGGGAGCGCGTCACTCGTCTGCGGCGCAAGCAGCCATTCATCTTCACTTTCGCCGCGGACAAGTGCCCGCCTCCTGGAGAATTCCTGCGGGGCGCGGCCAGCGATGAGCTCGGAACCACCGCCATGAGTGATTCCTTCGAGGTACCCAATGCGGCTCAATAACAAAACCCTCATGCCGTGCATAGCCGTGGTGGGAGCCAGCGGCATGGTGGGGCGGGAACTCGTAGCCCTTCTGGAAAAGCGGCGATTTCCGGTTTCGCTCCTTCTGCCTTTCGCTTCGGGCCGCGCACGCCAAGCAATAAAATTCCGAGGCCGCAGCCTCGTGGTCCCGGCCGTTGATTTTCAGAGCTTGACCGATTGCGACCTGGTTTTCCTGGTGTCCTCCGATGCGGTCGCGCGCCGCCTGGCCCCGGGACTCGCACGCCGGGGCGTCTGGGTCATCGACGATAGTTCCGAGTTCCGGCTCGATCCCGGAGTGCCCTTGATCATCCCGGAGGTCAACGCCGAAGCCTTGTCGCCGACAAAACGGCTTATTGCTGGACCGAACTGCACAATGACCGGCCTGGCTGTCGCGGGCTGGCCCCTGCATCGGGAAGCTACTGTCCGCGAGGCGCGCATCGCTTCTTATCAGGCGGTCTCGGGAGCGGGCAGGGCCGCGTTGGCGGAGTTTTTCGCGCAAACCCGACGCCAGGCAGCGAACCTAGGATTCGGCACAGACGGACGCGCCCCAGTGGGTCGCGTACCCAGGGCCATCGCCCTGCCCAAGGCCATCGCAGGCAACGTCTTCCCGCAAGTCGGCCGGTTCGATGCGGACGGCCACAGCGAAGAGGAGCTTAAGGTCGCGGCCGAACTGCGCAAGGTCTGGGGCACCCCGAACCTGCGCGTGAGCGTGACTGCGGTGCGCGTGCCCGTGGTGCGAGGGCACGCCTTGTCCGCATGGCTGAACTTGACGCGGCCACTGCCCGTGTCCCGGGCGCGCAGACTCCTGGCCCGTGCGCCTGGGGTGGAACTGCACGCGGGCCAAGATTATCCGACCCCGCTCGACACCGCCGGCTGCTGGCCGGTCCACGTCGGCCGGGTGCGCACGGGCGTCGACACCCGTGAACTTGCCCTTTGGGTCGTATCCGACAATCTGCTCAAGGGCGCGGCTTTGAATTCCGTGCAAATTGCCGAACACCTACTGCGTCGCGGCTGGCTTAAACGGCGCAGCAGATAAGGCCGGCTAGAAACTGAACCTTAACTCGGCCAAATCCATGAGGAGACCATGAGCGCGACCAAGGATGTAGCCGTTCCGATTTTGACGCAGGTGCGGCGAATGCGCCGCAACTTCTGGGCCGCAAACATCATAGAGGCCGGGGAAAGGCTAGCCTTCTTCGGCGTACGCGCCGTCCTGCCGCTCTACATGGTAGGCACCGCGAGCTCGTCCCTGGGGCTCTCTTATAAAGAGAAGGGAGTCATCTTCATGGTTTGGGCCCTGTTACAGTGTCTCATCCCCATGGCCTCCGGGGGATTCGCTGAGACCTACGGCTACAAGAAGAGCATGTATGCCGCTTTCACCATCAACATCTCAGGCTACCTGCTCATGGCCAATGCCAGCGGGTTCTGGAGCATGATGGCCGCAGGCGCCTGCGTAGGGGTGGGCACCGGGATCTTCAAGCCGCCCGTGCAGGGCATCGTCGCCAAATCGCTCGATGAGGGCAACTCCGGGCTGGGTTTCGGAATATTCTATTGGGTCGTGAACGTGGGCGGCTTCCTCGCGCCCATGGCCGCAGCCTGGGCCAGAGGCAACGAACTCCATCCGACTTGGTCGACGGTCTTCAACGGAGCAGCGCTGGTAACCGCTTGGAACTTCATCCCGACGCTTTTGCTCTTTCAGGAACCGAAGCGCGCTCCAGCCGCCGCGCGCAAGCGCCCGCTCCAAGTCTTCGCGGAAACGATGAAGACTCTCTGGAACGACGCGCCCATGCTGCGCTTCCTCCTCGTTGTGTCCGGATTCTGGTTCATGTTCATGCAGCTATGGGATCTGCTTCCGAACTTCATAGACGAGTGGGTCAACTGCATGGATGTGGGGCGTCTCTTGACCGCGGCGTTAGGCCGCCATGCCCACATCTTCCTCACCGCGGCGGGGGCGGCCAAACCCGAGATGCTCATCAACATCGACTCCTTCGCCATCATCCTGTTAGTCCTGCCGCTGTCCTGGTTCTTGGGCCGATTCGCCATGATAACCTCGCTGGTGCTGGGCATGGCCATCGCCTTAATCGGGTTCGTGGGATCGGGAGTCACTATGTCGGGACTGCTGTGCGCCTTCATGATCTTCGTCTTCGCCATCGGTGAGATCATCTGCAGCCCAAAGTTCAGCGAGTTCGTAGGCATGTCGGCCCCACCTGACAAAAAAGCAGTCTACATGGGATTCGCCAATATCCCGTTCGCCGTGGGTTGGGCCGCGGGCAATGGGCTTTCCGGCGTTTTGTACGACCATTTCTCATCGCGCGTGGTCTTTGCCCGGAGGATTCTGGAGGCGCGGTTCGGATTGCCCGCCGATGCCGTGGCGAAGATCGCCCCGGAGCGCCTGCTCGCCGCAGTGGCCGAGAAAATGGGCGGCGGCGCCACGCAACAGGATGCGATCACTTTGCTATGGCGCGTCTATCACCCTTGGATTGTATGGGTCCTGCTCGGTGCCGTCGGCCTAGCGTCGGTCGTCGGCATGATCGTCAACTACCGCCGCTCAAGCGCTGTTCAAATAGCAAAATAGGTCCTTCATGAAAGCAAAAATAATCGCCGTCATGCCGGCATATAACGCCGAAAAAACCCTGGAGAAGACCGTCCGGGACATCCCGCCGGGCTCGGTGGACGAGATCATCCTGGTTGACGATGCCTCCCGGGACGGCACGGTCGCCCTTGCCCGCAGGTTGGGACTAACCACGCTCACGCACGAAAAGAACACAGGTTACGGCGGCAACCAAAAGACCTGCTACCGCGAAGCCTTGAAGCGCGGCGCCGACATCGTGGTCATGATCCATCCCGATTATCAGTATGACGCGCGCCTGACCCCCTACCTGACAGGACTCATTGCGTCTGGAGTCTGCGATGTGGTCTGCGGAAACCGCATCCGCACCCGGGTCGAGGCCCTGCAAGGGGGCATGCCGCTGTATAAGTACTTCTGCAACCGCGGTCTGACCTTACTGGAGAACCTCATCACGGGCCAGAATCTCGGGGAGTGGCATTCGGGCCTGCGCGCTTATTCCCGCCGCGTCCTGGAGACCATCCCCTGGGAACGGAATTCCGACGACTTCGTCTTCGACCAGCAGTTCCTCATCCAGGCGGCCAGTTGCGGCATGCGGCTGGGCGATATCCCCGTTGCTGCCCGCTACTTCAGCGAAGCCTCTTCCATCAACTTCAGGCGCAGCGTGGTCTACGGACTCTCCACCTTGGCACTGCTGGCCCAGTTCCTCCTGCAGCGCCTGGGCCTGGCGCGTTTCGCCCTGCTGACCGCCAAGCGGAACTAAGAGGAAATGGTAGAATCCTCAACGCGGCCGGGCCGCGACTAGAACAGAATGCATACCCTCATCGCCAACTGGAAGCTCCAACTGCTGGCCGTCCTCGTGTCCAGCGGCCTTTCCTTCCTGCTCACCCCGCTGGTGCGCCGCTTGGCCTTGCGGTACGGCTGGATGGACACGCCCTCTTCCGCGGTCAAGACGCATAAGGTGGCAACGCCGTCATTGGGCGGCGTCGCGATCTTCGTAAGCTATGCTGCCACCCTTCTGCTGCTGCGCGCCTTCACCCAGTTCCCGACCGGCACCCTGCGCAGCCTACGAGGGCTGATGGTGGGGGGGGGATTGATCTTCTTGATGGGGGTGGTGGACGACCTTAAGAAGCCCGCCGGCTTGCATTTCGTGCCCAAGTTCGTAGTCCAATCCCTGGCCGCCCTGTGCCTGCTCTATTTCGACATCCGCATCCATTTCATCAAGCCCGATTACCTGGCCATGGGCCTCACCTTATTCTGGGTGGTAGGCATCACCAATGCGTTCAACATCATAGACATCATGGATGGGTTGAGCGCGAGCCAAGCAGCAGTAGCCGCCTTCGTCTTCATGGTGGTCTCCCTGCCCTCTGAGGAACTCTACGTCGATTTCGCCTCCGCGGCCCTGGCCGGAGCCGCCCTAGGATTCCTCCCTTGGAATTTTTCGAATCGGGGCAAGATTTTTATGGGAGATTCCGGGGCGCTGACCTTGGGTTTCCTGCTGGCCGGGGTATCCCTCGGCTCGCATTACAGCAAGGTCAACGAATTGGGCGTGTACGCCCCGCTGCTCATCCTGCTGGTTCCCATGTTCGATACCCTTTTCGTCATGTACCTGCGCGCGCGCAAGGGCCTCTCGCCCTTCTTGGGCTCCAAGGATCATTTCGCCTTGCGCCTGGAAAAACTGGGATATTCCCGCAAACAGATTGTGGCCCTCTCCGCGGCGGCCGCAGCCCTGCTCGGCTTCTGCGCCGTCTTGGTCACGCAGGTCTCCGCCGGGCGAGCGGCCTGCATCTACGCCGCGGTCGCCATCGAAATCCTGCTCGTGAGCAACACCTTGGCCAAGGTGGAGATCGATTGAGGCAGAGCGTCGATGTCCTGATTCTGGGCGCCGGGCTCTCCGGGCTTTCCGTCGCCTATCATCTCGAAGATCTTTCACGGCTCAAGACGCTGGTGGTGGAAAAGGAACACATCCCCGGGGGCACCGCAGGTTCCGTACGCCGGGGCGGGTTCGTGTTCGATCGCACTGGACACCTCCTGCACCTTCATGACGACTATGCCAAAAGGCGGATCAAGTCCTGGATGCGCGGCAATCTGACGCTCCTGGAGCGCCGCGCCTGGATTCGCCTGCAAGGCCGCTACACCCGCTATCCCTTCCAGGCCAACACCTACGGCCTGCCTGAGGCGACCGTGGCCGACTGCTTGGCGGGTTTCCTACGCACGGTTTACCGGCCGCGCCCTAGCCCGGGGCGCGACGCCAGCTTTGCGGACTGGAGCCTGGACCGTTTCGGCACAGGGATATGCCGGCGCTTCATGTTCCCTTACAACCGCAAGCTCTGGGGCGTGCCGCCCTCACGGCTTACCTCGGACTGGCAGGGCCGGTTCGTGCCCAGACCGCAGCCCAGCGAGGTCCTAGCCGGGGCGCTATTGGATCAGACCAAGGGCTTTGGCTATAACACGGCATTCTATTATCCCAAGAGGGGGGGCTCCCAGGCCCTAATAGACGCCCTGGCCTCCAGGCTGCGGCCCGCGACCTTACGCACCGGCGCCGCCGTGGAGCGCGTCGACCTAGCGGCGCGCGTAGCGCATATCCAAGGCCTGGGAGAGGTCCACTATGAGCGGCTGGTGAACACCATGCCCCTGCCTGATTTCATGGACCTTTCCGGACCCTGGCCGGGGCCCGTGCTCGCGGCACGGCGGCGCCTGCGCCACGCCACCGTCTGGTGCCTGAACCTGGGGATAGACCGGCCGGAAGACACCGGACGCCATTGGGCCTATTACCCGGAGCAGCGCTATCCGTTCTACCGAGTGGGCGTCTACAGCAATTTTTCGTCAAACAATGCTCCAGCGGGCGCTTCCTCATATTATGTCGAGGTCTCCCGGCCCGGCGGGGCCCAGGTGGACCTGCGGGATCTGGAGCGAGAAACGCTTTCCGGTCTGCACGACTGCGCCGTGCTGAAGCGCGGAGACCGGCTCCTGGTCAAGGAATGGATGCCAATCCCGTGCGGTTATGTGATCCATGATTTTGCCCGCGAGCCGGCCGTGGCAGCTATTTTCAAGCAGTTGGGACGGCTCGGCATCGAATCCATCGGCCGTTACGGCGCGTGGAAGTATTCCTTCATGGAGGAAGCCATCCTCGATGGCCGGCGGTGTGCCAAGCGTCTTTGCGGGGACGCCGCTGAGGAGAAACCTGCATGATCCAGCTGAGCAAGGCAGTAGTGTTCTTCGACCTGGAAACCACGGGCGTTTCCCCTGAACGCGACCGCATCGTCGACATGGCGTTCCTGCGATGCGAACCCGACGGCCGGGAGAGCGTCTTCGCTTCCCTGGTGGATCCGGGCGCGCCCATCCCCCCGGAGACCACGGCCGTGCACGGCATCACGGACGAAATGGTGCGCGGCCAACCGCGGTTCCAAGATCTCGCCGAGAAGCTGCTCGCCTTCATCGGCGACGCGGACCTGGCGGGGTTCGGAGTCCTCAGATTCGATGTGCCCATGCTGACGGCTGAACTCAAGCGCTGCGGGATCTTATTCTCGCTAGCGGGGCGCAACGTAGTGGATTCCCTCTCCATTTTCCACCGAAGGGAGCCGCGCAACCTTTCGGCGGCCTACAAATTCTATTGCGGCCAAACGTTGGAAGGCGCCCACCGCGCCCAGGCCGATATGAAGGCCTCCAGCGCCGTGTTGTGGGCTCAGCTGGAGCACTACGCCGACCTGCCTCAGGACATGGCTGGATTGGCGGCATTCTGCCAGGAACGTGACGCCCAAAGCGTGGACAGCCAGGGCAAGCTGGTGTGGCGCAACGGCAAGGCGAGCTTCAATTTCGGCAAGCACAGGACTTTGAGCCTGGAAGAAGTGGCGCGCAAGGAGCCGTCGTATCTGGAGTGGCTCATGGGAACGGAGAAGACCACTCCGGAACTGGCGCGGATATGCCGTGAAGCCCTGGCGGGAAGGTTCCCGGCCAAGCCGGCCGAGACGCGGGCATGAAGCAGGCGGTCGTCCTGCTTTCCGGCGGCCTGGATTCCGCCACGGCCCTTTATTGGGCCCGGAGCCGCGGCTTCCGGGCCATCGCCCTGTCCGTCCGCTATGGCCAGCGGCATGCTCGGGAACTCGTGGCGGCGCGCGAGGTGGCCAGGACGGCGGGGGCGCAATTGATTCCCCTCCGTCTGTCAATCCCATGGCTCAAGGCCAGCTCCCTAGTGGATTCCGGCAAGCCGCTGCCCGAGGTCCCGGCGAAGAGCATCGGCCGGGGGGCCATCCCCTCGACCTATGTCCCAGGCCGCAATACCATTTTCCTGGCGCTGGCGGTCTCCTTGGCCGACACGATCGGGGCCGAAGCCGTCGTCGTCGGCGCCAATTCCCAGGACTACTCCGGTTATCCGGACTGCCGGCCGGAGTTCAACCGGGCCTTTGAGCGCGCGGCGCGGATGGGCACACGGCGCGGAGCCGAAGGGCGCAAGATTTCGGTGCTGGCGCCCTTGCAACGATTAGATAAAGCCGCCATCGTGCGCTTGGCACTGCGCCTGCGCGTCCCCCTAGAATTGACCTGGTCGTGCTACCGAGGCGGCAAGAGGCCTTGCGGGCTCTGTGATTCCTGCCAACTGCGCGCCCGGGGCTTCGCCGCCGCCGGGTTGCCAGATCCGGCCATCAAGAGGCGATGAGTCGCTCGGGGCAAGACGGCACCCTGCGCGTCACGGAAGTCTTCTCCTCCTTGCAAGGCGAAGGGCTATGGCTCGGCCAACGGCATGCGTTCGTGCGCTTGGCAGGGTGCAACCTGCGTTGCCGCTATTGCGATTCGGCCCGCGCGAGGCCTTTGGATGCTGGCCGGCCGATGAGCAACCTAGCCTTAAAAACGGAGTTGAAGCGTCTTTTCGGCGCCAGAAGGCATGCGGCGGTCTCCTGGACGGGAGGAGAGCCCCTCTTGCAGGCGCGTCTGCTGCCCCCACTGATGGAGTGGGTGCGCGCTCAGGGGCTGAAGAATCTGCTGGAGACCAACGGGACCATGGCGGCCGCGTTCCGGGAAGTGGCGCCCTTCTGCGATCTGGCGTCCGTAGACATCAAACTGCCCACCGCCACGGGGAGTGAGCGCTGGTCGGAACACCTAGAATTCCTACGAATAGCTCCGGAGCGGTGTTTCGTCAAGGTGGTTCTGACCGCGCGGACGACCAAGGCGGAGTGGCGGCAGGTAATCCGGCTCATGCAGGAATCATCACCGAACATCCCATTGGTGCTGCAACCAGCAACGACCTGCGGGGACGAGGAACCGGCGGCTCCGGAGGCGGTGGTGGCTTATCTGCGCCAAGCCTCGGCGCTCTTGAAGGATGTGCGCCTCATACCACAGTGGCATCCGGTGTGGGGACTCCCTTGACGCACCAAAGGTCTTGGGAAGAGCGCTGGAGCCTGCCGGCTGTGGCTCTGGCGACAGGCGCTTTGCTGATTTTTTTGGGACTTCTTTTCGCCCGGCAGGCCAAAGAACTGGCGGCCCCTCTGGCCCATACTTTGCTGGACCAAATCGTTCCTTGCTTTGGAGACGGCCGCATCGTCCCAAATCCTTGGCTGGGCTTCTTCCCCCTAGCGAAAGCGACGGGAGGCGGCGCCGCTCTGGCGATGCTGCGCTGGTCGCAATTCGCGCTCTATGAATCCGGCGCCGTCGCATTGTGCTGGCACGCCATGCAGCGGGGAGTGCGTCCATGGCTCGCTGCGGTCTTAGCTCTCCTGTATGCCTGCCAGCCGGCGGTCCTGACGAAAATGGCTTACGACATGATGTTCCCCGGGGCGCCGTTCGTCATTTTCAGTGAGATGGCACGGGTGCGGGGCAAACGCGGATGGAGCGCGGCCTGGCTGGTCGCCGCCGCGTGGTCCCATCCCGTGGGGGGGGTGGGCCCGCTCTTATGGACCCTGCTGCGAGCCCGTTGGAGTCCCGGCCCCGCGGAGCGCCGAGCTTGCTACCAAACAGCCGCGGTGTTGGCCGCCGCCATACTGGCGCTATGGTCGAGCCTCATAATTCCGTTCGTTGTTTCGGCACAAGGGAGCCGAGCGGCGCGGATGGCCTACGGATTGCTTCCCGGCATCGCGGGGCACGGGCATTGGGCGCAGACCGCTCACTACCTGGGCCGCAACGTCCTCCAGACCGCGGCCTTGCTAGGGACAACTGGATTTCTGGTCTGCCTCCGCCCGATATTTCTGCTCCCGCTTGCATTCGATTTTCTATACGGCCTACCGACTTTCGCGAGCGTCACCGACCATGGACTCATCGGCTCTAGCGTCGGATTACTGTTCGTGCTCACGGTCGAAGCGATATCCACCAATCCACGCCCGACCGCAAGGCGCTATCTGCCGGCCGCGCTCGCGATTGCGGCCCTCCTCACCGGGGCACTGCACTGGGGCACCGGCCTGCCCACAATCTGGCGGCAGGCGGTCTCGCCGCGCCCGCCACGGCCGCATCTGAAAGAACTACAGGAACTGGAAGGGCTTGCGGGCCGGCGCTGCGTGGTGTCCCCGACGCTCTCCCCTTTCTTTTGCGGCCGCTGCGCCAGCGTCGTCCCTTATGCGGACGGCAATGGCGCCGCGGAGCTGGATGGGAGACCCACCACCGTGGTCCTGGCCCCGCTGAGGGTGCTTTTGAATTGGGACAGTTACGACATTCAGGCCTGGGAGCGCTCCAGAACGGCGTTACGACGCATCCTGGAATGGACCCAGAGCGGACGGCTCTCTGTTTTGCGCGACGATGACGCCCTGATCGTCCTCGCCAATGACAGCGGAGCGCCCGCGCGCCCCGCTCTGCTGGAGCGCCTCAAGGACTTGGCCGACAGCGCGCGCGCACAGGAGGCCCCATGAGCACCCAACAGATGACGGCCCTGTCTTTTGAACCGCTCCAGCCCGAGCATTACTCCCGGCTCAAACCATTCTTCGGCGGACAGAACCTGCCCCTATCCGCATATTCCCTGGCTTCCCTCGTGGCCTGGAGCCAGTGCATCTTCGACACGTTCTTCGCGGTGGGTGACGGAGCCCTGCTCATAGCAGAGCGCCGTATGGACGTCCCCCAGATCAAGCATCTCCTTCTGCCGGTCGCTCCGTCCGGTCTCAAGCCTCCCGAATGGCTGCGCGATTGCGCGGTCTCGGCCGGCTACCGGGAGTACCACTTCATCCCCCACACTTATCTGGAGAGCTTCGGCGTCCCCGCCGTGGAAAGATTCTTCACCATAACCGAGGAGCCGGAATACGAAGACTATGTTTACCGCGTCTCGGATCTGGCCGGGCTCCTTGGTCGGGACTACGCCAAGAAGCGCAATCTGGTTCGGCAATTCGAGCGAGAGTATCTGGAGCCGGGCCGGGTCGAGGTACGCGCCATCACTCCAGAGAACGCCGCGGACTGCCTGACCTGCCTGGAAGGGTGGCGCGCCTCGCGGCAAGGCAAGGACTGGACGGACGTGCTGGAGTGCGAGCGCCAAGCGATAGTCAAGGCCCTGCGCAACTTCCGCGGTTGCGAGCTGGAAGGCATCGCGGTAGCGATAGACTCCACGGTCCGAGGTTTCGGCATCGGTTCCCGGCTCACCGCGGACACCTGGGTCCTCAACTTCGAGAAAGCCTCGGACCAGGTCAAGGGACTTTATCAATTCCTGGACCGGGAGTGCGCCAGACGCCTTTTCCCCGGCGCGGTCTACCTGAACAAGGAGAGCGATATGGGCGACATGGGCTTGGCCAAGGCCAAGCAGTCCTATGTCCCCGCCTTCCGGGTCAAATCGTTCATACTCGAATTGCGCCAGGCCGGCGGGACAGCATCGGGGATTTAATATAATCCCATTATGAGAGGAGTCGTCTTGGGGTTTGCGTTGCTCTTGGTCTCCTGGCCCCTGGCGGCTCAGCCGGAGCCACAACTCAACGCCGCGGACTCGGCCGGCAATTTCTACTCGGCCATGAACTTCTTCAATGGGACTTTTGAATACATCCAGGTTCGCAAAACATCTTCGAACGGCAGCCTGCTCTGGACCCAGAACAGCCGATCCACGGCGAACCAGCGCGCAGGCGCCATGGCTATAGATCCCTCCGGGGGAATCGCAGTCGCCACCGTGCGGCGGGACAATGACCGGCGCGTTCTGGTCTTGCTCCATTACACCTCCCAAGGCCTGTGCGATTGGGAACGGCGCTATAATGACTCGGCGGACAACATCCCCACCGCGGCGATATCGGACCAGACGGGCAACATCTATGTCGCGGGCAACACGACCCGGGGCAGAAACAAGGTGGCGCGGTTGTGGAAATACGACGCTCTGGGGAGTTTCGCCTGGATGCGGGAGTACGATAACGGCTCCGGCAACACTTACGCCCGCCAGATTCAGGTGGACACGGCCTCCAACGCCGTTCTCAGCGTCGAATCCTTCCAAAGCCAGACCGCCACTTCCGGACAATATGCTCTTAGGCTGCTGGTTTTCGACAAAGACGGCTACCAGGTGTCCATCCAATGAAGACCGCGTTTTGGTGCGCCGCGCTCCTGGCCGCAGCCTCCCCGGCGGCGGCATCCAGCACCGACACCTTCGTCAGCGTCGCGCCGCAGGCCCTGACCGGCCTCGACCCCGCGGCCATCTACGAGGAGCACGACCTTGCCATCGCCCTCAACATCTACGAGCCTCTGCTCGCCCACGGCCCCACCAGCTGGACCTTCGAGCCTTTCCTGGCGACGGCCGTGCCCACGCGCGAGAACGGCCTGCTTTCCGCCGACGGCCGGACCTATTCCTTCCCCATCCGCAAGGGCGTGCTCTTCCATGACGGGAGCGCGCTGATCCCGGAGGACGTGCGCTACAGTCTCCTGCGCGTCATGCTGAGCGATTTCTCCCAGACCGGCGGCCAGCCCGCGGCCATGTTCCTCAACGCCGTCTTCGGGGTCACGGCGCTCTCCGACGCCCGCGGCCGGCCCCGGATCTCCTACGCCCAGGCCGCCAAGGCCGTGCGCGTGGAAGGAGACCGGCTCGTGGTGCGCCTGCGCCAGCCCAACGACACCTTCCTCGGCATCATCTCCTCTTGGCCCTTCATCATGTCAAAAAAATGGGCTGTGGCTATGGGCGAATGGGACGGGGAGGAGGCCAGCTGGAGCCGCTTCCGCGGCCGACCCGCCGAGGCGAGCAAACTCCGCTTCGTCGCCGACGGCACCGGGCCCTTCCGCCTCGAGGACAGGGAAGCGTCCAAAAACTTCGTCGTCCTCGCCCGCCATGAGGGCTATTGGCGCGGCCCGGCCGCGCTCAGGCGCCTGATCTTCCACGAGGTCCCCGGAGAAATGCTCAGGCTCTCGATGCTCGAAAGCGGCGACGCGGATTGCGCCCAGCTCTCCCGGGCCAGCCTACGCGACGCAGCGAACATGCCGGGCGTCAAGGTCTACGACGGCCTGCCCGGCTGGGACGTGGGCCACATCATTGCCTTCAACTTCAAGAGCGGCAACAAAGCCGCCCTGCGCAGCGGCAGGCTCGATGGCAAGGGCATTCCCTCCGACTTTTTCGCAGACCGCGATGTCCGCCTCGGCTTCGCTTACGCCTTCGATTACGAGGCGTTCTTCAAACAGGCCCTGCGCGGCCAGGGCCACCGAGCCTCCGGGCCCCTGCCCTTCTCCATCTACAACCGGAGGGAACCCGAGGTCCCATTCTCCTACGATCCGGCCCGGGCCGCCGAACACTTCAAGAAGGCCTGGGGCGGCCGGCTCTGGAAGAAGGGCTTCAGCACGGTCATCGGCTATCCGGCCGGCTCGCCCGAGGCCCACGCCGCGGTCGAGATACTGGCTTCGGGACTCAAGGCCGCCAACCCCGCCTTCCGCCTGGACCTACACCCCCGCAGGTTCGCGCCGAACCAGAAGGGCGCTCAGGAAGACCTGCCGATCACGGTGCAGACCTATGTCGGGGACTATCCTGACCCGGACACCTTCGCCTTCAACCTGCTCCACAGCGCCGGCCCCCTGCCGCGGGCGCAGAAATACTCCAGCCGCAAGATGGACCGTCTGGTGGAGGCCGCGCGCGCCGGGACCCCGGACCAGCGCGAGGCGCTCTACCGCAAGGTCCAAGACCTCTACGTCAAGGACATCCCCCAGGTGGAGTTCTACTACCCCAAGTCCTTCCAAGCCGTGCGCGCCAACGTCACCGGCGTAGGCGGGGGTGAGTGGCAGGGCGCGTTCAGCCTGCATAACGCGCTGGAGTTCTACAAGGTCAAGAAGTCGTAATCGCGCTGGCACTGCGTAGCAGTGCCAGCCACGCGCGCACCGCTCCTCTTTGCGCGCGTCACTTCATAATAGAACGGCAACAGCGTGCCGCTCCCTGCGGGGGCGGTTGCGCCCAGGCACATTCGTGTCTGGGCGCTCAGAGAACGGAGAAGACTCTTGCCTGCGGGTGGTGGAACACCAAGGCCGAGACGCTGGCCTCCGGATCCATCATGAGGCCTTCCGTGAGTGTGACCCCGGCAGTCCTACGGCTATCCAAGAGCTCCAGCAATCTGGCCTGATGCTCCAGGTTGGGGCAGGCGGGATAACCGAAACTGAAACGCTCGCCGCGTTTGCCGATGCCCCAGAACGCGCGCAGGCGGCCGTGCAATAACTCGGCCGCCGCTTCCGCGCATTCCAACGCCAACGCCGATAGCGTGTGGCTCTTAAGGTAGTCGCCGGCCTCGCGCAAGCGCGCGGCCTCTTCCCTAACGCCGGCCCCTGCCGATACCACAAAGATGGCCAGGTTGTCCGTGGCGCTGTCCTTGCCGGGCGCGGCGAAGTCAGCCAGGCACAGACGCGCGCCAGAGGCCTGCCGCGGAAAGGAGAAGACGGCCGCAGGCTTCTTGTCCGTCTTGGCGGCGTAGATGATCAGGGAGTCGCCTTCCGCCCGGCAGGGGCAGAAGCGGTAGGCCCCGCGGGGCTGGAGGAGCCCCTTGCCCCACGCTTCCCTCCAGACCTCTTCCACCTTGCGCTTGAGGTCCAGGGCCTTGGGGTCCTTGTCCGCCAATAGCTTGGCGACGGCGCCGCGCAGGCCGAGGTGCTTGCCGTAAAGCATCTGCACATCAATGGCCTGGAAGATCTCCTCCGACTTGAAGGCCCTGACCTCATGCAGGTCCACGTCCAGCGGCTGAGGGACGGCCGCGTCGTGGCGGATGGGTTCCACCACCGGCGTCGAGGCTTCGGCCGGAACCGCGACGACGACGCGCAGTTTCTCCTGTTCCCCTCGGTTGCGCTCGGCCGTGGCCTCGCGCTTGGCCGGGTCGAAGAGGTTGTTGAAGATGGCCAGTCCGGCCATGGCATCCTTGGCATGAAAGACCGGTCCGCTGTAGCGCGGCGCGATCTTCTGCGCCACGAAGCGCGCCGACAGCGCCGCTCCCCCGACCACGATGGGGATGGCGACACCGGCCTGGGCCAGATCATCGGCCGTGACCGCCATCTCCAGCGCCGACCGCACTAAGAGGCCCGAAAGCCCGAGCGCTTGCGCTCGGTGCCGCAGCAGCCCCTCGCGGATAGCCGCGGGCTCGGCCTTGATGCCCAGGTCGACCACCTCGTAGCCGTTGTTCTTGAGGATGATGTACACCAGGTTCTTTCCGATGTCATGAACATCGCCCTTCACCGTGGCCAAAGCGATGACGCCGCGCGCGGCCACGCGCCCTTCGGCCAACCGTGGCTCCAGGATTGAGACCGCAGCCTTCATAATCTCGGCGCATTGCAGGACCTCGGCCACGATGAGACTCCCGGCCGCGAAGAGGCGGCCAACCTCGGCCATCCCGTCCTGGAGCGGGCCGTTGATGATCGCGAGCGCGTCCATTTCCCCCAGAAGCTCTTCGAGGTCTCCGGCTAGGCCTTCGCGCGAGGCCGAGATGACAGCTTGGCGCACGCGCTGCACCGGCGGCAGCCGCCGCAGTTCCTGCGCGGACGCCTTGGGCTGCGCCGTCCGAAAATGAGCCGTGAACCCCACCACGGCGTCGAACCCAGGGGGGAAGGCCGGATCGCCGGGCCCCTTCCAATCCAGGATTGCCTCGGCCAGGCGGCGCTCCGCCTCCGGGATGTCGGCGTAGCGCGCGAGTTTCTCGATGTTGACGATGGCCAGATCCAACCCCGCCTCCACGCAGCGGTGCAGGAACACCGAGTTGAGCACTTCGCGGCCGGCGGGCGGCAAGCCGAAGGAAACATTAGAGACCCCCAGGATGGTCTTGCAATCGGGGAACTCAGCTTTGACCAGGCGCACGGCGGCGGCCGTCTCGGCCGCGCTGCCGTAGTACTTGCCGTCCCCCGCGGCGGAGGGGAATACCAGACAGTCGAAATAGAGATCGCTCTCCGGGATGCCGCAGGTCTGCGTGAGAAATCGGTGGCAGCGGCGCGCGACGGCGAGCTTCCTCTCGCGCGTCAGCGCCATGCCCTGCTGCTTGTCCTCGTCTATGACCCCGACCACGAGCGCGGCCCCGTAGCGCCGCGCCAATGCGGCCACCGCGGCGAGGCGCCCCTCCCCCGATTCCAAATTTACCGAGTTGATGATGGACTTGCCCGGACAGCGCCGCAGCGCGGCCTCCACCACGGCCGGATCGATGGAGTCGATCATCAGCGGCGCGCGCACGGCCGGCGCCAGGATATCCAAGAGCCGCGACATGTCGCCGGCCTCGTCGCGATCCGGGTTGGCCAAGCAGATATCCAGGATCTGCGCGCCGCAGCGCGTCTGGCGGCGGCCGACGTCCGCGGCGGCGGCGAAGTCCTCGCGGGTGATGATCTCCTTGAACAGACGCGAGCCCACCACATTGCAGCGTTCACCCACCAAAATGGGACGCTTCTCGTCATCAATGATGAGCGATTCCAGTCCGGAGACCGCCCAGCGCTGCGCGGGGGCGCTTCTGCGGGGGGCATGGGCAGCGGCCATGCGCGCCACGGCAGCGATGTGCTCGGGAGTCGTGCCGCAGCATCCCCCAAGGACATTGACCCAGCCTTCGCGACAGAAGCGTTCGAGTTTCGCGGCGAAGGATGCGGGGGCTTCCCCGTAATGGCCCGCCTCGTCAGGCAGGCCCGCGTTGGGATAGCAAAAGACGGCGCCGGAGCAGAGCGCGGCCAAAGTCCGCGCGTGGCCGACCATAAGGTCCGGTCCCAGGGCGCAGTTGAGCCCGAGCCCCAGCAGGCCCCAATGCGCCACCGAGTCGGCCAAGGCCTCGGGGGTCTGCCCGCCCAGCATCGTCCCAGAAGCTTCTATCGAGACGCTGAGCACGACCGGTACCCGACGGCCCAGGCGCTGAAAGCACTCCGCGATGCCGAACAGGGAGGCCTTGATGTTCAAAGTGTCCTGCTGGGTCTCCAGGAGCAGGAGATCCGCGCCGCCTTCGATGAGGCCCTGGGCCGCCTCGCCGTGGGCCGCTGCGACTTCCGCGAAACCGATGCCTCCCAAGGTGACGCTCTTGGTCCCGGGCCCCATGGACCCGGCCACGAAGCGGGGCTTTTGCGCCGTGGCGGAGCGGCGGGCCGCCGCGACCGCGAGCCGGGCCGCGGCCCGGTTGAGTTCCAGGACCTGATCGCCGAGGCCGTATTCCGCCAGGACATGGCGCAAGGCTCCGAAGGAACAGGTCTCAATGATGTCCGCTCCAGCCGCGAGATAGCTCTCATGGACCACGGTCACCACTTCCGGCCGGGTCAGCACCAGAGCGTCGTAGCAGCCTTCGCGCTGGGGACCGCCGAAATCATCGCTGCTGAGGCCGGCGGCGGCGAGCTGGCTGCCCATGGAACCATCCAGCACCAGGATGCGCGATCCCAGGGCGGCGCGTAGTTCTTGCTCGCGCGCCGACTCGGGCAATGCCAGGGAATCAATGAAGGACATACCTTAACCTCCGGTCAGACTTTGAAAACGCGAAAAGGCTCGCAGACTCTCGAAGTCGGGGTCATGCGGAGCCTTGGCCTTGAGCTTAGGGTCGAGCCGGAAAGCGGCTTCCAGCTCGGCCAGAGATTCGTCGCTCCGACCGGAGAGACAGAGCATCGCTGCGTGGCGGTAGCGAGCCCCGGCCAGATCGGGGACCATCTGCGCGGCGATGGCGGACTCCTCCAGGGCACCGGGCAAGTCCCCGGCGTCATAGGTAAGCCCCGCGCTATCGAGATGCGCCTGGGCGCGCCGACCGCGCGCCGACGGGTTGTAGACGCGCAGAAGGAGGAATCTATAGAAAGCGGCGTCCTGCCGGTCCGCTCGAAAGACGAAGAGCGCACAATTGCCCAACGGCGAGTAGACGACCTGGTCCCAGTTCCAACCTCGGCTCGGCCACCCAGCGGTGGAACGCATGGCAAAGACGGCCGTGGAAAGGAGCACCTGGGCCGGGCCGGACTGGGAGGATATCCGTTGCGGCCGAACGAGCTCGGCGAAGCCGGCGTGGCTGTAGCCCGCGGCGGCGAGGTCGGAGAGTGCCCGGGCGGCTTGGCCGGGCTGCCAAGTCCCGACGCCTGTCCAGTTGATGTCCCATTGGACCCGGGAGGATGGCGCGCCGGGACCGATGGTCAAAGTGCCGATCTCCGTGAGGACGGGGTCGTCGCGCATGCCTTGCCCGATCGGAGGGTAGCCGTAATGAGCGACGGCCACGGAGCAAGCGGCGTTCCAGCCGACAGCCGAGAGGGTCTCGCGTTCGATGGCCTGGCCGGCGGCGGGGCCGGCGGCCAGGAGCAGGATGACGCAGAGACAGGCGCGCACAAAATACATTTTAGCAGTTCGACGGGTGTTGCAAAGCGCCTAGCGCGCTATTCAGGGAAGTTAATATAATGCGGAGGTTATCGATATCATAGCGGGGGAATCATGAGCAGCCATTTCATCAAGGAGAGTGACTTCGCGGCCTTCCTGGCCGGACTCATCAAGGAGAAGAAGGTGGTGGGACCGGTGGCCAAGACCAGCCGCCAGCAGGAAAAATTCGTCTTCGCCCAGCTGGAGCGGGGCGAGGACCTGCGCCTGGACTACGACGTGACCATCCTACCGCCCAAGAAGGAATTCTTCCCGACCCAGCAGGACCTCGTTCGCTTCGACGGCCCCCGTCGCGAGGGCTGCGTGACGCCGGAGGAAAAGGTCCTGTTCGGCGTACACTTCTACGACGTCAAGGCCCTGGACATGACCGACCTCCTCTTCCAGGAGCGCAATGACGACCGCAACTACACGGCCCGGCGCGAAGCCGCCACGGTGGTCATCTCCAATATCCAAAAAGTCTCGCCGCGCGCCTTCTGGTCTTCGATCGGCGCCGAAATCCAGCCCCAGGGCCACGACGCGTGGCTCAGCCGCATTGCGGGCGGCTATGTCCTCGAACCAAGGACGCCCAAGGGCGCGGCCTTGCTGCGCTTCGGCAAGTTCGCGACAGCGACCCCCGCCCAGATCGCGGCGGCGCGCCAAGCCAATGACGCGGTCGCGGCCCAATGCCCGGAGCGCCTACAGGGCACTTCCGAATCCAACGCCCGCAAAGTGCGCGCCGCATTCGGCCAGGAAGAGCTCTGGACCAAGCTCGCCGAGGACTGCTTTTCCTGCGGCTCCTGCAACACAGTGTGCCCCACCTGCTACTGCTTCGATGTGCAGGACTGGTGGAACGTCGACCAGAAGTCCGGCGCCCGCACGCGCTATTGGGATTCCTGCCTGACCGAGGACTTCGCCAAGATCTCCCTAGGCGCGGGCGCGACCGAGAATTTCCGCGAATCACGCGGCGAGCGCTTCCGCCACCGCTTCATGCGCAAGGCCGCCTACTTGAACGAGAAGCTGGGCGGCCCGGCCTGCGTGGGCTGCGGCCGCTGCTCCGCGGCGTGCACCGCGGACATCGCGGATCCGACCGCGGTCATCAACAACATTCCGGAGGCCTAAATGCCCGCCCCGACACCGTGCCGCTGCGCGACTCCGAGCCCGGACCAGGACCAGAAAGAGAACATCTTCCTGCCCCGGGAAGCCAACATCATCCGCGTGGAGAAGACGACCGAAATGGAGCGGATCTTGACCTTGCGCCTGGCCGACGGCAGCCAGATGAAGTTCGAGCCCGGCCAGATTTTGGAGGTCGGCCTCATGGGCTACGGCGAGATTCCCATCGGCCTAGCATCCTCCCCGACCCGGACCAACACCTTCGACATCGTGGTGCGCTCCGTGGGCCGGGTATCCCAGGCCATCAACACCCTGGGCAAGGGCGACACCTTGCTCATCCGCGGGCCTTGGGGCCATGGCTTCCCCCTGGAGAACCTGCGCGGCCATGACCTGCTCATCATCGCGGGCGGCATCGGCCTGTGCCCAACGCGCAGCCTGATCCAGTACGCCCTCGACCGGCGCCAGGAGTTCAAGCGCTTCAGCCTCTTCTACGGCGCGCGCGATCCCCAGCAGCAGCTCTTCACCGCCGACCTGGCGGACTGGCGCAAGTCCAAGGACGTGGATTACCACGAGACCGTGGACAAGAGCGATCCCACCTGGAAGGGCAACGTGGGGGTCATCACCACGCTGTTCTCCAAGACCAAAATCGACCCGGGGACGCGGGTCGTCATCTGCGGCCCGCCCATTATGTTCAAGTTCGTGATCCGGGAGATTGACAAGCTGGGCATCCCGCACCAGAACGTCTTCGTAGACCTGGAGCGGCGCATGAAGTGCGGCGTGGGCAAATGCGGCCACTGCCAGATGAACGATAAATATGTCTGCACCGACGGCCCGGTCTTCGCCTTCTCGGAGATCGAGCGCCTCGAGGAGGCGATATGATGGCCAAGCCCAAGGTGGCGTTCTTCGACTTCACCTGCTGTGAAGGCTGCCAGATCGAGTTCACGAATTACGGCGACGCGGCCTTCCTGGAGCTCTTGAAGCATGTCGATGTGGTGGAGTTCCGCGAGGCCATGTCCGAGAAGACCAAGGACCCGATCGACATCGCCTTCATCGAGGGCAGCTTCTCCCGCGAGGCGGACCGCCCGCGCTTGGAGGATATCCGCAAGCGCGCCAAGATCGTCATCGCCTACGGCCAGTGCGCCACGACCGGCGGGGTCAACGCCCTCAAGAACCACACGAAGGACTATAAGCAGTTCGTCTACCAGAAAGACGCGGCCATGCCGCACCTGGACAGCCAGAAAGCCGTTGGGGTGGACCAGGCCATCAAGGTGGACTACTACGCCTGGGGCTGCCCGGTCAACAAGTACGAGGTTCTGCAGATCGTCTCCCACCTCCTGCATGGCAAGGAGCCGGTCATCCCGAACTACCCGGTCTGCGTCGAGTGCAAGCGCCGCGAGACCATCTGCCGCTATGACGTGGGCGATTACTGCCTGGGCCAGACGGCGCGGGCGGGTTGCGGCGCGCCCTGTCCGGCGGACGGCATCCCCTGCGAGGCCTGCCGGGGCTTCGTGGACCAGCCCAACCAGGACGCCCTGGTGAAGGTCCTGTCCAAGCGCGCGGGCATGCCCTGGGGCTGGGCCGAGGGAAAATCTCGGATGTTCACGGCCAACCAGAGAGGAGACGCGGCATGAGCAAGACCATTTCCATCGCCGTCCATCACCTGACCCGCGTGGAGGGCCACGGCAACATCGTCGTGGACGTCAAGAGCGGGAAAATCGAGAAGTGCGAGTGGCAGGTGCCGGAGGCGCCGCGCTTCTTCGAGGCCATGGTACGCGGCCGCCACTACACCGAGGTGGCGCGCATCACCAGCCGCATCTGCGGCATCTGCTCGGTGGGCCATACCCTGGCCTCCCTCAAAGCGACCGAGGCGGCCCTGGGCATCACAATCAGCGAGCAGACCGTCAAGCTGCGCGAGCTCCTAAAGCACGCGGAGAACTTCGACAGCCATGTCCTGCATGTCTATTTCTTAGCCGCGCCGGACCTGCTGGGCGCGCCGTCGGTGTTCCCGCTGGTGGCGACGCACGGGCCAGTGGTTGCCCGGGCCCTGCGACTGAAGAGGCTGGGGCACGAGTGTGGCTCCTTGATCGGCGGGCGGACCACGCACCCAACCAAGGCGGTGCCGGGGGGCTTCTCCAGCCTGCCGACCGTCAAGGAGTTGGAAGAGCTGAAGGCCAAGATGCTGGCCTCGGTGCCGGACCTGGAGGAGACCTTGAAGACGGTCAAGGCTCTGGCCGGCGCCATCCCAGCCTTCGACCGGCCGACCGAGTACATCGGCCTGCATGCGAAGAACTGCTACGCGCTCTACGACGGCGACATCCAGAGCGTACTGCCGAACGGCGACAAGAAGCTTTACCCGGTGGCGGACTACCGGAAGGTGACCAACGAGTACATGACCGCGGCCTCCACGGCGAAGTTCACCAAGAACCGGATGGAGAGCTATGCGGCCGGGGCCTTGGCGCGCTTCAACAACAACTTCGAGCAGCTCCTGCCCGAGGCCAAACAGGCCGCCGCGAGCCTGGGCTTGAAGGGCATCTGCACCAACCCCTACATGAACACCGTGGCTCAGGTAGTGGAGATCGTGCAGAGCTTCCATGAGTCGCTGGCTATCGTAGATGAGTTCATCAATAAGGGCATCAGGGATGAGCCCCTGGCCAAGCCGACGAAGTTCGGCAAGGGCGCAGGCGCGACCGAAGTGCCGCGCGGCATCCTGTTCCATGAGTATGAGTATGATAAGGATGGGATGTGCCTGGGCGGCAACTGCATCATCCCGACAAACCAGAACCACGCCAACATCCAGAAGGACTTCGAGGCCTTGGTGCCGCAGCTCCTGAAGGATGACGCGGACGAGAAGAAGATGGAATTGAGGTTGGAGATGCTGGTACGCGCTTACGATCCGTGCATCTCATGCTCGACGCACTTCCTGGATGTGAAGTTCATCCGCTAACGATCCCGACCCGGCTTGGAATGCGCTATCTCATCGGCGTGGGCAACTACTGCGCCTGGGACGATTCGATCGGCCTGCGCCTGATCGAATATATCGCGCAAGAGGGGCTGGAGCGGGGGTTCCGGGCGATTGACCTGTCGGGGAACAGCCTGAACCTGCTCAACTACATGGAAGCCGCCACGAAGCACATCTTGATCGTGGACAGCGCGAAGATGGGCCGGCGACCGGGAGAGCACGAGTTCTTCAAGCCGGAGGATGTGCAGACGCAAAAGGAGCTGCGGGGCCTGAGCACACACGAGGGCGACCTGCTCAAAATATTAGAGCTCGCGCGGCTGATGGATTATCCGGTCCCACCCATCACCATCATGGGCATCGAACCCGAAGAGATCAAGAACGAGATGGGGCTATCCGCGACCCTTGCCGGCCGCATCCCTGAATACGCCCAGGCCGCTATCCGGCGCTGTATTGTTTAGTATTATTCCTGAGGAGCAAGAGGAGCAATTGCCATGACAAAAACCGTGCGCTACGGGATTCTACTCGGCCTGCTGGCAGGGGTTGCACCAGCCTGCCATGCGGATAACCTCAACTGGGGTTCTCTTTTCAGGGGCTTCCGGGTTTGCCGTGGGTAGCCGTGTAGGGTAAGATAGTGGCTTCCGGAACAGGAGGAAGCCACTATGCAAGACACCGCGCTCTATCAGTACCTGCTGGGCCTGAAGTCACCGTGGGCGGTAAGCCGC
>CAIRTQ010000155.1 GCA_903881545.1 uncultured Elusimicrobia bacterium
CTCACGCGCATCATTCAGGGCTTCGTTGAGGATTTAGGTAATTAGCGTATGCTGGATTATAAACAGAGAACGACTTCCGAATCGGAGCGAGATGATATTTGGGTGCAGGGTGACCCAAAAGACCTGTTCAATAGAGAATCCGCGGGACAGGATTCGCGGAGCTTTTGGCTCGAAGGCACGGTGTTGCGCGTTCTGCCTTGGATCATCGTGGTCGGATTCTCGGCTTTGGGCGTCCTCGCCTTCCTGGGCCTGATAAGAATCTATTGAAGGCCGGCGGGCGGGCTGACTGCGATAAGCTCGTACTCCCGCGTGCCCAACCCCAGGGCCTCGGCATAAAGTAGTTGTTTGAGGCCGTCGCGTTCGGGATGCGCCTCCCGGAACACATCGCGCCCCGCCGCGCGGATCACTAGGTCGAGGCAGGCCTGGTCCAGCGCCACCGGATCTGTCGCGGCCAATATCCCTAGGTCCGGCACCACGCGCGGATCGTCCTGGGCCAGGCAGTCGCACTCCGCCGTGATGTCCAGGCAGAAATTGAGGAAAGCCGCCTTGCCCTTTTTTGGCTCCAGCACTGCGCGGGCGTACTCCACCATCTTTTCCTGGATGACGTTGCCGCCCGACTCCCAGCGCACCTCGATGGCGCCTTCCGGGCAGGCCGCCAGGCAGCTCGCGCAGCCCGAGCAAAGCGCCGCGTCTATGACGGACCTGTCTTCGTTCAAGGAGATGGCCCGGACCGAGCAGGCGGAGACGCATTCCCCGCAGCCTATGCAGGACGATCCGACCTTCGGCGCGACATCTGAATGCTGAGCCAGCTTGCCCTCGCGGCTTGCACAGCCCATGCCCACATTCTTCAGCGCGCCGCCGAAGCCGGTCAGAATGTGCCCTTTGAAATGGGCCACTCCCACGAAAGCGTCGGCCTGGGCGTAGACCTGGGCCACTTTGGCGGTTTTTATGTAGCGGCCGCCGAGAGGCACGGTCAGTACATTTTGCGGCAAAGTATCGTCCGGGATGATGACCTCGGCGCCGACCGCCTGGGGCGTGAAGCCGTGCTCATGGGCCAGCCGTAGATGGTCGGCGGAATTCGTGCGCTGGCCTTTGTACAGCGTGTTGGTGTCGGAGAGAAATGGCTGGGCGCCGCGGGCTTTCAAGGCCCGTGCCAGCGTCTCGAGAAAAGGCGGTTTGACGAAGCCGGTGTTGCCCTGTTCGCCGAAGTGCAGCTTCACGGCCACGCGGTCGCCGGGCGCGGCACATTCGAGTATCCGGCTTTCGCGCAGCAGGGCCTCCAGCCGGGCTGCCGCCTGCGGTCGAGAGCAGCCGGGTTCCACCGCCACGAAATAGACCTTGCTTTTCATGTTGCCTCCGCCGACCATATCATACTGAAATCGGCAGGCTTGTTTTTGTTGATGCATCTGCTATGATGTGCTCATGGTCCGCCGATTCCTGGTTTTGAGTCTCGCAGCCGCTATCCTTTCCGGCTGCGCAACGCCGCGGGTCGTCCTCTACCCGGATGATCATTACAAGAGCCTGCCCCAGGCATCCGTTCAGAAAGACATATCCGCCTGCGACGCTCAGGCCGATGCGTATGTCAAGTCGCACAAGCTCCAGATGGTGGGCAAGAGAATCGGCATCGGCGCTTTTTTCGGCGCATTGCTCGGAGTCGTTTTCGGCGCTTTCAGCGGTAATTATGTCCGGGCCGTGGCCGAAGGCGCGGCCATGGGCGGGGTCGTGGGCTTGGCGCACGGCGCCGTCGACGCGGGCAGCCCGGATGAGGTGCACCGCAGGTTCGTCGAGACTTGCCTCGGCGACAAGGGCTACAAGCCCATCGGCTGGAAATAGCCGGTTGTCATAGGGGAACTATTTCAGGCCTGGCTCGTATGGATAGGGTGGCCTGCTGGAATCGGGGAGGTATCATGAGACGAGCGTCAGGGAGGCGCTGCGTCGCTTTATCCATCTTGCTGTGCGCGGCCGGCTTGGCCGCGGCCGGCGAGCTGCGGGCCCCGCTTGCAGCGCCTAATGGTCTCCAGGAAGCGCCGGTCCGCTTTGAGCAGCGCCAACAGGCCGACCGCAGGGATTTCAACGCGAAGCAGGCCGAGGCGCGCCGAGCTTTCAAAGACAGCATCCAAGGCAAGGCGCCGGAGGAGCAGAAAGCTCTCTACGCGCAGTTCCGCGCTGGGCAGAAGGCCGAGCGCGCTGTCTTCAACCGGGAGCAGAAGAAGAAGCGCCGTGCGTTCCTCAAGGAGAACGGCCTCGACCTTAAGCCCCGGCGAGTCTCTCCGCCCGCGGCGCACTAGCCCGGGCTTGCCGGGGGGGCGGCCACTTGTTAAACTAAGCCCATGGCCACCGGCAAGCAGAGCCCTCTCTCCGGCCAGACGGTTTTGGTGACGGGCGGCGCCAGGCGCCTGGGCCGGGCCGTGGCCCTGAGGCTCGCCGAGGCGGGCGCGGATGTGATCGTGCACTGCCTGAGCTCGGCCGTGGAGGCCGAGGCCGTGGCGGGCGAGATCAGGGCGCTGGGCCGTCAAGCCTGGGTGGAACAGGCGGACCTGGAGGACGCCGCTCAGGCCGAGGCCCTGTTCGATTGCGCCCGCCGTGCTGCGGGCAAAGTGGACATCCTCGTCAACAGCGCCGCCATCTTCCCCCAGGGCCGGCTGGCGGAGCTCGCGGCCGCAGAGCTGGAGCGCAACTTGCGGGTCAACGCCTTGGCGCCCTTGGTTCTGGGCCGCGCCTTGGCGCGCTCGGGAGGCGGCTGCATCGTCAATCTGCTGGACAGCCGGATGACGGACTATGACGCGGAGCATGTCGCCTATCATCTGAGCAAGCGGATGCTGCACGATCTGACGCGGATGATGGCGCTGGAGTTCGCTCCGCGCGTGCGGGTCAACGCGGTCGCGCCGGGACTTATCCTGCCGCCGCTGGGGGCGGATGATGGTTATCTGGAGCGCCTCAAGACCAGCAATCCTTTGCAATCTTACGGGAGCCCGGCGGATGTGGCCGAGGCGGTTTTGTTTCTGGCGCGCGGCGGCTTCATCACGGGACAGGTTATTTTCGTAGATGGCGGCCGCCATATGAGGGGGGCGGTTTATGGCTGAGAAGCTGACGGACGAGATACGCATCCAGGATTTGAATCTGCGCTGCATCGTGGGCGTTTATCCGGAGGAGCGCGGCAGGAAGCAGGACGTGGTCATCCAGGTCCGCATGGAGGCCGACCTGAGCCCGGCCTCCGTGAGCGACAAGCTGGAGGACACTGTGGATTATAAGGCCATCAAGAAGCGCATCGTGTCCGAGGTGGAGGGTTCTTCCTTCCAGCTTATCGAGAGGCTGGCCGGACGCGTCGCCGAGATTTGTCTGGAAGCCCCCGGCGTCCGGGCCGTCGAGGTGGAGGTGGGCAAGCCGGGCGCTTTGCGTTTCGCGCGCACCGTGAGCGTGGTGCTCAGGCGGCAGCGGGAGGGGGTTGGTCATGAATGAGAAGCGCGTCGCGGATTTGATCCGTAAGCTCTTGGTCGAGCTGGGCGAGAACCCTAAGCGCCAGGGCTTGCTGCGCACGCCGGGCCGGGTGGCCAGGAGCCTGGCCTACCTGACCGAGGGCTATCGTTTGAAGATGGGGACCGTCATCAACGGGGCGGTGTTCAAGTCCGAGGCGAACAACATGATCATCGCCCGGGACATCGAGGTCTACAGCATGTGCGAGCACCATATGCTGCCTTTCTTCGGGCGCTGCCACATCGGCTATATCGCGAAGTCGAAGGTTTTGGGCGTGAGCAAGCTGGCTCGGCTGACCGATTTTTTCGCGCGTCGGTTGCAGATCCAGGAGCGGCTTACGGCGCAGATCGCCAACGCCGTGATGGAGGCGGCGGCGCCGGAGGGCGTGGGCGTGGTCATGGAGTGCCGGCACCTGTGCATGATGATGCGGGGGGTGGGGAAACAGAATTCCGTGATGACGACCTCCTCGGTGCTGGGCAGCTTTCATGACGACCAGGCGACGCGGCAGGAGTTCCTAAATCTGCTGGGGGATAGAAGGACGGGACTGTAGTCCGGGTCGCCGATCGGAGCCGCATCGGGAGCGAAAGCAAGAAGGATTCCTTGTGTTGAAATGGAGGTTCCAGCAAGATGCCGATATTCATATGGCCATCGAGAGGCACGCCGCATAGGCTTTCGTCCGTACCGGATCCCGCGCCACGCATGCTGAGCACCCGGTCCGCCCGATCCCGGTGGAAAGGCTTCTTCCGTCATCTGGTCCTCTGCATCGCGGCTTGCCGGCCGCTCGCGGGTTCGGCTTCCGGGAGCGATGCCGATTTTCAGGTATGGATGTCTTCTGGATTCGCGTCGCAAGAACGCGAGGACTATGGCGCCGCCGCGAAGGCCTTCGCGACCGCCTTGCGAATCCGGCCAGGGGACCCCCGCGCCGAGGGAGCTCTCGGCAGCGAATATCGGAAGATGGACCGCTGCGCGGAAGCCGTCGGCCTGCTCGAGGATTCCCTTCGTCATGAGCCTGGCAATGTCTTGGGTTTCGAGGATCTGGCCTGGTGCTATCGCGCATTGGGACGCCTGGAGGATGCGAGTTCGACCCTGGCCCGAGCCAAGAAAGCGGCGCCTCGTGCCAAGGAACTCTATATTTGGGAAGGGTACTTCTGGGCGGATTCTCAGGGAATCGGCCCGAAGACCATAAAGAGCTTCAAACAAGCACTGGCCGTGGACCCTGAAGACCCTGAGTCTAATCGCCATGTGGGCCAATACTATTTGGACATCGGCGATCCTGCCCGCGCGAAGCCGTATCTGGAGAAAAGCATTTCCCAATACATAGAGAGAAAAAGATATGGCGAAGCCGGGGACGCGGTAGATCGCTTGAATAGGATTGACCACGATGCCGCCGCCATGGCTAGGGCGGCGAGCCTCTATGAACGTGATCTGCCCAACCTGCATCCTGGATTAGTCCGGCAGTTGGCCGAGATCTATCTGTGGCAGGGGCGAAGCGGCAAAGCCAGCGCCCTCTACAGGGATGCGTTGACGCGTTGTGCGCGGACGCGGGCTTGCGGGCATGAGGGTCGGGCCGCATTATTGTTGGGCCTCGCGAAGTCGCTCCAAGTTCAGCGGCGCCCGGCCGCGGCCGAGGCGGCGCTGGACAGCGCGTTGGTCCATATCCGTGATATAAAGAATGACCAATGGCATCTCCGGCTTGCGGAACTGTATCGGGCGGGGGATTTGTACGGCCTACTGGGCCTCCAGTCCAAGAGCGAGGATTGCTACCGGCGCATCATCTCCGTCCCGGACCAGCAGCTTCCCGCGGGAGAAGTCCGGAGCATATTTTGTGGGGCCCTGGTCGCCGAGGCCAGATGGTGCCTCCAGAGTGGACGTCGGAAAGAAGCCGCGACGCTTCGCGCCCGGGCGCGGGCGCTCGTTGATTCGTCCGGCAAGCAGTTATGCGCGGTGGAAAAAGAGTAGGGGCTTTCACCGGCGCCGCCCGGTTTTTCTAAGCGACCCACGACCTTGCTGCTGGAATTGTTGTAAAATCATCGGCACGGGGCATAGCTCAATTGGCAGAGCGCATGGTTTGGGACCATGAGGTTCTCGGTTCAACCCCGAGTGCCCCGAATCGTTTTCTTTCTGAGATATGCGCATTTGGGACATCCCGCCACGGCTCCTGTGCCGGAACCATCTCCTAGGCGAACACCGAGAGCTCCACGCTATCTGGAGCGTGATCACGAAGGGAAAAAAGGGCTACTCCCGCCATCCCGAGACCTTGCGCTGGCGGGGCCGGCTCAAGGCGCTATTCAAGCGGCATGAACTCGAGGTTGCAGAGATGCTGCGCCGCGGCTACCAGCACCAGAGCCCCCTGCTTCGGCGATCCGCCACGGGCCAAGGCCGACAGACCCAGTTCGTGGATTCCTTGCGGCGGCAGAGGCAGCTATTGCGCGGCAAAGGCTGCGCCTGCCAGGTCTAGCCCTGGTACTTAGCCGCGCTTCTCGCTTTCCGTCGGGTTTTGCGCATGCGGAGGCGTTCAAATTCCCGGAGGCGTTCAGATGTTGCCGGAGAGATTTTTATTTCGATTTGGTCCACCAGCTCGCGCAAAGCTAGGAACCGGTTCACCGTCCGGCGCCGCTCTCTCTGCACACGCACGCGCAGGACCAACGGCGGATAAAAAAGTTGCACGCAGTTGGCCGTCTTGTTAATCTTCTGCCCGCCCTTGCCCCCGCCGCGGATGAAGGACTCCTCGATGAGCCGTACATCTATGCCCAGGCGGATGATGCGGGATTTGAGCTCTTGCAGCTTGGCCGCGGAAACGTCGAACGCCTCGTTAAGGTTCACGGCCGCGCAGCCGGTCCAGCTCGCGCTGCAGCGCATCCATTTGGTCGAGCAGGTCCACGATGACCGAGCCGGCGAACACATCTATGTCCAGGCTCAGGCACAGCCTCTGCAGGCGCCTAAGCCGCGCCAGCCGGGCCGGCGGCACCTCCGGCTCCTCGGGAAGCTCGTCCCAGGCCACGGCGCCGCAGCGCAGACAATCCTCCAGGAAGGCCTGCTCGATCTTCATGAGCCGCGCCAGCTCGCGTACGGAATGCTCGGGCTTCATGCGCCGGCCTCCCGCATTTCTTTGAACAGGCGCTCCAGCTTCTCGTTGGTCCGCTCCGGGATGTCTATCCGGATTTTTGCGTAAAGGTTCCCGCGCGCGCCGCCCTCCTTGGCTAGGCCCCGCCCCGTGACGCGTAGGCGCCGGCCGGCATGAGTTCCGGCCGGAACGCGGATGTGCAGCGGGCCTTCCAAAGCGGGGACGGCGACCTCCGCACCTAGAGAGGCTTCCCACGGCATTACGGTCACCGTCGTCTCCAGGTCGCTGCCCGAGACCTGGAACTGCGGATGAGGCAGGAATTTGATCCTGAGAAATAGGTCGCCGGCGGGAGCGCCGCCCGAGGCCGGGCCGCCTTGGCCGCGCAGGCGCAGCTTGGCGCCGTCGCGGATGAGCTTGGGCAGGTGAACCGTGATGGTCGTCTCCTGCTTGGCCTCGCCTACCCCGCCGCAGGCCGGGCAGAAGCCGGCGCCCCTGCGGCCCGTGCCGCGGCAGGCGGGACAAAGGACCGGCGCGAGCAAGGACAGCTTCTTGTCTCCGCCCTGGAGCGCGTCCTCCAAGGTGAGCGGCAGTTCCGCCTCCACATCCTGGCCTTGGCGGGGGCCGGGCGCGACCGCATCATCGCCGCGGAAGCCGCGGGCCGAGGCCTGCCCGAAGAGCGAATCGAAGAAATCGCTGAAGCCGGAAAAAGACTCGGCGTGCGGGCCGGGCCGGGATTGGTACTGCTGTCCTCTTCCGGTTCCGGCGGGCGCCTGCTCCGCCTGCCAATCCGGGCCGAGCCGGTCGTATTTCCCTCTCTTCTCGGAATCGGAAAGGACTTCGTAGGCCTCGTTGATCTCCTTGAACTTCTCCCCGGCGCGGGCCTTGTCCGGCTGCGAGTGCAGGTCCGGGTGATGCTGTTTGGCGAGGCGCCGGTAGGCCTGCTTGATGTCATCGGCGGAGGCGCCCTTCTTCACGCCTAGTGTCGCGTAGTAGTCTTTAAAATCGATGGCCATGGCTTGGGCTCGTGAGAATTTATGATAGCAAAACCTCGCGGTGGCTGGCCGCGACATTGAAAACATCTCCGCCACCTGCTATCATCTTGCGTGTACTTCTTGCCTCACGACGCGCCGAGAAGGAGAAGCGATACTTGCATCGTCTTCTAATCGTCCTGTCCGTATTGGCCGGCGCCCTTTGCCCTGCGTTCGCGCGCGTCCACACCGCGCGGCAGCGCTATGACATCTTCTACAGCTCCGGCACCGACTTGGCCGTTTTGCGCGCGCGCCGGGAGACCTTGGCCGCTGCCCTGGGGCCCCGCGTGGCCAGGAGCCTGCGCGTAGTCCAGGCCGACGGAGCCTATCAGCTGGTCTATCTTAGGCGCGGCACCGCTTCCGGCGCCCGGGCCACGGCCGCCGCGCACGCCCGCATCCTGCGCCGCAAAGGCCTCGGCGTGGCCAATCCCGTGCCGGTGCGGCCTTGGTTCGAGGCGGTCGACAGCAGCAGCCGGACCGCCGGCCCGGTCCCGGCCCAGGACGCCGATAAGGCCCAGGCTACCGAACGCCGCAGCCTTGAGGCGCTCGTGAACGAACACCTCAAGGAACTGCGCCGCGATGGGCGCATTTCCCCGGACGAGCGCATGGCCTGGTATGTTTATGATTTCACAACCGGCGAGAAGCTCGTGGAGGTAAATACGGGCCTGCAGCTGCAGGCCGCCAGCCTCATTAAGCCTTTCGTTGTGCTGGCCTTCATGGACGCGGTCAAGGACGGCAAGCTCGTCTACGACGCGCAGAGCCGCTACCACCTGGAGCGCATGATCCAGCATTCCGATAACTCCGCGACTAACTGGGCGATGCGGCGGCTGGGCGGGCCGGTTGCGGTGCAGGCCCTGCTGCGCCGCCATTATGGGAGCCTGCTCCCGGATGTGGCGGTCGTGGAGTACATCGGCCGCGGCGGCCGGACCTACCGCAACAAGGCCTCGGCGCAGGATTACAGCCGGTTCCTTCTGGCGCTTTGGAAGAACGAGCTGCCCGGCTCGATAGAGATCAAGCGCCTCATGGCCTTGCCCAAGCGCGACCGCCTGCTCACGGGCGCCCGCCTGCCCGAGGGCACGGCGGTCTTCAGCAAGACCGGCAGCACCAGCCGGCTCTGCGGCGACATGGGAGTGCTCCTGGCCAAGGGCCCGGACGGCCGGCAATACGCGTACACCTTGATCGGCATCATCGAGAAGCAGCACCCGGCCCGCCATTACCTGCGCTGGCTGAAGGCGCGGGGCAATGTGATACGCGAGATGTCCGGGCTGGTGTACCGTAGCATCGGCCAGATGCACGGCTTCGCCTCGGCCCAGTAATGGAAACTGATTCTCGGCGCGCGGACGGGCCGGCGCGGGCCGGCGCGGCCTATGAGCTCCTGGCTCCGGCCAAGGACCTGGCCTGCGGCCTGGCGGCGCTGGAGTGCGGAGCGGACGCGGTCTATATCGGCGCGCAGAGCCTCGGCGCGCGCCAGGCGGCGGGCAACCCGCGCCGCGATGTAGCCCAGCTCATTACCCGGGCGCATCTTTTCCGGGCCAAGGTCTATGCCGCGGTCAACACCATGCTGGGCGACGCGCAGCTCTTGGAGGCCCGCCGTCTGATCACTCAGCTCTACGAAGACGGCGTGGACGCGGTCATCATTCAGGATTTCGGCCTCCTGGAGCTGGGCCTGCCGCCCGTGCCCTTGATCGCCAGCACGCAGATGCATAACGCGACGCCGCAGGGCGTGGCTTTCCTGCGCGACGCGGGCTTTACGCGCGCCATCCTGGCGCGCGAGCTGTCCCTCTCGGATATCGCCCGCATCTCCGCCGCGGCGCCCGGCATCGAGCTGGAAGCCTTCGTGCACGGCGCCCTGTGCGTTTCCTACAGCGGGCGCTGCTACCTGAGCTACGCCCTGGGCGGCCGCAGCGCCAACCGGGGAGAGTGCGCCCAGCCCTGCCGCAAGCCTTACACGGTCCGGGACGCCTTGGGCCAGACGCTGGCCGAGCGCTGCCACGCTTTATGCCTGAAGGATCTCGACTTGTCCGCCCATCTGGGATCCCTGATGGCGGCGGGCGTGACCTCTTTCAAGATCGAGGGGCGGCTCAAGGATGCGGCCTATGTGAAGAACGTGGTCCTGTGGCACCGCCGCGCCCTCGACGCCGCTTTATCCCGGACGGGAGGCCGGAAGGCCTCTTCCGGAGCGGTCGTTTCGGATGTCAAGCCGGACCTGGTCAAGACCTTCAACCGGGGGCACACCACCTATTTCCTCAACGGCCGCGACGCCGGTATGCACGCCCACGCGGTCCCCGGATTTTTGGGCGAGCCGGTGGGGACCGTGCGCCTGGTGCGCGGAAACCGCGTCGACTTGGAGGAGCGCCCGACCCTGCACGCCGGAGACGGGATCGCCTACCTCGACGCCCAGTGCCACCTATGCGGGACTCCGGTCAACAAAGTGGAGGGCGGCGCGATCTGGGTGGAGAACGCGAGGGGCCTGGCGCGAGGGATGCGGCTTTTTCGGAACCACGACCGGCTCTGGCTCAAGGCTTTGGACGCGGCGCATATCGAGCGCAAGATGGGCGTGGCCATGGAACTGCGGGCCAGCGGGACCGGCCTCCAGCTCAAGCTCAAGGATGAAGATGGGGTCGAGGCCGGCGCGTCGGCTTCCTGTGAGAACGCCGCGCCCCGGGACGCGGCGGCGGCCCAGAGCACGCTGGCGAAGCAGTTGGCGAAGCTGGGGGGAACTCCTTTCGCGGCGCAGAAGGTCGCGCTTCCGGCCCAGGCGATCTTCGTGCCGGTATCGGTCCTTAACGAACTGCGGCGCAATGCCGTGGCGTCGCTCATCCAGGCCCGGATCAGGTCGCATCCGCGCGGCCAGCGCTTGCCGGCCCGGGCCGAGGCGTCTTATCCGGAGACGGAGCTAGGGTTCGAGGCTAATGTCGCCAACCATGCGGCGGAGAAGTTCCTGCGCGCGCATGGGGTCAAGTCCCTGGCGCGCGCCGTGGAGAACGGGCCGATGCCTCCGAGCGCGCGCGTCATGACCTGCAAGTACTGCCTGCGCCACGCCTTGAAGTCTTGCGTCAAGGGGCAGGCGGCGCAGCCGCTGTTCCTGGACGACGGAGAGGGCGTGAGACTGCGCCTGGAGTTCGACTGTAAGGCCTGCGTGATGGCGGTCTATGCGCAGAACCCGGGACCGCTGGCTCCGCGCACGAAGGCCGCCAGCGCCCGCACCGCGCGGTCCGCGGATCGGAACACCGGCAGGCCGCGCCGCCGCGCCTCTTCTACATAAGGGTCGTAGAGCGAGCCGCAGGCCACGCAGAATAGCACCGGCTTGCGGGAGGCTTTGGCCATCTCGCCCAGCTTCGCGGCGAAGGAGCCGTCCAGCCCTTCTTCCGGCAGGGTCTTCATCAAGGGCGTCATCGGGATGATGGCGGCCAGCAAGACGTCCACCGCGGGCGAGGCCAGCGCCGATTCCGCCACCTCTATGAGGGGCGCGTCTCCCGCCATGGGAGTCAAGTCCAGCGGATTGTGGGCGTCCACGATCGAATCCAGCCGGTGCCGCGTCAGAATGTCGCCCAGGCGCCGGGCCAAAGCCGGGTCCGGCGCGGCCATCTGCACCGGCCCGCCCGGCAGGATGTTGTCGGCCATGCCGGCCGTCTCGAACCCCGCGTTGCCCAAGACGAACAGGCGCCCTTGTCCGGGGGCGCGGCCGTGGCAGAAGCAGGCCACCTGCGCCCAATCCTCGAACTGGTCGAAGTCCTCCGCGACCCAGGCGCCGGCGTCCGCCAGTATCGCCCGTGCCGCCACGAAGTCCCCGGCGATGGACGCCGTGTGCCCCATCACCGCCTCGGTCCCGGCCGGGGTGCGGCCCGCCTTGTAAACGATGACGGTCTTGCCCAGGCCGCGCGCTCGTCTTACGGCGCGGGCCAGCTTCAAACCGTCGCCGTGTTGGAGCCCCTCTAGATACACCAGGATGACCTTGACCGTCTCGTCCTGCGCCAACTGCTCCACGTAGTCGCAGACGGTCACGTCCATCTGGTTGCCCACGGTCACGCAATAGGCCGGCTTGAGCCACGCCAGCTTGCTCAGCGTGGAGAGGACGAAGGCCCCGCTCTGGCTGATGAAGGCGGCGCGCGCGTGAGCGGGGTTTTCAGCGGTCCCAATGGCGAGTCTTATCCTGGGGATGAAGAAGGTGTTCACTTTGGCCGGCAACGATACGATGCCCAAGGAATTGCCGCCCGAGACCGCGAAATCAGGGTTGGCCCTGCGGCCCGCGGCGATGATGGAGAGAACCTCGTCCTTGAGCCCTTCGCTGCCGGACTTCTCGCCCATCCCTCCGGAGATGAGCACCACGCCTCGGACCTTGCCGGAAGCGGCCGCGTGCAGGAGCAGTTTCGGCACCTCGGGCGAGGGCACGGCCACCACGAACATGTCCACGGGCTCTGGGAATTGTGCGGGGTCCGCATAGCAGCGGGCTCCGTCGATCTCCCCGGGAGAGTCCTTGAGTACGAAGAGCCGGCCGCGGTCGAAGCCGGCTTCCAGCACGTTGTTGAGGATGATGCGGCCCAAGTTCATTTTCTTTTCGCTCACGCCGGCCACCGCCACGGTGGCCGGCTGGAGCAAGGACCATACGGCCTTGGGAGACGGACAGTCGCGCGCGGCGGCGGTCGCCCTCCGGAAGCGCAGGACCCCATCCAGAGCCACGATGCGGCCTTCGGAGATGGCCAGGGGATTGACCTCGAGCTCCTCGATGGCCCAGGGCGAAGCGCCGCCGTCGGAGAAATGCTCTAGGAGCCTGCGGAAGCTTGCGAGCCAGACCTGCATGCACGCGTCCTCGGCCAGGCGCTTGCCGCCGCGCACACGGCCGCTGACATAGCGCCAGATCCAGGCTCGGTCGAGGAAGCTCAGCCAGCCGCCGTCGTCGGCGACGAGTTTGACTGCGGCGATGGAAGGGGAGAAGCCGGGCCTGAGGGCCGAGGTGAGGCCCTCGGCGTCGGTGCCGCCGACGCCCAACGTCAGGATGGGGCCGAAGGCTTTGTCCGCCCGGGCACCAAGCATGATCTCCTGGCCCAAGGAGAATGCCGCATGGGGGACGAATTCGCAGACGAGGATGCCATCGGCGTCCGGGAACCGGGCTTGTATCTCGACCAGGCTCGCCGCGGCCTTGTCCTTGGCGCAGACCTTGACCCCGCCGGCTTCGGTCTTGTGCAGGGTCTTGTGCGAGCAGACCTTGAGGACGACCCGGTCGCCGGGAAGCCCGGCCAGCTGGCGGGCGAGATCGGGCCCCGCGAAGAAGCGCCCCGGCGTGGCCAAGCCCAAGAGGTCCAATAAGTCGTAGACCTCAGCCTCGGACAGGGCCCAACGCCCCTGGGCCGCGGCGCGGCCCAGGAGCGACTCTATCTGGTCCAGCGGTCCCATCCGCTGGGTGCGGCTACTTCTTCTCGGCGGGCGGCGGGGGCGGCGCCATCATGCTGGAAGCGGCTCCCATGGAGCAGCGCCGGCACATGGAGTTCCGGACATGCATGAAGGTGGAGCAGAGCAGTCCCAAGAGGCCGAACAGAACGAGTATGCTGCCCAGCACATCGCCGATGCGCTTGATGCAGCCGCTGGTCTCCTTGACCGCCTGGGTCAGCACCCAATAGCCCAGGACCGCGACCACGGCGTAGATCGCTCCAGCTATGAGGCCACCGGCTCCATGGCAGCAGCCGCGGCCCATCATGGGCGCGTGCATCGGCATGCCCTGGGCCAGCGCGGCCGCGGGCAAGGACAGCAAGGATACGGTCAGCAGTCGTTTCATCATGAGACCTCCATATGTGTGTCTTAAGCCGTTTTTCCGGCGACGCGGCACCACTCCAGGACCGCCTTGAGCTGGGCCGGCCCGTCGAGGCCCGCCTCTTCGAGCACCTTGTCCCAGCTCCCGCTGCCCAGGAATCGGTTTTTGCGGAACGAATGCAGAGTGCTGCGCAGGCCTTCCTGCGAATGCACCCAGCGCGCCATGGTCGGCCAGGTGAAGTCTGTGATGGCCATGGCTCCGCGGGCCAGGCGGGCGGGGTAGATTGCTTCCTGCTCGCTAAGGGGCAGAAGATCGAAGAGCTCCGCGCTGGAGACATAGAATACATTGACCGCGACGCCCTGCCGGTCGAGCTCCGGAAGCGCATGGCGGGCGAACAGGAGCGCCACGGCGCAGCCTTGCAGGACCACGGTTGCGTCGGTCTTGTCGCTGCGGCGCCAGGCGTAGAGGCCTTTGGCCGCGGCATGCGCGGGCGGCAGGCGCAGGGCCGCGCGGTCGGGAACGATCTCGGCGGGCCGGGCCACGAACGGCGCCAGCACGGCGGGACGGGCTTTCAAGCTCGCGACCAGCAGGGGCCAGACTTCCTGCGGCTCCCATGGGGTGAGCGTGATGAGCGTTCCCCTGGGGAAGTTGTCGGCCAATATCTGCAAGGCCTGCGGATCCGCGTGCGTGGGGCCGTCCTCCCCGGTCATGGGCCCGGCGTGCGCGTTGACCATAATCCAGGTGCGGAAGGGATCGCCCGTGGCTTCGCGCCGGGCCTGCTGGCCGATGCCGTGGAGGCGGGAGGCGATGTGCTCCAGGGCTGCGATGAAGGCGGAGTAGGAACTCGTCACTCCGACATGGCGGCCGAAGCTGGAGACGCCGGCCATGACTCCGCCCATGGCGTCCTCGCAGATGCCGCCGACAGGCACCAGGCGTGAGCTTGGGTTTCTCTGGGCGTTGAAGAAGCCCTTGGGGAAGCGTCCGCTGACCGCGGACATGCTGGTGGATTCCATGAGGTCTGCGGCGCAGGCCAGGAACGCGCCGCTGGTGAGGTTGTTGAGCCAGCCCATGGAATTGCCCAGGGCGGAGCGCAAGGTCACGGGCTTGCCCACGGCGACGCCCAGTTCGGCGGGAGCGCGCTCGATGGCGACCGCGTCCGTGAAGATTGCGTCGGTCTTGGGCGCGTCGGCCCGCGGGGCGCGGGCCTTGGTCTTGAGGCGCGCGGCGGCGGCGGCTATCTTTTCTGCGGCCTTGGCCGGGATATCACTGCGTTTCTCCAGGACCTGGCGCAGGCACATCAGCGTGTCGAAGTAGGCCTTTTCCAACCGCTCCGGCGTCTTCTCGCCCTCAAAATGCGGCAGCCGCGCCTTGAATCTCTTCTCGAAAGGAGCCACGGCCTGGTGATACCCCTCGGAGCAGAAGGCATGCCCGGCGCCGTGCGACTTGCGGCCTTCGATGCCGTACTGCCAGCCTTTCGTGGTCCGGTACACCACGGCCGTGGGCTGGCCGTTGTCGAGGCCCGCCGCCAGCCTTTGCGCCGAGAGCACGCGCTTGAAATCCATCCCGTCGCCAGCGTCGATGACGTTCCAGTCGTGCAAGGCCAAGAGCTCCAGGGGATCCCATTGCACATAGTCGCCGGGGCCGCCCTCCGTCGCGCAGACCGCCTCGGAGTCGATGGAGGCCTGGTTCCAGTCCACATGCAGGCAGAGGTTGGAGAGGCCGGTGGTGCCTGCCATGCCCAACGCTTCGTGCACCCGGCCCGGAGTCATGCCGCCCTCGCCTTCGATCAGATGGACGCGGGGGGCGGCTGGGGCGTAGATGTCAAGGGCGGCCAGGGCCAATCCCACGCCGGCGGTCACGCCTACGCCGCTGGCTCCGGTGGCGATGGGGACAAAGGGCACGGCCGGGGTGGGATGTCCGTCCAAGGGCTTGGCGTGGAACTGTTTGAACAAAGGAGTGCTCTGGGTCGGGTTGCGCCGGAATCCGAGGAGGTCCTCCAGGCGCAATTGCCTGCGCTCCGGGGCCAGCAGGGCAGGGTTGCCGATGCGCACCAGTTCATTGCGCAGGGAGTACATGGCATAAAGGCCCATGGCTTTGTGCCCGGCCGCGTAGCAGAGCAGGTCGGCGTCCATCCGGTCGGGCTGGGAGAAATCATAATCCAGGCCTTCATAGATGAGGCCGGACACGATGCGGCCGGATGAGATGCTGCCGCCGGGATGCCCGGAGGTGGGGACATAGTTGAAGAGAATGGCGCACAGGGTGCGGTAGCAGAGGTCGAGGTCCTCGAAGAAGGCCTTGTCCGCCACCGGTTCGGGCCGGGCTTTGAGGAAGACCCCGCGACGCCGACGGAGATTGAAGCGTTTGGTTTTGGGGCTGTGTTCCTGGATAGTGGTTTCTGGGTTCATATTGGTAATTATAGTATTTGGGGGGCCGTTGCGGATTTGTTCATGGGCTCCTTTGCACAGAATAGAAGACGGCCTGCGCCGATTTCAAGAGAGGAGTGGTCTTCCGGGCGTGACCCGGCTGGTTACTCTACGTCGCAGACGCGCTGGGCCTTGATCCACCTGTTGCTGAGGCGGGTCCGGACCATGATGCGATGGGCGCCCGGCTTCTCTGGGAACCAATCCAGCCATGAGTAACCGGCATCGTTGCGGCAGTCCTGCCAATCGCCTTCGTCTATGGCGGCTTGGCATTGCCCACCGTTGGCTGAAATCCTGATGGCATAGTGTCCGCGCCGCACCCGTTCGCCTTCCTGCGGATAGTCTATCTTGATCTTCGGCGATTCCGTTGACTTCTCTGCCACGGTCCGGCTCAGACCGGGGATCTTAACGGCCAGGATACCTTTCTTTCTCATTCGGCTTTCCCCCATGCAATGGAAACTAGAAGCTATTGAACTAAATTCGATAAATTTGTGTCCAGAGCCTGGGGATTGCGGCGCCGGCAGCGATGGCATATGCCGGATTCAGCATATGGGCAGTCATCCTTGCAGGCCGGGAGTCTGAAATAGAAACGGGCGCCTTGGCCCGCGGAGCTCTGCACCTTGAGTATGCTGCCGTGGGATTCCACTATCTCGCGCGCTATCTTCAGGCCGAAGCCGAAGCCTTTGGCAGCCTTCCTGCCTTCTGGAGTCCGGAAGTAGCCTTGGAATATGGCTTCCTGATCCTGGGGGGAGATGCCTATGCCGGTGTCCTCAACCGAGACTTCGACTTCTTCGGCGGAGTCCAGGAGGGCCAGGCGGATGGTCACCCGGCCTTTCTTGTGAGTGTATTTGATGGCGTTGCCGATGAGGTTGCTCATGACCAAGGACAGGGCGTCCGGGTCCGCGACGATCGGGATGGGATGCTTCGGCAATTCCAGGAGCAGGTCCAGTTCCTTCTGCTCGCCCAACGGTCGCATGAGGAGGAGGATGTCTTGCAGGATATGGCGCAGTTCGATCCGCTTGACGTCCAGATGGAAGCGCCCCGACTCCATGCGCCCCTGGTTGAGGAAGTTGCGCACCGCGACCTTGAGGATGCTGTACACGCGCTCCAGGACCGGATAGACCTTGTGCCGCTGGTCTGGGCTTTCGTCGTTCTCGCGCAGGATGAGCAGGGCCATGCCCATGCTGGTCAGGGCGTTGTTGAACTCGTGGCTGACGACCGAGAGGAGGTCGCCCTTTACGCGGAGCAGTTCCCGCTCCTTGACCAGGGCGGCTTTAAGCTTGGTCAAGGCCAGCACGAAAGCGGTGTAGATGCACAAGCCCGCTATCGCGTTCCAGATGGCGACGGGGACCTTGCTCGGGCCCAGCCCCGCGAGCTGCCTGGGCAGCCACGCCGCTAGTGCCCAGCTTGCGGCCGCCAAGCCGGACATGAGCATTCCGGGCTTTTGGCCGACATGCCACGCGACCAGGACGACCGGAAGGAGATAGAACACGCCGAAGCCGGAGTCGACGCCGGTGGCGCATTCGCAACCGGCGATGATGGCCAGCAGGAGGAGGCTTACGCCCCAGGCCAGGCGCTTATCGCGGTAGAATACGCCGTTGATTCTTTCCCACATGGCGGTTCGGCATTATATCTTAATACCGTATACCGTTACCGCGACCCCGTCCGGGCTAGTATTCCGGCTTGAGGAGGGCGAGTTGTTCTTCGAACCGGTCCTGGAAGCCGCGGTTCAGAACGTCGGCGCACACGGCATAGCGCAGCAGAGGCTCGGGCCGGCCTTCAGGATCGCGGCCCGCGAAGTGCACGCCCACGATGCCGGTTTCGCGGATGACCAGCCGGTTGCAGGCTTCCGGAGCGCCCAGGCCGCGCTGCCGGGCTTCTTCCGCCAAATCCACTCCCAAGATCCGGCGGGGCGCCTTCCACAGTGTGAAGAAGCCCGCGTCCGTAGGGCAGGCCTGGAGCAGGCCGGCTTTCCGGAAGGCCGGGATCACGTATTCGAGGCGGCGGCGGTAGAGGTCGCGCAAGTCTTCCAGGGCGCGGCGTGCGGCGGGGAGATCCGCGAAAAACCGGCCGTAGGCGGCCATAAGCGCCGGGACCGGGCCCGAGTCCGTGTTGCCCTTGATGGTGATGTAATCCTCGACGAAGTCCCGCGAGCCCACCAGTGTCCCCAGGCGCGCGCCAGGATCGCTGAATGATTTGCTCACGGAGTAGAGTTCCAGCCACTCCAGGTCCGGATAGTCTTTGGCGACCTGGGCCAAAGGGACGCAATTTTCATCGCTCAAGCCCGCATAGGCGGCATCGTTGACCAAGCGGGATCCGTGCTCAAGGCAGAAGCCTATCAATGCCTGCCATTCGGCGGCCGTGACCGCGACGGAGGCGGGATTGCCGGGACGGATGACGAACACCAAGTCCGGTCGTTGGAGATGGGCGCGGCTCAGCGCGCTCTCCAGGTGCGCCACGCAGAGGCGCATGTCCTCAGCGGAGTAAAGCGGCCAGACCACGCGCCGGGCGCCTAGATAGTGCTCAGCCCAAGTGCCGATCACGTCGTAGGCCGGCAGGTTGGAGGCCACGACGAATTCGTCACGCCGCCGGCGGTCCGGCAGGTGCAGTCCGCAGGCCAGCGGAATGACCGCAGTCGCGCTCTTGATGCCGGCTATGGGGGTGGCGCGCAGGTGGGGGTGCTCCGCCAGGCGGATGCGGCCGTGGAGTTCGACCATGCCCGCGCAGAAGCCTAGGAGATCCTTGTCCTCGGCGTAAGTGTGGTAGTCGTAGCCAGGATCCTGCGCGAAGGCCGCCTCAAGCCGCCGGATGGCCTCGGGCGGCACGCCGTCCGGATTGCCCAAGGAGAGGTTGAAGGCGGGCTGGCCGGTTCGGCGCTGGTACTCGTCGAGGAGGATATAGATGGACTGGAAAAGATTTATGCCGGAGGGGGGGATGCGCCGTGGCATCCAGCAAGCATAGCAAATGAGGTAAAAACGGCCCAGGGGCCGCTTCAACTCACGTAAGATGTTACCGAAATCCAAGCCGTCAACTCATCTAAGATGTTACCGAACGGCCCCAGCGGGTTTGGGGCAGTTTTGGGGGCATGGGGATGAGTCCGAAGGC
>CAIRTQ010000156.1 GCA_903881545.1 uncultured Elusimicrobia bacterium
GCGAAATGAAAAGCCATGAAATATCGCCGTCATCAAGAATGGAAATAGCACTCAGTGCCGCTCCAAGCAGTTTAAGGGCCGGTGGAGAGAGTGAATTGTAAATCCTGTCGTAGAGCTCTCCGTCGAGAAATTGGACAGGAAGGGGAAGGCAGTGTACAATAACAGGGTCTCGCCTCAAGGGCTTTCAACTATGAGCGGGACAACCTCCCTGATCCCGCATGTCCAAAGGCTGACAAAATGAAAAAACAAAAACGGGCCCAAAAACATCCCGCCGGCAAGGGACCGGCCGGTCTTCCGAGAAAGAAAATGGCTTTGCCGGCGCAAGGGCAGACGGCGCCCTTCCCGATCGTGGGGATCGGCGCCTCGGCGGGGGGGCTGGCGGCGTTCGAGCGGTTCCTTTCCGCCATGCCGTCCGGATCGGTCATCGACATGGCATTCATCCTGGTGCAGCACTTGGCCCCCAACCATAAGAGCATCCTCACCGAGCTGATCCAGCGCTACACCACGATGCAGGTCTTCGAGGCCACGGACGGGATAAAGGTGGAGCGCAACTGCGCCTACATCATTCCGCCCAACAGCGACATCGCCCTCCTCCACGGCAAACTGCAGGTCCTGGAACCGACCCTGTCCCACGGCCAGCGCCTGCCCATCAATTTCCTGTTCCGATCCCTGGCCCAGGATCAGCGCAATCGAGCGATCTGCATCGTGCTCTCCGGCACCGGCAGCGACGGCACGCTGGGACTTCGGGAGGTCAAGGCGGAAGGCGGCTTGGTCTTGGCGCAGATACCCGAAAGCACGGAGTACGACGGCATGCCGCGCAGCGCCATCGCCACCGGCCTGGTGGACTATATCCTGCCTCCGGAAAAGATGGTGGGCCAGATCCTCCTGCACTTAACGCACCTGCACAGCCGCACGCTGCCGAGCGTCGCCCCCACGGAGATAATAAACAAGATCTTTATCCTGCTGCGCGACCAGACCGGACACGACTTCTCCCTGTACAAGCGCAATACCATCACGCGCCGCATCGATCGGCGCATGGCCGTCCAGCAGATCAAACGCCTGCCCGATTACGTGCGCTTCCTGCAAGACAACGCGCAGGAGGTGTCCGCGCTCTTCCACGACCTGCTCATCGGCGTCACCAGCTTCTTCCGCGACGCGGCGAATTTCAAAATGCTCCAGAAACGGGCCATCGCGCCCCTGGTCAAAAACCAGCCCGCGGGCGCCAGCATCAGGATATGGGTGCCCGGCTGCTCCTCCGGTGAAGAGGCCTATTCCATCGCCATCCTGCTCCAGGAAAGCCGGGAGGCCAGCTCGCGCGGCTTCAAGGTCCAGATCTTCGCCACGGACATCGACAGCCGGGCCATCGCGCTGGCCCGCATGGGGACATACTCCAGCAGCGCCGTCTCCAACATCTCGGCGCACCGGCTGGCGTATTTCTTCACCAAGACGACCAACGGCGCCTACCGCATCAACAAAAGCATCCGCGACATGGTCATCTTCTCCGAGCAGGACGTGATCAAGGACCCCCCGTTCTCCAAGCTCGACCTGATCAGCTGCCGCAACCTGCTGATCTACATGAACGGAGAACTGCAGAAGAGGCTCATCCCCCTGTTCTACTATTCGCTGAACTCGGATGGGCACCTTTTCCTGGGCGCCTCCGAGACGGTGGGGGAGTTCCCCGACCTTTTCGCGCCGCTGGAACGCAAGGCGAGCCTGTATCGGCGCAAGTATTCCAGGGATAATATCTCCGCGCGCGTGCTCGCGAACGCGCCGGCCGACCGCTCCGCCGCGGCGCCCGCGCTCAAAGCGATGCTGCCCCAGGCCAATGACGACGTCCGCACGCTGACCGAGGCCGCCCTTCTAAAGCAGCATCCCATGACCGCGCTCCTGGTCACGGAGCGCGGCGAGATCCAATACATCCACGGACGCAGCGGCCAATACCTGGAACCGGCTCCGGGCGAGAGCGCCATGAACGTCCTGAAGATGGCCCGGGAAGGCCTGCGGCAGGAGCTGGCCTTCTGCCTGCGCCGGGCCGCGGAGAAGCATCTGCCGATCTCCCGCAGCGGCCTGCGGGTAAAGACCAACGGCGACTACACGAGCACGGACCTGACCGTGCGCTGCCTGCCGAAGGATAGCGCCGGCTCCGCTCCGTGCCTGTTCCTCATCATCCTGGAGCCGACGCCCGCCGATCCCAAGGGCAAAGCCTGGCCGGAACACGCGCCGCAGCCGATGTCGGAGAGCGCGCGCAACGCGATGCTGGCCAAGGAGCTGCGCGAAAAAGAGGCGTTTCTCCAAAGCGCCACCGAGGAGCTGGCCGCCAGCAACGAGGAGCTGCAATCGTCCAACGAGGAGATGCAGTCCGTCAACGAGGAACTGCAATCCACCAACGAGGAACTGGAGACCGCCAAGGAAGAGCTGCAATCGGTCAATGAGGAGCTGTCCACGGTGAACACCGAGCTGCAGGCCAAAGTCAGCGACCTGACGCAGTCCAACAACGACATGAGCAACCTGATGCTCAGCACCGGCGTCGGGACCATCTTCGTGGACCACCAGATGAACATCCTGCGCTTCACGGCCGCCGCCACCCAGGTGATCAACCTGATACCGGCCGACGTGGGACGGCCCATCAGCGACATCGTCTCCAACCTGATAAAATACGACCGGCTGCTGGAAGACATGCAGGCCGTGCTGGATACCCTGGTTCCCAAGGAGGTCGAGGTGCAGAGCAAAACGGGCATCTGGTATCAGCTGCGCATCCGGCCCTACCGCACTTTGGAGAACGTCATCGAAGGGGCGGTGCTCACCTTCATCGACATCTCGGAGATCAAGCGCGCCCAGGAAACCCTGCACGAGACCGCCGCCATGCGCCATCTGGCCGGGGTGGCGCGCGACTCCAAGGACGCAATCATCGTCCAGGATCTGGAGGGCCGCATCCTGACCTGGAACGCGACGGCGGAGAGGACATACGGCTGGCCCCAGGCCGAGGCGCTGGCCATGAACATCCGCGACATCATCCCCGCGGCCCTGCGCCGGGAAGCCCAGGCCACGGTGCGCCAGCTCGGCCACGCCGAGATCATCGAGCCCTATCACACCCAGCGGCTGGCCAAGAACGGACAGATCGTGGAGGCGTGGCTGACCGCCACCGCCTTGGTGGATAGTGATGGGGAGACCTACGCCATCGCCACCACGGAGCGGCCGGTCAGGGAAAGTGACAATGCCCGGAAAGCCTGAACCTTCCGGGGCCAGCGGCTCCGGGACCGATTGGAAAAAGCGCCTGCGCCAGCGGGTGGCGGCTGTCGCCAAAAAGACCGGCCGGCGATCAAAGAGCAAGGCCGCCCCCGAGTCCTCCCACTGGCTGAGCCACGAACTGAATGTGCATCAGATCGAGCTGGAGATGCAGAACGAGGATCTGCGCCGTGCGTATTCAGAACTGACGGCTTCTCAGGAGAAGTATCTCGACCTCTACGATTTCGCGCCGCTGTCCTATTTGACCATCAGCAGCAAGTGGATGATCCTGGAGGCGAACCTCACCGCCGCCAAACTGTTACACACAGATCGCAGCCGGCTGTGCCAGCGCTCCTTGAATAGCTTCATCGCGCTCGGCGACAAGGCTGCCTTCACAGGGCAGATCACATTGCTTTTCGAGACCGGCACGATGGCGCCTTTCGAGGTCTTGCTGGCGCGCGCGGGCGCCCCGCCCTGTTATGTGAGATTGCTGGCGAACCTCGCGCATGACGCCAAGGGCCAGCCCGTGTGCCGACTGGTCCTGAGCGACGTCACCGAGCGCCGCCGGAACGAACTGAAGATCGAACAGCTGGCGCGGTTCCCCGCTGAGAACACAAGCCCGGTGTTGCGCGTATCCGCCCAAGGGATACTCGAATACGCCAACGCGGCGGCGGGCGCCTTTTGCCGCGCGCTGGGCGCCGGGGTGGGCGGCAAGGTCAACGCCGAATGGCGGGCGCGCATCAGCCAAGCGCTCGCGCTGAAGGGCCGGAACGACATCGAGGTCCAAGTCGAGGGGCGGGCGCTCATCGTGACCCTGGTACCCATCATCGAGCACGGCTACGTCAACCTGTATGCCGCCGACATCACCGAGATTAAGCAGGCGGAAGCCTATCAGGAACTGGGCCGGGGCGTCCTGCAGATCCTCAACGAGTCGAGCGGGCTGAAGGATTGCGCCCAGCGCACCATTGACCTGCTGCAGGCGCGGACCGGGTGCGATGCCGTGGGCCTCCGCCTGCACGACGGCGATGACTACCCCTATTTCGCGCAGAAAGGATTCCCCGCGGAATTCCTGAAGACGGAAACCACGCTGGTCGAGCGCGGCGCGGACGGCGGCCTGTGCCGGGACAAGGGCGGCAACGTCTCCCTGGGCTGCACCTGCGGATTGGTCATCTCCGGCAAGACCGACCCAAACCATCCGCTCTTCACGGCAGGGGGGAGTTGCTGGACGAACGATTCCTGCCTGCTTCTGGACATCCCACCCGGCAAGGATCCCCGGATAAATCCGCGCAACCAATGCATCCATCAAGGCTACGCTTCCGTGGTCTTGGTGCCGATCCGGACCAAGGAGAAGATCGTCGGCCTGCTCCAGCTCAACGACCGGCGCAAAGGGCGTTTCAGCCCCGCAACGGTCGAGCTTCTGGAAGGGATCGCGACATACATCGGCGCGGCTCTGCAGCACAAACGGGATGAAGAGAAAATCCTCAGCCTCGCCGCCATCATCACTCAGGCCGATGACGCGATCATCAGCGCGGACTACAAGGGGATCATCACCAGTTGGAACCCGGCAGCGCAAAAAATATTCGGCTATGGCGCCGAGGAGGCCATCGGCAGGCCGATCTCGCTGCTGGCACCCGCGGGCCACCAGGGCGAGGTGATGGGCAATCTCGATAAGATCCTCGCGGGGCAGAACGCGCAATTCGAGCATCAACTGAGCGCGAAGAGCGGTGCCGTGATCGATGTCTGGGTGTCCCTCTTCCCCATCAAAGACTCGGCCGGAACCGTCGTGGGCGTCTCCGGCATCTACCGCGACATCACCGAGCGCAAGCAGGCCGCGGCCAATCGGGAAAAGCTGCAAGTGCAGCTCACGCAGTCCCAGAAGATGGAGTCCATCGGCCGCCTGGCTGGAGGGGTGGCGCACGACTTCAACAACCTGCTCACCGCCATCAAGGGCTACGGCGAGTTCGTCCTTGATGCCCTGCCGGCCCCGGACGCGCGGCGAGCGGACACGGAAGAGATCCTCAAAGCCGCGGACCGCGCCGCGGCCCTCACCCAGCAGCTCCTGGCTTTCAGCCGGCGCCAGATCCTGGTGCCGCAGGTGGTCGATCTCAACGCGGCCATCCCCGTTACGAACAAAATGCTCCAGCGCCTCATCGGGGAAAACATCAAGCTGGAACTGAAGCTCTCACCCCGGCCCTGCCTGATCCGGATGGACCCCGGACAGCTCGATCAAGTGATACTGAACCTGGTGCTCAACGCGCGCGACGCCATGCCCGACGGCGGCGCGATCACGCAGGAGACGGATAGCGCGGACATGGACGAGGGCTTCTTCGCTGCGCATCCGGGCTTGGCGCGCGGACCTTTGGCGATCCTGAGGGTGCGCGACACGGGACACGGCATGACCGACGAGGTCAAAAGCCATCTCTTCGAGCCGTTCTTCACCACCAAGAGCATAGGCCAGGGAACAGGCCTGGGCCTGGCCACCATATTCGGGATCATCACGCAAAGCGGCGGCACTATCGAGGTCGAGAGCGCGCCGGAGCGCGGCACGAATTTTTCCATCTATTTCCCTCAGGCCGAAAAGACTGTCCAGGTTGCTAATAAGGATAAGGATAAAGCCGCGCTGGTCCGAGGCCGGGAGACCGTCCTGCTGGTCGAGGACGAGGAAGTCATCCGCCGTCTTGCGGAGCGCGCGCTCATCGGCGCCGGATACACGGTGCTGACCGCCGCGGATGGGCGGGAGGCGCTGAAGGCGCTTGAACAGCGCGGCCAGCCCGTAGACCTGCTGCTGACCGACGTGGTGATGCCCGGCATGAACGGCCGTAAATTGGCGCAGGAAGTCGCGCTCAGGAAGATGGCCCCCCGGACGCTCTTTGTCTCCGGCTATACGGACGATGCCATCGTTCGGCTCGGGATGCTGCAGCCCGGCCTAGCTTTCCTGCACAAGCCATTTTCCCCGGAAGCGCTGCTGCGCAAGATGCGCGAGGTGCTCGACGGTCCTGTTGAAAAGGCCAAGCCCTAGAGCGGATTAGAAATGAGGTCATGACGATGAAAGTGATGGCCGTCGACGATGACCGGAGCATCCTGGAGATAGTCCAACGCTATATGACCGCCAACGGGATAGCCTGCGTGGTCACGGACAACGGCTCGGAAGCGCTCCTGCTGGCGCGGGAATCCCGTCCCGATATCGTCCTGGTCGACGCCGAGATGCCCGGCCTCGACGGCCACGCCGTCTGCCGGATCCTGAAGAAGGACGCCGCCACCCAGGCCCTGCCGGTCATCATCATGTCCGGCGCCCGCATCACGGAAAAAGACATCCTGGAGGGCTTTTCGGGGGGGGCGGACGACTACGTGCTCAAACCCTTCTCCCTGCCGGTGCTGCTGGCGCGCATCCAGGCCGTGCTCAGGCGCTACCAGAATTCAACGCAGGCCGAGGCGAAGCTCAAGCGCTTCGGCATGGAACTCGACCCGGCCGGGCGCACGGTCAAGGTCGCCGGAAAGGGCATGTCCTTGACGCGCAAGGAATTCGACCTGCTCACCACGCTCATCAGCAAGTCCGGCCGGTGCCTGAGCATCCCCTACCTCCTGGAGACCGTCTGGGGCTATGACCCGGCGGA
>CAIRTQ010000157.1 GCA_903881545.1 uncultured Elusimicrobia bacterium
CGCTCGGTGGTGGCGACCTCCACCGGAGAGCCCTTGTCATCGCGCAGCACCGTGACAGTCAGCATCACGTCCAGAGTCCTGCCGTCCTTCGTGCGGCGCTGGATCTCGATCGGCGCCGCTTTCTTTCCCTGCGCCACCGCTACCCGGACCAGTTCCCGCGCCCTTATAAGCTTGTTTTTCGGCATGAGCCGCCTGATATTCATCCCCAAAGCTTCCGCTTCGGTGTAGCCGTACATCTTTTGCGCGCCTTTGTTCCAGGCGATGATCCGGTCTTTGAGATCGCAGATGATGACGGCGTCGTTGGAGTCGAGCACCGTAGTGGCCAGCCGCAACACGGTTTTTTCCGAAAGCTTCCGGTCGTGGATATCGATGAGCGCCATCACAGCGCCCTCGGTCCTGCTTCTTTCAGTCTTGCTTTTATCAGTCCGGTAAGGCCGAAGAATGAGGTAATACCAGCGGCCTTGCGTATCCTGGACTTCCAGCGTTTGGACATGTCCGATCTTGATCACGTCCAGGAGCAGTTGTTTTAAGTTGGGAAGGCGCAGCGGGAGCTTGCTGTCCGTTATGGCCCGTCCGATCTTGTCCGGGGAGAGGCCGAGCGCCTTCTCCGCCGACGGCGTGAAGCGACGGACGATCAAATCCGGGTCCAGCAGGACGATCGGGATGTCGATATTGGCCAGAAGATTGGAGAGATCGTTGTTGGCGCGGCTCAAAATCTGGTTGCCGCGTACGACGTCCTCGGTTGACGTGATCAGTTCCTCGTTGGTGGACTGAAGCTCTTCCTTGGCGGTTTCGAACTCCTCATTGATGCTTTGCAGTTCTTCGTTGCTGGAAAGAAGCGTCTCACTTGAAGCCTTAAGCTTCGCGTTGGTCGCCTCCTGCTCGTCGATGATGGCTTTGAGGTGCCCGCCGGAGACCGCCAGATCCTCTTTGAGTTCGATGACTCGGCGGCTTTCCTCCCCCCGCGTCTGGCCGGCCCGCAGCTTGTCGGGCTCCGCACTGGCTATCTTTTCAAAGAGGACTAGAAAATATTCCTTATGCAGACTGGAAGCTTTGAGCGGCAGGACCTCGAAACGGACGCGCCCCCCCCCCGGCAGGGTGGGGTAAGGCGCCGCGATCTCCTTGCGCACGGCACAGACCGACTTTTTCGCCACGTGGATGGCCACCCGGAGTTCCAGAAGGAGCTCTCCTGAAGCCATGTTGCGGAGATTCATGCTCGGTTTGCCGGGCGCCGGCCGGAGATAAGAAGAGGTGTCACCCAGGAACCGCAGGATCTCCAGATCGCCGTTGACGATGACGCCGTTGGGGATGTAGCGCTCTGGCAGGACGCTGTCCCGTTCGTTTTGCAGGTCAAAGGCGTCCGGAACCGACTTGCTTTGGCCCGGCCCGCCGCGCTCGCGGTCTTTGAAGGCGGACTCGGTCTCCAGGAAACGGCCGGGTTGGAGGAAATCGAGACGCGCGCCCGCAGCTGACGTCCGCTCGGAAAAGACCTTTCTTTTCACGTTCAGAGGCAAAAAACGCCCCGAAGAACTTCCGACGCTCTCCGAACGGCCCAGCATGAGGATGCCCCGGGGCTTCAAGGCGTATTGGAAGATCTGCATGGCTCTTTCCTGGAGCATCGGCCCCAGGTAGATCAGGAGGTTGCGGCAACTGATCAGGTCCAGGTTCGTGAAAGGCGGATCCTGCACCAGGTTTTGCGTGGCGAAGGTGCACCGCTCGCGGATGGACGGGGAGATGTTATAGCCGCCCTTCGTCTCTACGAAGAAGCGCCGCAGCCGTTCGGGGGAGATTTCCGCCTTGATCTTCCTGGGGTAGAGTCCGACGCGGGCAATCTCGATGACGGCAGGGTTCACATCGGTCGCGAAGATCTGGAAGGATATCTGGGGGGCCCGGTCGCCCAGGAATTCAACTAGGTTCATGGCATGGGAATAAGCCTCTTCGCCCGTGGAGCAGCCGGGGACCCAGATGCGTATAGGCGCATAGGCGGACTTGTTTTTGAGGATGCGCGGATAGATCGTGCTCTTCAAAGCCGTGAAGGATTGCGGTTCCCGGAAAAAGGACGTCACGGAGAGCAGCATATCACGATAGAGCGACTCGACTTCCTCGGAGTCCGCTTTCAACGCGCGGAAGTACTTCTCCGGCTCGCGGACCCCCCCCAGCGTCATGCGCCTTTGGATGCGCCGGCGCAGCATGCTCCGTTTATAAAACTCGAAATCGACTCCCTTGGCGGTCCGCAGAAGCTCCAGGATCCTGTTCAGGGATTCTTCGCCCCTAGGCCTGTTCTTTATTCCTCTTCCGCCTTGATTAAGATTGCCGGCAGCCCGCGCAGGGCCGAGCTTTTTCCCGATCTCGGCCGGGGAAAGGATAAAGTCCACGTGACCGGAAACAACGGCCGATTGAGGCATGCTGAGATGTTCCGCTGTGTCCCCATCCTGCGCGAAAGTCATTCCGCCGCGTTCCTTGATCGCCCGCAGGCCGTCGGTGCCGTCGGAACCCTCTCCCGACAAGAGGACTCCGATCGCCCGGTCCCGTTGGTCGTCGGCCAATGAGCGGAAGAAGCTGTCGATGGGATTGCGCCAGTCGGACTTATGTCCGGATGAGGAAAGATGGAGTACCCCATCCTTTATAAACATCGAGCGGTTGGGAGGGATGATGTATATCCGGTTGGGCGATACCTTGTCTCCGCTTTTAACTTCGCGGACCGGCAGCCTGGTGCTGCGCGCCAGTATCTCGACCAAATGGCTCTTAAATTGCGGGGCGAGATGGGGAACCAGCACGAACGCCATGTCCGGCTCCGGTGGCAGGGCGCTCAAGAGCTCCGCAAACGCCTTGAGCCCACCGGCGGAAGCGCCGATGGCGACTACGGGAAATGTTTTGGGTCTGTTGGACTTTTTCACAAAATCCCCCCCTTTCTCGTTGTTAATTAGAATTTCCATTACTTTACCATTAAAGGGGAGCCTCAAATCTCTGGATGACTCAACTTGACAACGGCCCAGAGAAGGGAAGGTCGCTATCATCATTTTACCCATCTTCCCCTATTGCGCCAATGCGGAGTTATACCCACGGCTGGAAGTAAACTACGCAGGCTGTGCCTCAGGTCATCAAGTCGCTTTAAAAATAAATTTCTTATGCGCGTCCCTGACAATATAAAAAATCGCAAAACTCATCACCGCCGCAAAAAAACACCACACGGAGGTCAGGCACTGTGTGTAAAATACTGCTGATACGACAAAAGATATTGCCATGATGATGCCCAAGATATACATCCTTTTAATGCTTGAAGCAAAAAGCGGGATGATCGTCGCAGCCAGGTAAAATGCTATTGCTGCTTTGTTCAAGAAATCAAGACCGGCGCCATGATAGGAGATGTGCCTACAGCTGATTTCCGCATGGATGCCATAAAACCCCAGACGGTACGAATAATACAACGCTACGGTTGCGCCGGCGCCCAGCAGCGCAAACAAAAGTCTTTTCCGGAATCTGTTTTCTTCCATCAATAGCATGGAAAGCGGTATAAGCAGGGGCCAGATGACCTGCGCCATTATTGCAAAGATATATATGTGGCAGTCCTTTGCACGCCGGCATATCCCGCATGCGCCGCGGCCGTCCATAAAACACCTTCCGCAAACTGCTGAAGAGCGAAGAATACTGGAATGCCAGCGAAAGCGATTTGGGACGGCTTATGGACTTTTCTGAGTGTTTCCGTGCCAACGAACGCTAGCAAAACCCCCGAAGAAAAACTGGCGCCTGCGGAAAAGCACATGCTGTCTCCTATGAACAACGAACTCCCAGAGTATGCATGATGCCGAAGCATCTCCCAATGCGTAGTCATACCTACAGCTTTGCGTACAATTCCGCATAGCAGCGGCCTGTCGGGAAGGATATGCTGTCCGTAGACTTTGAAAGGAGAATAATCAAATGAAGCTACTGACTGCGGCGTTCGTGGGCGGACTGCTGTTGATCTCGACGCATGCCAATGCGCAGGTGACACCGGGGGCCCATCAGGTGGGGATCAATATCGGCTTCGCCAATCCGTTGAACAACACCAACGTGGGCGGCGATAGCGCGGAATTCGGCAGGGTCGGGCCGGCGTTCGGAGTTAACTACTTCTATCAGCTCCAGAGATACCTGAGCCTCGGCGGCGACTTCAACTACAAGAACTTCGGCAGCCAATATTACGGCCATATAGAGGTCGAGCCCTCAGCCTGGACCTTGCTGGCGATCGGAAGGCTCGATCTGTTGCCGGACAACAACATCCGGCCTTACGGTCTTCTGGGACTCGGGGTCGGTGGGGCCAGAAGAGAGTTGGACTACCCAACCCACGAGACATCCGGATCCTCCGTCGGCCTCGCCTTTGCGCTGGGCGCCGGAGTGGACTACGACATCAACGCCTCCTGGCTCGTCGGCGCGGAGCTGCGCTACAGCATCATCGGCACGAACAATAACGATACAGGCGCCGACAGCGTCAGCAGCTTCGACGTGCTGTTTAAGGGCGGCTACAAGTTCTGAAACTGGAGAACAAGATGCGGCTGATGCAGACAGCGCTGATTGCGGCCCTGTGTTTGTCGCCCGGCACGCTATGGGCGCGGCCGCAATGGACAAGGGCCAAGCCCCACTTCGAAACGCGGGCCGGGAGGATATTCGCCGTGGCCGTGGGCAAGGCGAAGGACGAGAATGCGTCGCTCTCCCGGATCGCGGCGGAGGATCGGGCCCGGACCGATCTTTTGAGATTGATCCAGGGGAAATCTCCGAGCGCCAACGTCGAGGGCGAGGTCAAAGGGGCGCAGGCTGTCGAGGTCTACAAAAAGAGCAACGGGGTGGTCTATGTCAGGCTGGAACTTGAGACCGCGCCTCAACCACCGTCCCCAGGGCCTTAAGGCAATCTTAACGGATATCAATTGCTTGCGATAAGGAGGGAGCAGGTTATGAAAAGTGGGGCTTCCGGGTTCAGCATGGGTAAAGATCGAGCCCCCCGCAGCGGAAGTAGATTGCCGTCTTAAAATTCTCGATATTTCGAAAGCCGCAGGCCATGCTCTTGATCTTCTGTATCTTGCTGTTGAGCCCCTCGCTCATC
>CAIRTQ010000158.1 GCA_903881545.1 uncultured Elusimicrobia bacterium
GTCCCGGCAACAATGAAACGAGCTGGTGCAAGACCGTGTTATAATGTGCCAAGGGGAATCCTCCGTCGTAGAATGTTTCCTGAACAGCTTCATTCTACAATTGGCGAAGGGTTCCCTGTCGTTTTTCCCCGGACAGGAGTGTTCTGGGTACTAATTGTCATGAGGACGAAATTCTGGCTGAAGCTGTTTACGTATCTGCTCTACCTCACATTGTGCATCATTGCTGTTGATTACGCCTTTTATCGCGTCTACCTTTACCAAGTGTTGCCTGCCGGATGGAGGTCATGGGAAAATCCGGCGGAAGTCATGCAGAACGACAAGGACAGCGCGCCGAACCATTTCGCCAAGACCAAGCCCGCCGGCGTCGTGCGCATAGGCTGTTTCGGGGATTCGTTCACTCATGGCGATGAGGTAAACGAACATTTGGATTATCCGTCGATATTGCAAGGGTTGCTGGTCAGCAAGGGGTTCCGCAAAGTCGAGGTTATCAATTTCGGCAGGAGCGGGGACGGCTTCCAACGCGCTTTCGGAATTTGGAAGTTTTTTGCGGCGCAGTATGACTTAGATTACATTATCATGGGCCCCCGCTGTTTTCAAACCGAACGAGATGTGACTTTCAGCGCCAATCTGGGATATCCCGTGAAGAAAGCCTTGGCGGGACTCCATCCGAGGTATGTCCGAACCAACCAAGGCATGGAGCGGATCGCTCTGGCAGGACGCGGCCAGAGCGATCGCCTGGCCGCTTATACCCGCTTCATCCCTTTGCTGCGTTATCTGCGCTACGATTTGCGCGCCCCCGCCTTCCTTGCGGCACCTTTGTATTTTATCGCTCCCGAACGCAACTTGAAGAATCCTTTCTATTACCGCCGCGATCCTGAGGCGGAGATGTCAGAGATTTATAGCCTCCAGTTTGATGAGATTGCTTTCCATACTCCCCAGGTGATCGTGTTCAGCATGGACTCCCGCATCGTCCGTCTGGCGGCCGCGCTCCATCGCCGGAATATCGCGTGTTTCTCCGTGGAAGATTTGTGGGGATTTCCGTTCCAGGCGATAGGCCACCATATGGGCCCCGGCGGGAACCACTACTTCGCGCGCCTGATTTTTTCCAGCCTCACCGGAGCGAACGACTCGCGCCAAGCCGTCCTGGAATTCACTTCGTTGTCGCCACCATTCGCAGTTAAGGGACAGGACCATGAGCCCGCCATGCGCCGATTGTCCTCTTACCGCGATGTCCATGTTGAGGTCGCGGGGAGGCCGCTTGGCCGCTTTTTCAATCCTACGGTTGATTGGAAGCAGTATTGCGTCGGCCCCTCCTGCCGATTCAAGCCCGACGTGTTCAAGAATGCCGAATCGATCGTCGGTCTTGGCGCCGCCGGGGAAAGCCCTTTCGATCGCCCGTTCTTGGCCTTGGGATTCCCGATTTATGAAGGGATGCAGGTCGTAGAGAGGGCTTATCTCCGAGGGCGCCTGATGCAGGCCAGAGAAAGCGGCCGCATCAATCTCCTGCGCGCCGGTTTCCCCGTGGGGTGGGCCGAGGCCGGGCTGATGGAAAAATGGATGCACAACACCAATGAGACCAGTCTGGACGTGGACATCGCAGGGGCGTTTGACGCGGTGGAGCTGTGCGTCGGCGGGAAGGTCGTATTGGGTGGGAAAAGACTCGGCAAGTCCGGGATCGTGCGTATGCTCCCGTCTTCGGGGAGCGCCCTGCTGTTCATCAAGGCTGACGGGCGGGTCCCGTTCAATCCGGATGCGGCCCCTTTATCCGGGAATGCTTCCCTATGTTTGCAGGACGCGGCAAGAAAGATGTGCGCGCCTATTGCCGCTTTTAAGAAACGAGAAAGGACATTCCCGGTCGCAGGCGTCTCTAAACCCCTGACCGTATTTGGATCTTCCCGTTGACGCCGTGATGAGGAATTCTCTGTTGAAGTTTTTTGGGTATCTGCTTTACCTGGCATTGTGCATCATTGCCGTTGATTACGCTTTTTATCGCGTCTACCTTCACCAGGTGCTGCCTGCCGGATGGAGCTCATGGGAAAACCCAGCGGAAGTCATGCAGAACGATAAAGACAGCACTCCGAAGGATTTCATTAAGAGCAAGCCCGCCGGCGTAGTGCGTATAGGCTGTTTCGGGGATTCATTCACCCATGGCGCGGAGGTGAACGAACATTCGGATTACCCTTCGCTGCTGCGAAAGTTGCTGGTCCGCAAAGGATTTGGCAATGTCGAGGTCATTAATTTCGGCATGACCGGGGGGGGCTTTCACAGCGTCTTTGACCTTTGGAAATATTTCGCTCCACAATATGCCTTGGATTATATCATCATCGGTCCCTCCTGTTTTCAAACAGACCGTGACGCGACTTTCAGTAGTGGTCTCAACTATCCTGTGAAGTCTGCCTTGGAGCATTTCCACCCGAGATATATTCTGACGGGACAAGGCATGGAGGAAATCCTTTTGGCCGGGCGCGGCCGGGATGACCGCCTGGCTGCCTACACTAGATTCATCCCGCCACTGCGGTACCTTCGTTACGATCTGCGTGCTCCTGCCTTTCTTGCAGCGCCATTGCATATCCTTGTCCCGGGACGCAGTTTGAAGAACCCCTTCTATTACCGCCGCGATATTGAATCGGAGATGGACGAGATCCACAGTTTGCAGTTGGGTGAAATCGCTTCTCATACGCCCCAGATGATCGTTTTCAATATCGACCCCCGTATCGTCCGTCTGACGGCCGCGCTACGCCGCAAGAATATCGCTTATTTTGCGGTGAAGTATCAGGAACACGTAGTCTTCCCGTTTGTGGCGATAGGCGGCCACATGAGCCCCGGCGGGAACCTTTTCTTGGCGCGATTGCTGGCTTCTAGCCTCGCGGGTGCGCGAGAATCCCGCCAATCCGTGCTGGAATTCATTCCGTTGCCGCCGCCTACTGCGGCTAAAGGACGGGACCAAGAGTCCTCCACGCGTCGCTTGTCCTCTTACCGCGATGTTCATATCGAAGTCGCGGGATCCCCAATGGGCCGTTTCTTCAATTCGGCGGTCAATGCGGAGCAATATTGCGTCGGTCCCTCCTGCCGGTCAGAGGTCGACGTGTTCAATGATGCGGTGTCGCTGATCGGATTTGGCGCCGCTGGGAAAAGCCTGCTGGATCGTCCGTTCTTGGCGCTGGATTTTCCACTGCGTCCAGGGATGAGAATTGTCAATAAAATGTATTTTCGAGGGCGCCTGATCTCGGAGAGGGCAAATGGCCGAATCAATCTCCTGCGCGCCGGATTCCCCGTTGGTTGGGCCGAGGCCGAGATGATTGACAAATGGATTCACCATCCCCATCCGACTTGGCTGGACTTGCAAATTGATGGGGAGTTTGATGCGATGGAGATTTGCATAGACGGGAAGACCGTCTTCTCAGGGAAAAGACTCGGCAAGTCCGGGATCGTGCGTATGCTCCCGTCTTCGGGGAGCGCCCTGCTGTTCATCAAGGCTGACGGGCGGGTCCCGTTCAATCCGGATGCAACGCCTACAGCTGGATTGGCGTACCTATGCTTGCAGGACGCCGCGCGGAAGAACTGCGCTCCAATCGCTGTCTTTAAGAAACGAGAACAGATATTTCCTGTCGTAGGCGTCTCCAAGCCCCTGACTGCATTTGGCTCTTCCGGCCCCAGAAATTCTCAGTTAAACAGTCATTGAGGGAGATGGCCGGTGCGACGGGAATTGGTAATCCTCCAATGGGCCTACTTCTCCCGTCATTCGTTTGACGGTCTTGGGGCAAACTGTTAGAATGCCCACAGATGGCCAACATCCTGGTCGTGGATGATGACGTGGCGATCGTTACCTTGCTGCGCTTTCTTTTGGAGCGGGAAGGACATTCCGTGTCGGCCGCCACAGATGGGCAGGCCGCCTTGCGGGCCCTCGGGATCGATTCCGACGGCGCGCAGGCCAAGCTTCCGGACTTGATGATTCTCGATATCATGATGCCCGTCATGGACGGAGCCACGTTCAACGCCCGCTTGCAGGCGCATCCTGCCGCCCGCGCCTTGCCGGTCATCGTGCTCACGGCCAAGGGGAAGAAGATGCGGGATCTCTTCCAGAGTTCGCCCAACGTGGCGGCGTACGTCCAGAAGCCTTTCGACCCCAAGATGCTCAGGGATCTCATCTCCGGGATTCTGGCTAGAAAGGTATGACTTCCCCTCTGCCCGGGCCGGCGTCGGATTCCAGCGGCGAGGAGCAGTCCCTCGCCGGAATCCTTGCCGCCAAGCGGGCCAAAGTCGTGGAACTGCGCGACCGCGGCGTCGATCCCTATCCCTCGCGCAGCTGCCGGACTCATTCTACGGCCGAGGTCTTGGGCTTGGGCGCCGGACTCTCCGGAACGGAGCACGGAGGCCAGACCGTCGCCGTGGCTGGGCGCCTCGTGCAGCTGCGCGACATGGGCAAATCTATTTTCGCCCACGTAGCGGACGGGGCCGGCCGTTGCCAAGTCTACTTCAAGAAGGACGCCCTGCCCGAAGCCGACTACCTGCTGGTCAAGAAGGACGTCCACGTCGGCGATTTTATCGGGGTTTCCGGGACCATGTTCAAGACCCGGACCGGCGAGACCACGGTGGCGGCCTCATCGGTCGTACTCCTATCCAAGGCACTGCGGCCCATGCCGGAGAAATGGCACGGCCTCAAAGATGTGGAGACCCGCTACCGCCACCGCCACCTCGACCTTATCGCCAGCCCTGAGGTGCGTGAGAAGTTCCGTCAGCGTTCGGTCATCCTGACCACGATTCGCCGGACCATGGATCGGCTCGGGTTCCTGGAGGTCGAAACCCCCATCCTGCTCTCCCATGCCGGCGGCGCTTCGGCCCGCCCCTTCCGGACGCATCATAACGCCTTGGATGCTGATCTTGTGATGCGCATCGCCACCGAACTCTACCTCAAGCGACTTGTCATCGGCGGCTTCGACAAGGTCTACGAGATCGGCCGCATCTTCCGCAACGAGGGCATCGACACGCGGCATAATCCGGAATTCACCATGCTGGAGGCGTACCAGGCCTACGGCGACTACGAGGTCATGGCCGAGCTCTTCGAGCGCGTGGTGGCCGAATGCGCCGAGGCTTTGAAGATAACGGAGGTCGTTTACGGGGAGCATCGAATATCGCTCCAGCCCCCGTTCCGCCGCGTCTATATGCCGGAACTTTGGGAACAGCACTGCGGGGAGAAGATGGACCTCATTCTGGAGGGCAAGGGCTTCAACCGTCCGGCCCTCCTCGCGCTTTCCGAACGGCTGGGCCTGCCGGCAGGCGAGCGGACTCCAGGGGCCAAGATATTCGAGCGCATCTTCGACGTCCGCATCCTGCCGCTTTTAGACCAGCTCACTTTTGTTTTCGACCATCCCACCGCCATTACGCCCTTGGCCAAGCTTAAGCCCGGCAGCCAGGGACTCGTTGAGCGCTTCGAGTGCTTCGGTGGGCGCGAGGAGCTGGCTAACGCCTACACCGAGCTCAACGACCCGCTCGACCAGCGGGAGCGCTTCCTGGAGCAAGCCCGCCAGCGACGCGAGGAAGGCAACGACGAAGCCGAACTGCTCGATGAGGATTTCGTGCAGGCGCTAGAGTGCGGCATGCCGCCCGCCGGCGGCATCGGCTTCGGCGTGGACCGTTTGGTGATGCTCCTCACCGGACAGCCCTCCATAAGGGACGTGATTCTCTTCCCCACGCTCAAGCCCGAAGGTGCGCAGTGAGCTTTGAGCTCTTCGTCGCTTGGCGCTACCTCAAGGCCGAGCGCAAGGGACTCTTTGCCATGGTGACCACCGCCATCGGCGTGGCCGGCGTCATGGTGGGGGTGGCTGCGCTCATCACCACGCTATCGGTCATGAACGGGTTTCAAGCCGACATCCAAAGGAAGGTCATCGGCGCCCAGTCGCATCTCAACGTCTACGGCGCGCGCTCGGCCGGCGAGCTGGTCGCGGTTACGGCGGCGCTACGGGCCGACCCTGAGGTGGCCGCGACCGCCCCCTTCGTCTTGGGCCAGGCCATCCTTTCTGTCGGGGACCGTACCATCGGTATGGTCTTGAAGGGTGTGGACCCGGGGCAGGAGGCCCGCGTCAACAGTCTTGCTACCTCGCTGAGTGATGGTTCCTGGGAGGGTCTTAAGCCCAAGGCTGCGACCGGGCCGGTCCAAGGCCGGGCGTCCCTGCCTGGGATAGTCCTGGGCGAGGAGCTAGCCCGGGCCGTGGGCGTGTGGGTGGGAGGCCAAGTGGTCCTGATTTCTCCTAAGAGCATGGCCACGCCCTTGGGCATGATGCCCAAGATGCAGAAGTTCGAGGTCAAGGGCCTGCTACACACGGGCTACTATGAGTATGACAGCAGCACGGGCTACGCCGATCTCTCCACCACCGCCAAGTTTTTCGGAGTGGAAGCTGGGGCTACCGGCGTGAGCGCACGGTTGCGCGATCTTCATCGCGCCGACGCCGTGTCCCGGCGCTTGCAGCCCAGGCTCGGCCCGGGCATCATGGTGCGCACTTTCAACGAGATGAACCGTACCTTGTTCGCTGCGCTGAAGCTGGAAAAGGGCGTGATGTTCATCATCCTGACGCTCATCACCTTGGTAGCCTCCCTCAACATCGCCTCGACCTTGCTCCTGCGCAGTGTGGAGAAGACCAAGGACATCGGGCTCCTCAAGGCCATGGGCGCCGCGCCCCGGCAGGTCCGGCGCATCTTCTGGATCGAGGGATTCATCATCGGTGGGGTCGGGGTGGTCCTGGGTTTGGTCCTCGGACTTCTCCTCTGCTTCATCATCTGGCGCTATCCCATCGTGGAATTGCCCGCGGACATCTACTATCTTTCGCGCGTTCCGGTCTCGATCCAGCTTTTTGATGTGGTCGCGGTCGTCGTCATGGGCGTCATCCTTTCCCTCTTGGCCACCGTCTATCCGGCGCTGCGCGCGTCCAAGGTCAACCCCGTGGAGGCTATCCATTATGGGTGAGCCCGTCCTCGAGGCCCGCGGCCTGCGCAAGACCTATGGTTCCGGTGAAAGCGCGGTAACCGTCCTCAATGGCCTGGACCTTGCGGTCGCGGCTGGGGAATATGTGGCGGTCCTGGGCCCCAGCGGTTGCGGCAAATCCACATTGCTTAATGTTCTGGGGCTCATGGACGTGCCGGACGCGGGCGAGGTGTTTTTCTCTGGACGGCCGACCTCCCGAATGGACGAAGAGGAGAAGTCTCTTCTGCGCAACGAGAGCCTGGGCTTCATCTTTCAATTCGATTCGCTCCTGCCCGAGTTCACCGTCTTGGAGAATGTCCTCATGCCTGCGCGCGTGGCCATGGCGCGCGGTCGTACGCGCGAGTCCTTGGCTCAGGCCGAGGCGCGGGCTTTGGCCCTGCTGCGGGGGCTAGGACTGGAGGGGTTGCGCGATCGCTTTCCGGTCCAGACTTCCGGCGGGGAGCGCCAGCGCGCGGCTTTGTGCCGGGCCCTCGTCAATCGGCCGGCGTTGCTTTTGGCTGACGAGCCTACCGGCAACCTGGACCGCCAGAACGGCGAGCGGGTCTTCCATGACCTCAAGGAACTTGCCGACCTCCACGGCACTGCCGTGGTCATGGTGACTCATAACGAATCCGCCTGCCGCTGGGCGAGCCGGACCGTGCGGATGAATGACGGGCTCATCACGCAGGGGGCTGCCGCCGCTTGACCCTCCTTTCGTGGAACGTCAACGGCGTGCGCGCCGCGTATAAGAAGGGCCTTCTGGATTGGCTCAAGAAGGCGTCGCCGGACATCCTGGCCCTCCAGGAAACCAAGGCTAGGCCGGAACAATTGCCCGGGGATCTGGCCGAGCCCCAGGGCTATCATGCGGTCTGGCACTGGGGCGAGCGCAAGGGTTACTCGGGGGTGGCCACTTTTCATAAGACCACGCCCCTGGATTTGCGCCGCGGCTTCGGCATGCCAGAGTTCGACGCGGAGGGACGCGTCCTGGCCTCGGTCTACAAGGATTTCACCCTTTTCAATATTTATTTTCCCAACGGCCAAAAAGACGAGACGCGCCTTAAGTTTAAGCTGGATTTTTACGAGGTTTTTCTTGAGGTCGTGGACCGCTGCCGCAGCCAGGGCGAAGACCGCATCATCGTATGCGGGGATGTCAATACCGCGCACCGGGAGATAGACATTGCGCGGCCCCGGGAGAACAGCACGGCCTCGGGATTCCTGCCGGTGGAGCGGGCCTGGATAGACAAGCTGTTGGCCCATGGCTTCGTGGATACTTTCCGAGAGTTCGAGAAAGAGGGCGGGCACTATTCCTGGTGGGATACGATGACCCGGGCGCGGGAGCGCAATGTCGGCTGGCGGCTGGATTACTTCTTCGTGAGCGAGAACCTGCGGTCGCGCTTGCGGCGCGCCTTCATCCTCGACGACGTGCCGGGATCTGACCACTGCCCGGTGGGCATCGAACTGGCCGTCTAGCAGGGACTTTTCATCGGCTCCGCCGGTTCCGGGGAACTTCATCAAAGGGCTTCTTCCGGCCGGTTCTATATGCCCGTGTTTTGCCTGCTGCATCGGGTCCCATTCCAGCGGACTCCATGGAAGCGCTAAATAGGGATGCCAACTCACTCCTGTCCGGTTAAAATTCGAGGCATAGTTGGGGGTCGTGACCTTTGAGGCGTGCCAGCCTGGATTCGTTTAGACTGAGCAGATCAAAAAGCGAAGCGCGTTCGAGCAGAGTTTCCCGAACGATGCGGTGCAGGTA